>NZ_JBWKPU010000023.1:0-104932 GCF_059418405.1 Pseudomonas sp. GW821-FHT09A09
CAGTGAAACGATGCATCGCCGATGGTAGTGTGGGGTTTCCCCATGTGAGAGTAGGTCATCGTCAAGATTAAATTCCGAAACCCCATTTGCGAAAGCAGATGGGGTTTTGTTTTGGGCGGTCGAAAAGCCAGCAGTTCCTGCCAATAAGCCCAAACACCCTCACATCAAAACCCCTTCTCCTTGATCAACTCAATAAGCGCTCTCAACCCGGCAGGCACATGGCGCCTTCCAGGAAAGTAAAGGCGCAGCTTGTCGTAAGAGGGCGTCCACTCCTCCAGGACGCGCACCAGCGTTCCTTCAGCAAGGTCCATCGCGGCATTCCATTCCGTCAGATAAGTCAGCCCCATTCCCGCCCTGGCGGCTTGAAGCATCAATGTGGGGTTATCAAGCGTCAGTGCACCTTGTACATCCACCGCAATCGCCTCGCCGTGGCGCTCAAACTCCCAGCGATAGATCGCACCGCTTGGCATTCGACTGCGTATGCACTCATGTGCGCTCAGGTCCATGGGGCTTAAAGGCGCAGCGTGCCTCGCAAAGTAAGCAGGGCTGCCCAATACGGCGAACCGCTGAGGGCGGCTGATATCGACGGCGATCATATCTTGCGCAACGCTATCGCCCAGGCGGATCCCCGCATCGAACCCTTGAGCCACAATATCGACCAGGCGCCCTTCGGTGACGATATCCACCTTCATTTGTGGATAGCGTTGCATGTACTCCAGCAGCAGTGGCATCACCTGCTTGGCGGCACCTGCTGAAGTATTGAGGCGCAAAGTACCGCTAGGCGCGGCCTGACTGTTGCCCGCTTGTTCAAGCGCCATGCGGATGGTCGACAAGGCGGGCGTCACCGTGCGCACAAACTCCGCGCCAATCTCCGAAAGGGACACGCTGCGCGTCGTGCGATTGAACAATCGCACACCCATTCGTGCCTCAAGCGCGGCGACCGAGTGACTCAGTGCCGACGTCGACACATTCAACTCTGTTGCTGCAGCCCGAAAGCTGCGATGCCGGGCGACTGCCAAGATTGCTTCCAGCTCGTTCAATCCCGATGTGTTCATTGTCCTGAATCGCTCATCAAGTCGTTTCGGTTTGTGCGGATTATCAGATCAATCATAGTGGCTTACCGTAGGGCATACCAATTGAGTGCCTTCGGAGGCTCCATGCTTCAGATCAACCAGATCTACATCAATGGTCAGTTCGTGACGCCCCACGGTGAAGAACGATTCGATCTGTTCAACCCAGCAACGGCTGAGCCCATTGCTCAGGTCCGCCTGGCTGACGAGCACGACGCGATCAGCGCGATCAGCGCCGCCAAGCGGGCATTTCCCGAGTTTTCCCGCACGCCCAAAGCGACACGCGTTGATTACCTCAAGCGCATGCACGCCGCTGTTGCCTCTGCTGAAGCGGAACTCACGGCCGCCATCATCCTTGAGTACGGCGCGCCGTTATCGCGTGCACAGTGGATGGCCAAGCATGCCGCGAGCGTCCTGCTGGACGCCGCAAAGGTGTTGGATGATTACGAGTTTACGCGGCGCATCGGTATCGCCGAAGTGACCATGCAGCCCCTGGGCGTTGCCGGGCTCATCACACCCTGGAACAGCAATGCCGGTTTCATCTGCGGCAAGCTGGCCGCGGCGTTAGCCGCCGGGTGTACGGCCGTGATCAAACCCAGCGAAATGAGCGCCCTGCAAACCTCCATCGTCACGCGCGCATTGCATGAAGCGGGTTTGCCGCCCGGGGTGTTCAACATTGTCACGGGCCGAGGTGAAACCGTCGGTGCCGTGCTGAGCACGCACCCAGATATTGCAAAAGTCTCGTTCACCGGGTCTACCGCCATCGGCAAACAAATCTTGCGTGCCGGCGCTGAAACCTTGAAGCGAATCACGCTCGAATTGGGTGGGAAATCTCCGGTACTGATTCTCGAGGATGCCGATCTCGCTACCGCTGTACCCATGGCGATTCAAGCCGGTTTCATGAACAGCGGCCAAGCCTGTATCGCCGGCACCCGCATTCTTGTACCCGCGCACCGCCTGGCAGAAGTCGAAGCGTTGATGGTCGAGGAAGTGGCGAAAGTCCAGGCAGGTGACCCCAATGACCCTGCCACCAGCGTTGGCCCTATGGTGAGTCTCAAGCAATGGCAACGCGTCCAGCGATACATACACATCGGCATGGAAGAGGGCGCCCACTTATTGGCCGGTGGTCCCGGATTGCCAGAGGACGTCGCGGCCGGTTGGTTTGTGAGGCCGACGGTTTTCAGCCGCGTGTCGAACCAGATGACCATCGCCCGTGAAGAGATCTTCGGCCCCGTCCTGTCGATCATCACCTACAACGACGAGGAAGAAGCGCTGGCGATAGCCAATGACACGGCCTACGGCCTCCAGGCGTACATCCTGTCTTCGGATCTGCCAAAGGCCCACGCACTGGCCAAGCGCATCGAGGCGGGCCGTGTGCTCATCAATACGTTGGCTCACGAACCTCTCGCACCTTTTGGTGGGTTCAAACAGTCAGGTATCGGCCGCGAGTGCGGGACGTTCGGTTTGGAGGCATTTCTGGAGCCAAAATCCATCCTGTCCTGACAAAACAGCATGCCGTTGGGGAAATCGATGCAAAGTGTTTCTGCATTTTTGGTATGGTGCAGCACATTTTCACAAGGATTGATCTTTTATCCGCAGGACGCGGCGTCGACCTTCTTCAACGAGATGCTGTAGAAATGCCTGAACCGATACCGATCAAGGATCACGAAAAAGAAAACCGCCTGGTCAACAAGCGCCTGCTTGCCTGCGCGCTGCTGGTGATCGGCATCACCTGCGCCCTGGTCGGGCGCATGTATTTCCTGCAGGTAGTGCAGTACGACTACCACTCCACGATTTCTGAAAACAACCGTGTCCACGTATTGCCGATCACGCCGACCCGCGGGCTGATTTATGACCGCAATGGCGTCGTCCTCGCTGACAACCGCCCCAGTTACAACCTGACCATCACCCGCGAGCGCACCACCGACCTCAAGGGCGAACTGGACGCTATCGTCAGCCTGTTGCACCTGCCGGCCGAAGACCGCGCCGTGTTTGACAAGGCGCTCAAGCAGGCCCGCCATCCTTTCGTGCCCGTCACGCTGTTCTATGAGCTGACCGAAGAACAGATCGCCGTATTGGCGGTGAACGAATTCCGTTTGCCTGGCGTAGACGTCGAGCCGCAATTTGTCCGCCACTATCCATTGGGTGCGCATTTCGCCCACTCCATTGGCTACGTCGGCCGCATCAACGAGAAAGAATCCAAGGCCCTCGATTCGGTGGAGTACCGCGGCACTCAGTCCATCGGCAAGACCGGTATCGAACGCTTCTACGAATCCGAATTGCACGGCCACGTCGGCTATGAAGAGGTCGAGACCAACGCCCAAGGCCGTGTGCTGCGCGTGCTCAAGCACACCGACCCGATTCCCGGTAAAAACATCGTATTGAGCCTCGACGTCCACCTCCAGGAAGCCGCTGAAGAAGCCTTGGGCGATCGTCGCGGTTCGGTGGTTGCCCTCGACCCGCAAACCGGCGAAGTACTGGCCATGGTCAGCAAGCCGAGCTTCGACCCCAACAGTTTTGTGACCGGGATCAGCTTCAAGGAATACGCCGCCCTGCACGATTCCATCGACCGCCCGCTGTTCAACCGCGTACTGCGCGGGCTGTACGCGCCGGGTTCGACCATCAAGCCCGAGGTGGCCATCGCCGGCCTCGACAGCGGTGTGGTCACGGCGCAAACCCGTGTGTTCGACCCCGGTTACTACCAGTTGCCCGATTTTGACCACAAATACCGTAACTGGAACCACAGCGGCGACGGCTGGGTGGACATGGACGCTGCGATCATGCGGTCCAACGACACCTACTTTTATGACCTGGCCCACAAGCTCGGCATCGATCGCCTGCACGATTACCTGGCTGAATTCGGCCTTGGCCAGAAAGTGTCCCTGGACATGTTCGAAGAGTCAGCAGGCCTGATGCCATCCCAAGCCTGGAAGCGCGCAACCCGCCGCCAGCCCTGGTTCCCGGGTGAAACCGTGATCCTCGGCATCGGCCAGGGCTACATGCAGGTCACCCCTTTGCAATTGGCCCAAGCCACTGCGCTGATCGCCAACAAAGGTGTGTGGAACCGGCCGCACCTGGCCAAGACGATCAATGGCGTGCCGCCAGTGGATCAGAACCCGATGCCGAACGTGGTCCTCAAGGACCCGCGCGACTGGGAACAGGTCAATCACGGCATGCAACTGGTTATGCATGATCCGCGTGGTATCGCGCGGGCGGCCGCACAGGGTGCGCAGTACCGTATCGCCGGCAAGAGTGGTACGGCGCAGGTGGTCGCGATCAAGCAGGGCGAACGCTACGACCGTAACAAGACGCTGGAGCGCCACCGTGACAACGCCTTGTTCGTGGGCTTCGCGCCGGCGGAACATCCGAAGATCGTGATCTCTGTAATGATTGAGAACGGCGAAGCCGGTGGCCGCGTGGCGGGCCCGGTGGTCCGGCAGATCATGGACGCCTGGCTACTGGATCAGGACGGTCATCTGAAGCCGCAATATGCGACACCCGCCAAGGCGCCCGGTGATCCGCACGTCTGAGTCACACCTTCCACTCGTCCCACTGCTCCACACCTTCATGTGCCAGCCAAGGCACTTCGTGGGCCGTCCAGATGTGCGAGGTGGGCCGAACGCCAGGATCATCGTCCAGCGTCGCCACCCGCACAATCACATGGGGTTGATGCCCTCGCTCGGCCATCAGATGTGAGCCACAGCGAGAGCAGAAATGCCTGAACTTGCCCGGCGAAGATTCATACGAGGATAAAAGCGTCTCACCCTGCGTCCAGCGAAAGTGCTCACGCATCACTCCGGCGGTGGATACGAACGCCGCTGCATGCACCTTGCGGCAGCTCTCACAGTGGCAGTGGCTGATAGGCATATCCAGGCCGTCGAGTTGATACTGCACCGCCTTGCAGAAACAACTTCCGTGGAGCTGTTGATTCATCGTGCTTTACCTCAAGGGGGGAGGGGGACAATCTACCTTTTGCCGCCACACTGCGCATTAGAGTGATACAAGGCATTGCCCTTATCTTGACATTGCTCTAAATTGCGAAGCGTTCTCATTCGCGCGCAATGTCATTATGCCTCTGTCTGCTGTGCCTCACACTTCTCGTGAACCCGTTGGGCAGCTCTACGGTGATCATCACCGCTGGCTGGTCAGTTGGCTGCGTGCACGCCTGGGTTGCTCACAACAGGCAGCGGACCTGGCTCAAGACACTTTTGTCCGCTTGTTGCTGGCCGAGCGCACCCAGCCGGTGGCCGCTGAATTGAAAGAGCCCCGGCACTTTCTGGTGACGATTGCCAAGCGCGTGATGATCGACAGTTTCCGCCGCAAAGCCCTTGAGCAGGCTTACCTGCAGGCCTTGGCGGAACAACCGCAGGGTTACGCCATTTCGCCGGAAGAGCGGTTATTGATCATCGAAACCCTGCAACGCCTGGATGCCATGCTTGATGGCTTAGGCCGCAAGGCCAAGCGCGCCTTCCTGCTCTCGCAATTGCAGGGGATGCCCTACAAAGACATTGCCGAAGCGCTACAGGTATCCGTCAGTTCCGTAACCAAATACATCGCCAAGGCCACTGAGCATTGCCTGATCTTCGCGCTGGAACAATGACCGTGCCCAGCGATCCACAACGTCAAGCCCTCAGCGCGGCCGCCCACTGGGTGGCGCGCCTGGCGGCCGAGCCCGGTGATCCTGAGTTGCACGCAGTCTGGCGCACCTGGCGTGACGAAACCTCGCTGAACCAATGGGCGTGGCAGCGCGTGGAAGCTCTCCAGCACCAACTCCAATGCTTGCCCGGCGCGGTAGCGGTCAACGCAATGGACGCCGCTGACCACCAATCCCAGCGCTTCGGTCGTCGGGCATTGCTCAAGGGGGTGATGATGGGTGCCGGCGTGAGCGCCATCGGTTGGTCCGGCTACCGGCAGGCGCCGCAATGGATGGCCGACCAACGCACCACCACGGGCGAGCGCCACAGCCTGCGCCTGGATGATGGCACCCGCTTGTCCCTTAACACCGCCAGTGCGGTGGATATCCGCTACACCGCCGAACAGCGCCTGCTGATCTTGCGCGGCGGAGAAATCTTCGTAGAAACCGCCCCTGACCCGCGTCCTTTCCTGGTACGCAGCGCGCAGGGAGAGATGCGTGCCCTCGGCACACGCTTTGATGTGCGCCAGTTTGATGGCTACACGGCCATAAGCGTCCTGGAGCATGCCGTGGCCGTGCGCCCGGGCGTCGAGCCGGCAGAGACCGTCATCACCGCCGGCCAGGCCGTCACCTTCGACAGCCAGCGCATGCTCTCCCTTCGAGCTAACGACCCGGGTGAGGGCGCTTGGGCGCAGGGGCGGCTGATCGTCGACAATTGGCGGCTGGATCGCCTGGTGGCCGAACTGGCACGCTATCGCCCGGGCTACCTGGGGTGTGCCACTGAAATCAGCCACCTGACCGTCTCGGGTGCCTACTCCCTGGACGACATCGACCTGACCCTCAACGCGCTGACCCACGCCTTGCCGGTACGCCTCACTTCACGCACTCGCTATTGGACGACAGTGGTCCCGCGCGCCTGAAACTGAAAACAATTATCAACCACCGTTGTCGATTTGCTGCGCCTCGTTCGACTCCTCCTGCAAACCCCCTTTCATTCGTTTCAAACCCCCAGGAGTCAACATGCGCGCAGGGCCTACTTCAGCCGCCAACCCACCCCTTCGGTCATTTCGCAAAAAACCTTTGCAGGTCGCGTTGTTCGGCGTGTCGCTGATGGTACAAGCCGGGCTGCTGGCCCCGTTGTTTGCCAGCGGTTCCAGTGCCGTTGCCGCGAGCCAGCAAAAAACTTTTGCGATTGCGCCCGGCCCACTGGGTTCGGTGCTGAGCCGCTTTGCCAGCGACGCCGGCGTGGTGTTGTCGTTCGACTCCGGCCTCACGGCAGGCAAGCAGAGCGCCGGGCTGCAGGGGACTTACAGCGTCGAACAAGGGTTTGCCCGACTGTTGGCCGGCAGCAATCTGGCCCTGGCAGCCAATAACGACGGCAGCTATGGCCTGGCGCCACAAACCAGTGGTGGTGCCTTGACTCTGGGCGCCACCAGCATCAACGCCGAAGGGCTGGGCCTGACCACCGAAAGCACCGGTTCCTACACCACCGGTGCCACCAGCACTGCGACCAAACTGCCGCTGTCCCTGCGCGAAACGCCACAGTCGGTCAGCGTGGTCACTCGCCAACTGATGGATGACCAGCACCTGTCCACGCTCAACGAAGTGCTGGCGTTTACGCCGGGCATCAGCAGCAACCACCGCGACAGCGAGCGCTACTCGTTTTACTCCCGTGGCTTCGAGATCCAGAACTACCAGTACGACGGTATCCCGTCCCAGATCGCCAACGAATCCCAGCAGTACATCGGCCCGCTCTCGGACATGGCGATCTACGACCGTGTCGAGGTGGTGCGCGGAGCCACCGGCTTGATGAGCGGTGCCGGCACGCCCTCCGCCGTCATCAACCTGGTGCGCAAGCGTCCGACCAAAGACTTCCAGGCCCACCTTTCGGGAGAGGCGGGCGCATGGGACCGTTACCGCTCTGAAGTGGATGTGTCCGGCCCACTGACCGAAACCGGCAATGTGCGCGGCCGCTTTGTCGCGGCGTACCAGAAGCAGCGCTCCTTCGTGGACTGGTACAAGGAAGACAAGCGCGTGATGTATGGCGCGCTCGATATCGACCTGAACGACACCACCACCCTGCGCACCAGCCTGGATTACCAGAACAACGACGCCAACGGCAGCAGCTACGGGCATATCCCGTTGTTCTACAACAATGGCAGGCAGACGAACTTTTCCCGCTCATTCAACCCGGCTTCACGTTCCAGCTACATGGACAACACCAGCTACACCTTCACCACGATGCTGGACCATAAACTGGACAACGACTGGAGCCTGAAAACTGCCTACAGCCATCAGTATTCCTATCGCAAAGGGCAGGGCGCGTCCGCCAGTGGCGGCTACCCGGACCCGGTCACCGGCCAAGGCGCCGGCGCGTTCATCTATCGCCTCGACAGCTACCAGACCCAGGACACGCTGGATGTCTACGCCAATGGCCCGTTCCAGCTGGGCGGTCGTGAGCACGAGTTGGTGGTGGGCGCGAGCTCGTCGCACACCCACCTGAATTTCCCCAACTACAGCAGTACCCTGGCCGGGCAGGACGGTGATTACGGTGATGTCGACAATATCTTCAGTTGGGATGGCCGGCAGTTTGGACGCCGTTCCTACAACGAAGTCGGGGGGGCGGTGACCACGCTGCAACAGAGCGGTGTGTACGGCGCGCTGCGTTTGAAACCGCTGGACCCGCTGACCCTCATTCTCGGCACCCGCGTCAGCTGGTGGAAGCAGCTCGATGAGGTGACGAACTACGCGCCTTACTCGCAAACCACCGACAAAACCAAGAAGAGCGGGGTCGTCACACCCTACGCCGGCATTATCTATGACCTCAACGACACCTACTCGGTCTACGCCAGCTATACCAGCATCTTCCTGCCGCAGACCTTCTACAAAACCGCCAGCGGTAGCTCGCTGGCACCGCTGGAAGGGGACAACTACGAGATCGGCCTCAAGGGTGAATTCTTCGACGGCGCGCTGAACGCGAGCATCGCCCTGTTCGACATCGAGCAGAAGAACACGGCGGCCGATTCGGGTAACGATGCCAGCGGGAAAACCGTGTACAAAGCCATCGCCGGCACCACCACGCGGGGTGTCGAAACCGAGATTTCCGGTGAGATCGCCGCAGGCTGGAACGTGTTTGGCGGTTATACCTACCGCGAGTCCCATTCCAAGGACGGCGAGCGTGTGCAGGTCAACCAGCCGATCAACTTGTTTAAGCTCGGCACCTCCTATCGCCTGCCTGGCGCGCTGAACCGTCTGACCGTGGGCGGCAATGTCACCTGGCAAAGCGAGATGTATGCCACCTCGCAAATCAACTACACCGGGCCTTACTACAAGGCCGTGCAAGACCCGTTCGCCGTGGTGGGCCTTTTGGCCAACTACCAGGTGGACGAGCACCTGTCCGTGGGGCTGAACGTCAACAACCTGTTTGACAAGAAATACTACGACGGCATGGGCACGTTCAACTCCGGCTCCTACGGCGAGCCGCGCAACGCGATGGTCAACGCCAAGTGGAAATTCTGAAGGTCTAGCACTGCCAGTGCGCGGCCGAAAAGGTTGCGCATTGGTCGATGTCGCCTACTGTCAATGGAGGAGGTGACTTATGCACGTACTAGATCGCATCGAACGAAAAGTCCTGCTCAATGCTTCACGCAAACAGGTGTGGGAGGCACTCACCGATGCCGAACAGTTTGGCAGCTGGTTCGGTATCGCCCTCAAGGGCAAGGCCTTCGCGGCGGGGGAAACCCTCGAAGCGCCGATCACTTATCCGGGTTACGAGCACGTGGTCTGGAAGGCCAGGATCGAACGCATCCTGCCGCAAACCCTGTTTTCTTTCTGGTGGCACCCTTACGCGGTCGAGAAGGAGGTCGATTACGACAAGGAGACGCCCACGCTGGTCGAATTCACCCTCGAAGACCGTGCCCCTGGCATTCTGCTCCGTGTGGTGGAATCGGGGTTTAATGCGGTGCCCGAAGCCCGTCGCCAAAAAGCCTTCAAGATGAACTCCCGAGGCTGGGACGAACAAATGGGCAACATCGAAACCTACCTCAACCAAGCCTGACCTCCCCCTACACACTGTAGTGAGCGGGCTTGCCCCGCGCGGCGGCGTGTCAGGCGCATCATACTTACCAGACACACCGCCTCGCGGGGCAAGCCCGCTCACTACAAGCTGTCAGCCTTCGTGTGCCGTGGTGATTTCCAGTGTGTCGGTAAACGTCACCAGCACACTCTGCCCCACCTTCAGGTCTTTAAGCCCCGCGCGAATCTCCGGTTTTTCCACATTCAGCACCTTGGTCGCCCCCGTCGGGTTTTCCAGGGTGACCTGGTTTTTCTTCAAATCGATATGGGTGATCTTCAACTGCACCTGCACCTGGCGGAACGCCGCACCGCCCGGGTTCGGATTGTCGGCGGTCGCGCGGATCACACCGGTTTTTTCGCTGGCATCCGGGGCGCTTTTGTCGACGTCGGTGTCGAGCACGGCGGCGACCGAATGGGTGGTCAGCACTTTTACCTGATCCCCCACCTTGAGATTGCCCAGGTCCTTGGCATCCTCGCTGAGCTGCACATGCACCGGGTTGCCTTGGGCGCCAGCAAGCACCACTTGATGCTTGGCGGCATCCACCGACAACACCTTGGTGGTCACTTCATCAGCTTCAAGGGATTTGGACAGCGGGATATCGGCGGCGTAGACAAGGTTGCCAGCTGCCAGGAGTGTGGCCAGGGCAATGGCCTGGCGAAGCGTGCGAATTGCTTTCATTGAGTGGACTTCCCTGTGAGTGAAGCCCTGAGTCTAGTGGCGAGCCAGCGATGCGCAACTGCACCGGCTCGCCATCCAGTCAAACGATCAGAAATCCACCGTCGCCGACAGCTTGGCCACACGTGGATCGCCCTGGGTCAGGTAACCGCCCAGCGCCGATTCCCAGTACTTGGTATTGGCGACGTTTTCCACGGTCGCGCCCAGCGTTACATCACGCTGTTCCACCTTGAAGCTGTAGCGTGCCCCCACATCGAAACGGTTCCACGTTGGCAGGCTCAAGTTGTTGGCGGCGTCGGCGTACTGGCCACCGGTGCGCAGCATGCGGCCGTTGACCGTCACGCCTTGCAGGCCTGGTACATCCCAATCCACCCCGGCGTTGAGCTGGAACGACGGCACGCCGACCGCACGGTTGCCGTCATTGGCGCCGCCCGCGGTACCGCTGACTTCGGTGTGGATGATCGTCGCGCCGCCCAGCAGGCGCAGGCCGGCAACGGGCTCGCCGAAGACGTTCAACTCGACGCCCTTGTTGACCTGCTCACCCTGGAACACAAACGTTGCGGTGCCATCCCCGTTCAGCTCGGAGTAACCCTGGGTCGGTTGTTCGATGCGGTACACGCCCAGCGTCGCGCCATAGCTGCCCATGTCCACCTTCACCCCGGCCTCGGTCTGTTTCGAGCGGGCGGGTGCGAAGGTCTGGTTCTTGTTGGTCACGTTGGCGCTACCAAACACCGTCGGTGCAGTCGGCCCGGACGCGAGGCCTTCGATGTGGTTGGCGTAGAACGACACATGGTCCCACGGCTTGAACACCAGGCCGTACACCGGCGTGGTGATGCCCTTGTTGTAGTTGGCCGTGCGTTCGCCGGTACCGTAGGCATATCCCTGTACCACCAGTTCCTGGCGACGCAGGCCGGCGGTGAACAGCACGCGGTCATCCAGGAAACCAAAGGTGTCCGATACTGCGGCACTGCGGGCGAAGGTCTTGGCGGTAATGCCCGGGTCGTTCATGTCGCCGCCCGTGAAGCTGCCCTTGACCGGCTGCGCCACGTCGACCGGGTTGTAGATATTGCTGGCGTGCTCGGTGAAGTCGAAGTCGTAGGCATTGCGAGACTGGGTCCAGATCCCGGTCAAACCGACGTTCAGCTTGTGGCTGACCGCGCCGGTCTGGAACTTGCCGTTGAGGCCGGCCATCAGGCTGGTGTTGTCTTCCTGGTGGGCGATGCGCGAGCCGGTCACGGTGGCGTTGCCCAGCGTGTCGTTCACGGTGGTCGAGGAGTAACGCCCGATCTCGTTGGTGTGCTTGGCGCCGGCTGCAAGGTAGGCGGTCCAGTTGTCGTTGAGGTCGTACTCGCCACGCAGCATGCCGAAGGTGTCTTCGAGGCTGGTGGTCGCCCAGCTTGGCGCATAGTTGGTGTCGGCCGAAGGCGCGTCAGGAATGTGGGTCAGTGTCTTGCCGAGGAACACCGAGTTGCGCCCGCCGTTGACCTGCTGCTTCTGGTACACGAAGTCCCCCGACAAGCGCAGGGCATCACCACGGTAGTCCAGGCCCACCGAGAACAGCTTCGAACGCTGGCTCTCGTCGTCCACGCCGGTATCGCCTTCGCGCTGGGAAAGGTTCACCCGCGCGCCGAAACGGTTGTCTTCGCCGAAGCGCTGGCCGATGTCCAGGTGTTCGCCCACCCGGCCGTCGTTGCTGATGTCGGTGCTGAAGCGGCGCAGCGGCACGTCGTCGGCGCGCTTGGGTTGCAGGTTCACACCGCCACCAATGCCTGAACCGCCTGGGGTTACGCCATTGATGAAGGCATTGGGGCCCTTGAACACTTCAACCCGTTCCAGCGCGTCGGTGGACATGAGCTGGCGCGGTACGATGCCGTACAGGCCGTTGAACGAGATATCGTCGCCATTGAGCGGCAGGCCGCGAATCACAAAGGCCTGGGACTGGTTGGCATATCCCGACGCCTGGCGCACCGAGGAGTCATTGAGCAACACATCGCCGACGGTTTGCGCCTGCTGGTCGCGAATCAGTTTTTCGGTGTAGGAAGACAGGCTGAACGGCACGTCCATGATGTCCTGGTTGCCCAGCACACCCAACTGGCCACCGCGTGCCACTTGGCCACCGGCGTAGACCGGGGGCAGGGCGCCGGGTGCTGGCGCGTCGGCGTTGATGTTGGTGGCGCCCAATTCCAGGGTGTTGCCGTCCTGACTGTTGTTCGCATCCTGCGGGGTGACGGGGGCGGCAGCGTGAGCGCCAAGGCTCAGGGAGCAGCAAAGGGCGAGCAGGGTGGGGCGAAACGGCACAGAAAGTCGGGTACGGGTGGGCATGGTCGATCCTGACGGCGAACCGTCACTGTGAGGAATAGGGCAACAACGTTGCGCGTCCTCGCTGCGCGGATACGACTCCGGTGCAAATGATAGTGATTGTTATTAATGTTTTGCAACAAATTTGTCGGATTGCAGTCTGCGTGCGCGTTAACGTGCCGCGTTTGTACAGATGCCGAGTAGAATCACGCCCTGAAAGCAATTCCAGAGGTGCGGTACGGTGGATTTACAGCAGGGTTTTGTCCTGACCCGGCATTGGCGCGATACCCCGACGGGCACGGAGGTCAGCTTCTGGCTGGCCACCGACGCCGGCCCGAGGTTTATCCGACTTCCCATGCAGACGTCGGTGATGTTTATCCCCGAGGCCCACCGCAAGCCGCTGGACTGGTTGCTCAAGGGCGAGCGCGACATCGAGCTGCGCCCGCTGCAGTTGCAGGACTTTCATCATCGCCCGGTGTTGGGCCTCTACACCCGCCAGCACCGCCAGGCCATGGACGTGGAAAAGCGCCTGCGCGCAGCCGGTGTCGATGTCTATGAAGGCGACGTGCGCCCGCCCGAGCGCTACATGATGGAGCGCTTCATCACCGCCCCGGTGTGGTTCGGCGGCACCCCTGACGCCAACGGTGCGCTGTCCGAGGCGCAGATGAAGCCCGCCCCCGACTACCGTCCGCCGCTCAAGCTGGTGTCCCTGGACATCGAGACCACCGCCCAGGGCGACCTCTATTCCATCGCCCTCGAAGGCTGCGGCGAGCGCCAGGTGTACATGCTCGGCCCGCCCAACAAGGTCGACGCGGTCGACTTCAAGCTCGATTACTGCGACACCCGTGCCCAGTTGCTCGAACGCCTTAACCAATGGCTGGCCCAGCATGACCCCGATGCAATCATCGGCTGGAACCTGGTGCAGTTTGACCTGCGCGTGCTGCACGAACATGCCCAGCGCCTCAAGGTGCCGTTGATGCTCGGCCGGGGCGACGAGCCCATGGCCTGGCGCGAGCACGGCAGCCGCACGCATTTCTTTGCGGCGGCGGCGGGGCGGCTGATCATCGACGGCATCGAAGCCCTGCGTTCGGCCACCTGGAGTTTTGAATCCTTCAGCCTGGAAAACGTCGCGCAAACCTTGCTCGGCGAGGGCAAGGACATCTCCACGCCGTACCAGCGCATGGACGAAATCAACCGCATGTTCGCCGAGGACAAGCCCGCGCTGGCACGCTACAACCTCAAGGACTGCGAGCTGGTCACGCGGATTTTCGAGAAGACCGAACTGCTCAAGTTCCTGCTGGAACGGGCCAGCGTCACCGGCTTGCCGGCCGACCGCAGCGGCGGTTCCGTCGCCGCGTTCACCCACCTGTACATGCCGCTGATGCACCGCCAGGGCTTCGTCGCGCCAAACCTGGGCGACAAACCGCCTCAGGCCAGCCCCGGTGGGTTTGTCATGGACTCGCGCCCCGGCCTCTACGAATCAGTGTTGGTGCTCGACTACAAAAGCCTCTACCCGTCGATCATCCGCAGCTTTCTCATCGACCCGGTGGGCCTGGTCGAAGGCCTCAAGCACCCCGATGACAGCGAGTCGGTGGAAGGCTTTCGCGGTGCGCGTTTCTCCCGCACCCGGCACTGTCTGCCGTCCATCGTCGCGCGGGTTTCCGAAGGGCGCGAAGTGGCCAAGCGCGAACACAACGCGCCGTTGTCCCAGGCCCTCAAAATCATCATGAACGCCTTCTACGGTGTGCTGGGTTCCAGCGGCTGTCGTTTCTTCGATACACGCCTGGCGTCCTCGATCACGATGCGCGGCCACCAGATCATGCGCCAGACCCGCGCGCTGGTAGAAGCCCAGGGATATGAGGTGATCTACGGCGACACCGACTCGACGTTTGTGTGGCTGGGCAGTGCCCATTCCCAGGACGACGCCAGTCGCATCGGCCAGGCGTTGGTGCAGCACGTCAACGACTGGTGGCGCGAGCACTTGCGCAGTGAGTTCGGTCTGCAAAGCGCCTTGGAATTGCAGTACGAAACCCATTTCAGCCGCTTCCTCATGCCGACCATTCGTGGCGCGGAGGAGGGCAGCAAAAAGCGCTACGCCGGCCTGGTGGTGCGCGGCGATGGCAGCGAAGAAATGGTCTACAAAGGCCTGGAAACCGTGCGCAGCGACTGGTCGCCCCTGGCGCGGCAGTTCCAGCAGGAGCTTTATCAGCGCATCTTCCATCGCCAGCCCCATCAGGACTACGTGCGTGACTATGTGCGGCGAACCCTGAGCGGCGAACTGGACGACCTGCTGATCTACCGCAAACGCCTGCGCCGCAAACTCGACGACTACGAGCGCAATGTGCCGCCCCATGTGCGTGCCGCGCGCCTGGCGGATGACTACAACGACCGCCTGGGGCGTCCACGGCAGTACCAGCGCGGTGGCTGGATCAGCTACGTGATCAGCGTCAATGGCCCCGAACCGCTGGAAGTGCGCCAGGCGCCCATCGACTACGACCACTACGTCACGCGGCAATTGCAACCGGTGGCCGACGCGATCCTGCCGTTCGTGGACGACGATTTCAGCACCTTGGTGGGGGGGCAGATGGGCCTGTTTTAAAACGCTTGATTCGTGCGGGCGCCAGCCTGCACTCTCTGTCTCTGACGACCCTCAGACGGCAGCGCCTCCATGACCCAGATCACCCTGACCGGCACCACGGTCGAACTTCAGCCCCTGCTCCGCGACCACAAGGCCGCCTTGCTCGACGCCGCCGCCGATGGCGAACTGTGGAACCTCAAGGTCACCAACGTCCCGGGGCCGGACACGGTTGATAAGTACATCGACACCGCCCTGGCTGGGCGTGATGCCGGCACCGTCATCCCGTTCACCATCGTGCGCCGTGACAGCGGCCAGATGGTCGTCAGTACGCGGTTCTGGAAAGTCGACCGGGTCAACCGCAAGCTGGAAATCGGCCACACCTGGCTGGCGCAATCCACGCAAAAAAGTGCGGTCAACACCGAAGCCAAACTGCTGTTGCTGACCTACGCCTTCGAAGTGCTCGACTGCGTGCGCGTGCAATTCACCACCGACGAACTTAACGGAAAATCCCGCGCCGCGATCCTGCGCCTGGGTGCCGTGCAGGAAGGCATCGTGCGCCACGAACGCATCATGCCCGACGGGCGCAAGCGCAACTCGGTACGCTTCAGCATCATCGACTCGGAATGGCCGCAGGTGAAGGCCGGTTTGCAGGCCAAACTGCAACGCTAGGAGGAAAGGCCCATGTACACGCTCTATGGCATCGACGAATCCGGCTCCTGCATGATCGAAATCGCCCTGCAGCGCTGCGCGGTGCCGTGGCGACGGGTCGACGCGGCCTCGTGGGCAGAGGGCGAGGGCAGTGATGAACTGGCGCGCATCAACCCACTCAAGCAAGTGCCCACCCTGGTCACGCCGGATGGCCAGGTGCTGACGGAAAGTGCCGCGATTCTCATCCACCTCGGCCTGGAGTTTCCCGCCGCCGACCTGCTGGGCGGCAACCGTGCCCAGGTTATCCGCGGCCTGGTGTACATCGCCGCCAATTGCTACTCGGCCATCGGCATCATCGACTACCCGCAACGCTGGCTGGGCAATGTCAATGAAACGGTGCAGGCGCAACTGGTCACCGGCACCCGGCGCTACCTGCACCAGGCCTGGGTGGTGTTCGCCGACCAGTTTGCCGAGCAGTTGTTTTCTCCAGGCGGAGAGCCGAATGCGCTGGGCCTGATGGCGGCGGCGGTGTCGCGTTGGGACGAATCACGGGAGGCGTTGAACGGCCTCGCCCCGGGCTTTGCACAAACCCTGGCGCAGGTGGACGCCGACCCTGTCGTGGCCCCCGTGTTTGCGCGGCATTGGCCGGAGTGGAAGGTCTCATGATGTTTCCGTAATCAGTGGAAACAATCACCGCAGACCCAGCCCAACCCCTTGCGTAGCGGGCGTCCTGACCTACGCTTTCTTAAAGTGGTGTAGGAATCATCCTTGAATTTGACTGTCGCAGACATGAAACTCAAGAACCCTGCATGGAATTGGAAGGAGGTGCGCATGCTCATCCGGTCGCTGACCCTGGCTACCTTGATGGCTTTTACGGGGCCGCTGTTGGCCGCTGATGATATCAACCCGCTCAAGCAGGATTTGGGCAAATCACGCCCGCTGGTGGTGGTGGAGCTGGACTCCGGCAACCCGACCCTGGCCACCCTCAAGAAGCAATTGAACGAGCCCGCCACCAAGCAGTCCTTCGAAGAACGCAACATGGTGTTCTACACCGTGTCATTCGGCAGCATCGGTGCCGAAGGCGAGAAGTTCGCCAAGGACCCCAAGGACAGCAAGAAGCTCACGCCACCGGAAACCAACGCCCTGATCCGCGCCCTCAAGCTGGGTGCCGGCAGTGGTACCAAGGTGATTCTGGTGGGCAAGGACGGCGAGAAGAAAGTCGAGAAGACCGTGCCACCGGATACCCTCGACCTGAAGGAATTCTTCAGCGCCATCGACCAGATGCCCCAGGCTGAAAAAGACCTGGCCGCACCGGCCGAGCCCGAGCCTGCTGCGACGCCTCCCGCCAAAGGGGCCAAGCCTGCCAAACCGGCCAAGCCGGAAAAAGCCGGCAGCAAACCAGCCCCGCAACAACTCGACGACTGAAACACATAACACCCTGTGGGAGCCGGGCTTGCCCGCGATGACGTCGTGTCAGCTACCAAAGACTTAGCTGAACCACCGCCATCGCGGGCAAGCCCGGCTCCCACATTGGGTCTCCAGTGTTCCTTAACTTGTCGCCTTATTCCCGGCCGGTTTACGCACCGGAAACGGAAAGTAGAAAAACCGCAAGAACGCCACCCGCTTGATCACTTCCCCGATCAACAACGGCACCACTACCGCCACCACAAAACCCACGCACGCCGCGACAAACGCGTGCAGCCCCAGCCGCTCCAGCAGGTCAACCGTCTTGTGCTGGATCTCACCGTGGAAGATCAGCAGGATCAAAGTGTTCTGGCCAATGTAAGTCATCGCCCGTGTGATGACGGTCGACACCATCAGCACCCGCGCCAGTGACCAGCACGCGTACACGCCGAGCACCGCTAGCAGGCTGGTCCACAGCCAGTGGTCATAGCGCCGCTGCGCCAGGTCCATGGTGGCGTGGCTGCCGATGAACACGGCGGCGAATAGCGCCACCGAAATCACCAGCGCCAGCCACGATCCTTCGTGCCGACGCAGCCAGTCGCGCAGCAGGTAGCCGCAGATGAAGTAGGTGCTGCTGATCAGGGTGATTTCAAGCCCGAAGGGCAGGCCGGGCACCACCCAGGTCTGGCCGCCGACGCTCACCGGTACTTGCCAGAACCACGGCAGTACCCAGATGCCGATCAACAGCTGTGGCACCATCAGCAGGCAGCTCACCGGCAGTGACAGCTTCAGGCGTTGGATCAGGCGCAGCATCACCCAACTGAACAGGATCGCGACCCAGAAGTGCGGCAGAAACCACAGTGCCTGCCAGGGAATGGTGTCCACCGAGGCATACAGAACGCCGCCGATATCCGGCAGCAGGGGTTGGCCGCGCAGTACGTCGCGTACGATCACATACACCAGCATGGTGAAGAAAAACGGCTTGAGCAGACCGTCGGCCTTGCGCACCGCCATCTCCACAAACGGCTGCTCGGGCTTGAAGAACACACCGGACAGGAAAAAAAACAGCGGCAAGATGAACGAGGCAATAATCGGGTACTGCAGTTCCAGCGAATTCGCCACGAACCAACTGTGACCGTACACGATCATCAAGATGCCGATGCCCTTGGCAATGTCCATTTGAATCCAACGATGCTTCACGTGACCTCTCCCTCTCTATAAACCCCGTAGCGCGCCTCACGCCTTGCGCCACGGCTTCAACCACAGCCCCATCCCAAGCAACACCACCGCCCCCGCCAGGGTGCTCAGCCCCAGTTGCAGCCACACGCCATCAATCCGAAACAACGCCAGCGCCGCCAACCCCATCACCAGCGCACTGAGCCCCCATTGCCGCGCCCAGGGCAGGGCGCCGAGCAGCGATTGACGCTGCATCAACAGCAGCGCGGTGCAGATCACCCCGGCCAGTGCCGCCAGCGGAATACCCGGCAAGCCGAACACAAAGGGCAGGGCGCCCAGCAATACCACGTTGACCAAACTGCCGAGCAGCTCGCAACGCAATGGCTGGCGCGTGTCGCCGGCCGCGTAGGCATAACGCGCCAGCAGCGCGTTCCAGGCACCAAACACCAGCGGCACCGCAAACCAGGCCAGCAGCAACGGCAGCGGTGAATCCACCGATTGCTTGGGCAGCAGCAAGGCCACCAGGCTCGGCGCAGCGGCCACCAGGCCCACACCGGCCGGCAGGGTCAGTACGCTGGCGGTTTCCAGGCCGCGCTTGAGCAGGGCCAGGCGCTCATCGCCCTGGCGCCGGCTCATCATGCCCAGCAGCACTTGGTTGAGGCTCATCAACGCAATCAGCGGCAGGTTCATCAGCTTGCGCGCCAGGTTGACCCACGTCACCGCACCTTCACCGAGCAACGACGCCACCAGCCGCTCGATCAACGCCAAGCCCTGGCTGGCGCCGTTGCTCAGCAACAATGGGCCGATGCGTTGGCCCAACTCCCGCAGCGGTGTAAAGGACAGCTGCCAGCGCCACGGCCGCCAGCCCTGGCGCCAGATCGACGGCAGCAGTGCCAAGGGCATCAACACGCTGCCGGCCAGGCACGCCAATGCCAGAGAGTGCGGTTGCGTGGCGGTGCCAGCCAGGGCGAGGTAGGTCACCGGCGGCAGGTTGAAGAGCAGCGAGCCCAACCCCGCCAGCACAAAGCGTTCGCTGGCCTGCAACGGAATACTGAACAGCGCATGCAGCATCAACCCCGGCACGCACCAGGCCACGATCTGCAGGTTGCTACTGGCCAGGGCCGTGGCGCTGGCCGCCAAACCGGGGCCGAGTAACTGCACCAGCCAGGGCGCCAACACCGTCAGCAGCAGGCCTGTGACCAGGGCAATCAGCATCAACGCCGGGAACAGCACCGCCAGCCAATCCAGGCGATCGCCGTCCTTGCGTTCCAGGTACAACGGCAACGCGGCGGCGCTGAGCACACCACCGGCCAATGACATGCGTAACGCTTCGGGCAAGAACAGCGCGATCAGGAACGCATCGCTGCGCTCCCCCGCACCCCAGGCCGCCACCAGCAGCCATTCACGGGCGAACCCCAGGCACAGGCCCAGCAGGGTTGCCAGGGTCAGCCAGACGGCAGAGCCGAGCATGGCTAAGGCCGCACGCCGTCTAGAAGTGATTTGCCCGGCACCACGGTCTTGACCTGCGGCAGGCGTGCCGGAAACAACCGGCGAGCCTCCAGCACATTGATGCCCACCATCAGCCAGAACAGCGCCACCATCACCACGGCAAAACTGAAGTAGTGGTCGAACAACCCACTGACCAGCGCCGACAGAATCCCTGCGGTACTGCCCAGCCACAGCGCATTGTCCTTGGTCAGGCGGATCGGGCCTTTTTCCGGGCGCGCTTCACGCCACCAACGCACGGTCACCGCGACAAAAAACAGCATGCCGGCGATGCCGGTCTTGTAGATGAAGTTCAGCCAGAGGTTGGAGATCCCCAAAAAGTGCGTGCCGGGCACCGGAGGGTCGACCTTGAAGCCAATGCCGAACGGATAGGCCGCCATGGCTTGGGGGAACATGCGGTATTCGTCAAAACGCACTTCGGTACTGGCGTTGCTCGAGGAGAAAATCGTCGCCAGCCGGTCCTGCAAGGGTGGATACGCCATCACCAGCGCCACGGTCAGCGCCGCGCCGATCATCAACAAACGCCCGGTGTACGGCACACGTCGCGTGGCCATCCACATCAGCACCAAGGCCAGGCTGACCATCGCGCCACGACTACTGGCCAATAGCAAGGCGGCGGCACCGAGGCACGCCACGCCCAGGCCCAGCGCGCGCTTCCAGCCCTGCTCGGTCATGCCGAAGCAGAACGCCAGCGGCAGCAGCAACGCCATGATCCCGCCGATGGCGTTCGGGTGCATCCACGGCGAGCCCATGCGCGATGACATCGCTTCAAGGCCGAATTTGAGCATGTCGAAGTTGCCGTAGTTGAACACCGCCAGGATCGGCGCAATGCCCGCCCCTGAGCGCGTGCGCACGAACACGGCGATCGACAGCACCAGCATCGCCAGGGAACCCAGCAACAAGGCGATCACCAACGATTCGCGCTGTTTGTGCTCGGTCAGCAACTTCGCGCAGAGGAACACTGCCGACAGGCTCAGCAGCCAACGCAGCCAGTTGGCCACGCCGCTGGTGTCGGCGTGGATGGTTACTTGGCCGACGATGAACGGGAACACGCTGAACAGCATCAGCCACAACAGCATCTGGTCGGTGGGGCGACGGGTGAGGCTCGGTGTATCGGGCAGGCGCGCCAGGAAGTTGTGCCACAGCACCGCGCCCCAGGTCAGGGCCAGGATCGCCTCGCTGACCGTACTGCGAATGCCCAGGTTGACCGTGGAATAGGGCATGAAGGTGGCCACCCCGGCAAACAGCAACAGGCCCCACAATGGAAAGCGCAGGATGGTCACCGCTGCCGCCAGGCCGATCACCGCCAGGAACGCCTTGGCCGGTGACAGCGCCAGGGCGAGGCCGCCAAACAGCAGGCCGAACAGGATCGCGACGAGGCTTGCCAGGGATAGTCTCACTTCAATTCCTCGATCAGTTCGGCCAGGCGCCGACGGTACGCCTGGCGGTTGAAACGTTCGGCCCATTGGCGTCGTTGCTCGGGCGACTCTTCATCAGGCCTCTCGCACACATCCACCATCAGTTGCACCAGGGCCGGGCCGTCGGTGGGCGAAAAGCGCGGTGCCGACGGTGGGGTGATTTCATCCAACGACGTGCCACTGGCCACCGCCACCGGCGTGCCGACACTGAGGGCCTCGATCACCGGCAAGCCAAAACCTTCGGCGTAGGAGGGCTGCCACAGGCGTGAGGCCTGGCGGTAGAGCGCGTGCAGCTCGGCGTCCGACACACCGCTCAAGGCGCGTATGCCCGGCAGGCTGCGCTGGGCTTCAGGCAAATGGTCGAGGCTGCCCACCAGCACCAACTCTGGTACCGCCGGCGATTGGCGACGCGCCTGCTGCCAGGCGTCCACCAGGAACGGCACGTTCTTGCGTAATTCACGGGTGCCCACCAGCAACCAATAGCGTTCGGGCAGTTGGCGCGCGGTGAGGTCGGCTGCCAATTCGACAAAGCCATCGACCTGATTGGGCAGCACACGGATCTTGCCGGCGGCCTTGGGAAACAACCGCGCGGTTTCATCGGCGCTGTACTGCGACGGTGTCCACACCCGGTCGGCGCTGTGCACCGCGTAGGCAATCGACAGGCGATCGCTGGTCTTGTAGATCAACGCCTTCAAGCGGTTGGCGTGGTAGTTGTTCAACGTGATCTGGAACAGGTCATGCAACAGCACCACCGTGCGCAAGCCTTTGGGCTTGGGCGGCAACGGCAGGCCCATGTTGAAGGTGCTGATGTACAAGTCGATGTGCTGCTCGCGCAACGCACGCGGCAGGAAGCCTGCCTCGAAACGCAGGCGATTGTGCGGTTGGTGCATGGCAGTCTTCGCGCAGCCCCAGGCCGGGCAATGGGCCTGCAACCGGGTTTCATCGCCCAGGGGCGCCACGGTGAACCGCGCCAGCTCGATCTCTGGCAACGCACGCAGGGCATCCTCCAGGGCATACACCTGGCGGCTGATCCCTGATTGCGGCGACGTGCCGACGGTGCGGTAATCCAGGCCTACACGCATGCGGGCTCCTTTTGCTCGAGCGGCGACAGGCTGGCGTACACCTGTTCCAGCTGGCTGGCCGCCACACTCCAGTCATGGGCCCGGCGCACATAGGCGCGCCCGGCTTCGCCCATGGGCGCGGCGGCGTCGGGAAATTGCAGCAGGCGCACCACCGATTCCGCGAGGCTGGTGGCGCTCTGGCCGCCGAGGTAGTCCAGGCCTTCGACCAGGTCCAGGCCGGACACGCCTTGGTCGGTACTCGCCAGCGGCAGGCCGGCGGCCAGGGCTTCCAGCACTTTCAATTTGGAACCGCCGCCATGGCGCAACGGGGCCAGGAACACCGAGCAGCTCGATTGCAGGTTCAGCAGGTTCGGCACAAAGCCTTGCCACTCGATGCGCGGGTCCTTCCAGCGCTCGCGCCAGCTGCCCGGCATGCCGAAACCACACACGCTCATGCGCGCCTCCGGGCAGCGCTCCCAGACCTTGGGTAGGATCTCGTCCAGGGCCCATTCGATAGCATCCACGTTCGGCGCATATTCATAGTTGCCCAGAAACAATACGCGGCGTGTCGTCGGGTCGGGACGGGCCGCAGCAAAGTGATCGCAATCCACCCCATTGACCACCACCGGCACCGGTTTGCCGGCGATCTTTTCCAGCACCTGGGCGTCCGTGTCGGTGACCGCCACCACCTGCGCCGCCTGGCGCATCACCCGGCGTTCCCAGCGGGCATAGCGCCATTGATCGTAGCGAATGAACGGCAACGCCCAGCCCGGCAAACGGTCGTAGGTGGCGGCGCCGAGGGCCGACTCCACGTTGTGTTCGGTCAGCACGAACGGCTGGGATTTGCGCAGCAGCGTGTCTTCATAGGGCTGGAAGGTGTAGCTGTGTTCGATCTGCACCACGTCCCAATGCTCGTTGAGCAACTGGTTGAAGGTGTCCTGCAAGGGGCCCGACAAACCGTTCACGCTGGCCAGCAGCGGGTAGGGCGCAAACAACCCGGCCACCAGGGTCTTGAAGCTGCGCAGTGGGCGGCGCGGCAGGATGATCAGTTGTTCGAGAAACGCTTCCAGCACCTGGCGATCAGTGAGCGACACCGGGTGTTTGTCATGCAGCAGCAAGGTGATCCGATGCCCACGGGCGGCCAGGCTGCGCAGCAGGTGGAACTGGCGCGTCTTGCCACCGCTGGTGGCGGGCCAGGGGGAATAGGGCAGGATCCATAGAATGCGCATGGCGGGCTTCAATCCCATAACAGAATTTGCAGGTTCGACTTGACCGGTACGGTCAGGCCGCTGGTGCCACTCACCGGGGTTTGCGTGCCGCGCAACGGGTCGTAGAGGGTGGCATTGGTCAAGTTGGGCAAGTGCGCGCTGCCGCCTTCGGCCGACCAGAAGAACCACAGCTTGTGCCCATCGGCGCGGGTCCAGCCAATGCTGAACAGGCCGTCGGGCAAGCTGTCGGCGGTGGGCGGGTCGCCGGGGGTGAGTTGCGGGCCACTCACATCGAGGAAGTTCTTCAGCGCGGTGTAGGCCGGCTTGGGGTTCGCGTCGATATCCAGCAAGCCGTAATACTGGTCACGCACGCTGGCGCGCTGGTCGAGGTCGCTGAGGGTGAACAGGAAGATCTTGTCGTAATCCATCGCACTCATAAGCGCCACGCGCCGCACGATGTAGTCGGCCTGGCCCTGCTGGGTGATCAGGTCCTGGGCGTCCTTGGGCCCCGGGTAGGTCGACCAGCCCCATTCGGTGCTCCACAGGGTTTGCACGCCGCCGTTGCGCAACTCCTGGTTGAGCGTGGTGGTCTTGCTGATGAAATCCAGGTTGGACGGGTCGTTGCCTTCGGGCAGTTGGGTGTAGGGGTGATACGAGATGATGGTATTCAGGCTCGCCACACCGAGCGCGCCGAGGGCGCTGAGCATCGTCTGGCCGTTGGGCATCTCGCTGAAAAACGCCATGCCCGCCGCCACCACCGGTTTGTTTGCGTCTACGGCGCGCAACGCGGCGGCAGTGGCGGTGAGCAGGGTGGCGTAACCGGCCGGGTCGGCCACCGGGCGCCAGAAGCCGAGCAAATTGGGCTCGTTCCACACCTGCCAGGCATTCACGCTGGGGTAGCGCTGGGACAGCAACGCCATGCGGTTGGCAAACAGGTTCGGATCCTTGGGCGGGTACTGGTCCTGATAGGGCGCACCCACCGGCGCGGTGGTGGCGAAGGGCGCCGAGCCCACCAGGTAGAACACCGACTTGAGCTGGTTGGTTTGCAGGTTGCCCACCAGTTGGTCCAGCGTGGCGATCTGGTACTGGCCCTGCGCAGGTTCCAGCTGATCCCAATGCAGGTCCAGGCGCACCCACTCCAGGCCCAGCGCCTTGAGACGGTCGATCTGCTTCTGGTAGAGCGTGGGGCTGAACCACAGGAACTGCGCGTTCACCCCCAGGAAGTCTTTCCACACCACCACCTTGCTGCCTTTGAGCACATGGTTCTCAGCGTCGGCCTGGCGCCCCCACAGGAAGGCGGTCAGGCCCAGGGCGGCGATGACGGCAAGGGTGGCCAGATAGGTGCGTTTACGCGCCATAGGGAACTCCCGCAATCGCTTGCTCGAACAGCTGCTTGAACTTTTGCGCGGTCAGGGGCCACAGGCGTTCGCGGCCGATTTCCCCGGCGCGTTCCGCCCAGTCCCGAGCCAGCAACGGCGTGCGCGCCAGGCGCAATAACTGTTCGCTCAATGCCGCCACATCGCCCTCGGGGAAGATCGCACCGTTGCCGCTTGCCACCTCTTCGGCAAACGCGCGGGCGTTGGAGGTGATCGCGCCGCGCCCGCAGGCGGTGGCCCAGGACAACGCGCCACTGGTGCCACGCTGGCGGCCCAGCAGGCCGAGCTTTTTCGATTCACGGTACGGCAGCACCATCACATGGTGCGCCTGGATCGTCTGGGCAATTTCATCGGCGGGCAGGTTCAAACGCCAGTCGATCACACCCGTCAGGCCCAATTCGGCGATCTGGCTGTTCAGCTGCTCCAGGTAGTTGCCGCCCGCGCCGAACGCCATTTCAGGGGCGGTGCCCCCGGCCAGGGTCAGGCGCACACGGTCACGCAATTCGGGGGCGCTCTTGAAGACGTCGGCCAATGCCTGCAACAGGTCTTCAATGCCTTTGCCACGGTAGATAAAACCAAAATACAGCAGGTGCAAGGTGTCCAGCGAAGGCAGCGGTGCCGGAGGAATGGCCAGGTTGGCGTGGTTGATTACCGCCACCTTGCCGGCCGGCAGTTGCATGCGTTCGCTCAGGCAATCGGCGCCCAGGCGAGTGAGGGTGATCAGCCGCGTGAGGCCTTTGGCGACCTGGCGCTCTTCGCGCAACGTCAGCGGGTCGGCCAACACCACCGCTGCCTGGGGCAGCGGGCTGGGCAGGCGTTCCAGCAGGTTCAGCGGGAAGGGCAGGTGTTCGCGCCGCCACACAATGCGCTCCGGGTCATGCACGGTGGCGGTCAGCGGCAGGTTGGGGTAGGCCTTGCGCAGCTCGCGCAGGGCCAGGAACTCGCCGAGCCGCCCGCCGCCTAGCTCGGCGTGGACCAGGTCCACGCTCTGCCAGTCGAACCCGTCGATGGCGCGCTTGATCGCCTCGGTGCTGCCTTCGACGCCCGTCAACGGTGTCGCCACCGTCACGCCCACTTGCTCCAGGGCCGCCTTGAAATGGTTCGCGTAATCGGCGATCCCGTTTTTTTCCGGCGGCAGAGGGGCGAGCAGGGCGATGCGCATCAGAACGCCCCCCGGTACTTGGCGATGGTCCGAAGTACCTTGGCCGGTACTTCGAATTTGCGACGGTTGATGATGATGCCGTCCACCTTGCCGAACGCGGTGTTGAGGATCGACAGCGCATGTTCCACCACCGGCACCGTGCTCTTCTGGGCTTCCACCACCAGGCCGATCAGGTCGGCACGGCGCAGGGTGATAAACGCTTCGCGGTTGTCCAGTAACGCTGAAGCATCCAGCAGCACCACCTCACCCGGTTCGGCCGGCGCCGAGCCGCCAACACGCACATTGATGCCGTTCTCTTGCAGCAACAGGCGCAGTTGCTCGACCACGAAGGTCACGCCTTCGCCGTGGCGTGCTGAGGTCAGCCCGAGTGTCAGGCCATGGTCGGCAATGCGATCAGGCTGCAGCAGGCTGTACAGCCGATAGATGCTGGCGTTGAACGCGTTGGTGCTCTGCGCGGTGGTGGTGTCCAGTTCCGGCAGGGTGGTCCACAGCGGCAGGCCGAACTTGCGCTCCACCAGGCCACCGTCGTGAATACGCTGGTCCAGCAGGTAGCACAGGTAGATCACCAGCAGCCCGACGACGATGGCAAACGGGATCGCCAGCACCAGCATCACCAGGGTTTTCGGGAAGATGCGGCCCGGGTTCAGGGTGGCTTCTTCGATCACGGCGATGTTGCTGATCTGGCTGTTGTCCAGCTCACGGTCGATGCGCGATTTTTCCAGGTTGTCCACGTACAGCGCGTAGTTGCGCTCGGTGGTATTCAGCTCGCGGGAGAGGCGGGCCAGCTCCGGTTCAATCTCCAGCGCCTCCTTGCGTTGCGATTCCAGGTTCACCAGTTGTTTCTGTTGTTGAACCAACTGGGTGCGCAGCGCCAGGTTGTTGCTGGTTTCATCCAGCAGCACGCGCTGCAAGTGGATTTCCAGGGTGTTCGGCGCACGGTTTTCCGAGCTCTGCACGGTGTTGCTTTCACTGGCAACCTGCACCCGCATGGCCTGGATCGACGCATCCAGGGCTTTGACCGGCGGCGCGTTATCCGTGTAGGTGCGCATCATGTCGGCCTTTTCCAGCAGCTTCTGGTTGAGCAGGCGACGCAGGTCTTGCTGCTGCGGGTTGAGGGCGATCTGGCGAACCGTGGTCACTTCCTTGGGCTGGCCCTTGAGCTGCTCGCGGGTGCTGGCGATGGCGCTGTCGGAGGAGGCGATCAAACGCGTGGTGTTGAAGGTTTCGCCACGCAGCACGTTGATGCGCTCGGACAGGTCTTCCAGGCGGTCGGTGATGCTCGCCGCGCCGATCTCATTGAGGTGCGTGAGGATCTGCTGCTTGTAGCTCTTGATCTCGTTGGCGCTGGTGTTCACCTGGCCTTCGTAGAACGCGTACAGGCTCTTGCGGCCCAACGCCTCGGTGCGTTCGGCGATGTAGGTTTCGACCCAGTTCTTGACCACGGCCTGGGCGATTTCCGGGTCGCCCCACTTGAAGCTGATGTCCATCACCGTGGAGCCTGCGGCGTGGCTGACCTCGAAGTTCTTCTCAAGGCTGGCGGCCAAGCGTTCCACGGGCGTGGTCTTCTCGACGATGCCGACGGTTTCCAGCACCACGCGCAAGCCATCGAACACGCCACCGATACCGGCCTTGACGTAGTACTTGGTGCGCTTCCAGAAGCCCTCGGGTGGTGGGGCGTTTTCGATGATTTCCAGGTAGTGCTCGGCCACTGCGCGCACGATCGGGCGCCCGGTCAGCAGGCGCTCTTCGTCGACAATCGGGTCACGCTGGGTGCTGGGCATGACCAGCGCCTGGCGGTTGCTGATCTCGATCGGCAGGGTCGAGTCACGGCCTGGCTTGACCAGCAGGCGCGCGGTGGATTCGTACTTGGCCGGCAGCAGGAACGCCCCCAGCAGGATGATCACCAGCGCGGCAATCGCCGCCAGTTTGAACTCGTGCCGGAAGATGAAGAACAAGCGCAGAAGATCACGAAAAGAACGGATCTCGATCATGGGATGTCGCTCCTTTAGTTATTGCCGCCGCTGGTTCGGGTGTAGTTGTAGCCGACCCCGATGGACTTGGTGAATGGGATCAATTGGTTCAAGTAGGTATCCACTCCCTGGATGCGTTCGCCCACATTGGATTTAGGCACGAACACCACGTCGCCCCGTTGCAGGCGTACCGGTTTGCGCCCGTTGGGGCCGGGCCTGAGGTACTGGCTGAAGTCCAGGAAATAGGCGTGGTAGGCGCCCTGGGCATCTTCGCGCAGCAAGGCGACCATGCTGGCATCGCCCGCAGGGTTCACCCCACCGGCGCCAATGATGGCCTGCTCCAGGGTGTTGGCCGTGCCGATCTGCACCGCCGTCGGGTTGTTCACCGCGCCGCCGACGATCACCGAGTTACCCGGTGCCTGGTTGATGTTTACCGTCACCCGCGGTTCGCGGTAGACCGGGGCAAGCTTGTTGCTCAGCTCCGCCGCCAGCTCCGAAGGCTGGCGCCCGGCCACCTGGATCGGCCCCAGGAACGGGTAGTTGATCTTGCCGTCGGTTTGCACCGTGTACAGCGTCAGCTCGTAGATGGTGCTGACGTTGAACGCCGACAGCGTCGGCATCTCCCCGGCATCACGCACGATGCGCAGCTGGTCGCCGACGCGGATGCGCTCCACGGCCTGGGGCAGTTGTGCCAACTGTTCGAGGGCGCGCTTGCCGTCCTCGACGGCCTGGCCATCCGGCCGGACGATGCGCGCAGGGGTATTGCAGGCGGCCAAGGCAATCATGGCCAGGACGAGCAGGGTTCGTTTCATCAATTGGGACTTCCTGTTGGTCATGATGCTCACCTCCAATAACCGGGGAACATGCTGATGCGCCGCTTGAGGGCGAGGGGGAGCCGGCGTTCCAGATGGCCCAGCCGGTAGCCGAGCAACTTGAACGCGCTGCGCACCAGTACTTCGGGTACGCGGTGCAATGCACCGGCTGCGCGTAACGCCGCGAGCTCAGCCAGTACATAGCGTTTACCTTCACCGCCCGCGTCGCCAAAGGCCTGGCGGATCCATGGCTCGCGACCGTAGAACACGCCAATGTCGAAGTAGCGGTGAAACTCATCCATGAGTCGGTAATCGTGGGAGTGGTACACCCGCGCCGAAGCGGCGTAGCGCACCTTGTAGCCTTCAAGCAGCATGCGTGCGGCCACGTAGGCGTCTTCGCTGCCGATCACATCGGCAGGAAAACCACCCACCGCCTGCAAGGCGCTGCGCCGGTACACCGAAAACGAGTCAGAGCTGAAGCAGGTCTTGATCCCCAGTTCCGGTGCGTCGGCCAGGCTTTTGCTGCGGCTCTGGTCCGGGTAGTTGAAGTGCCGCGATTGCGCGCCCAGCACCCCGGCACCCGGGTGCGGCAACTGACGGCCGTAAGCCACGCCGTTGAGCGGGTCTTGCTGCAGTTCGTCGAGCAGGTTGGCGAAGGTGTCGGGGTCGGCCGGGATCGCATCCTGGGTCATCACGATCAAGGCCTCGCCATCGACCTGCTCGCTGGCCCAGCGCCGCGTGCCGCCGTGGTTGAAGTCACGGGCATCGATCACTTCGACCCGCGCGCCAAATTCGCGAAAGCGCGCCACGGTGTCATCGCTGGAGGCGCTGTCGACCACCAGCATCTCGTCCGGTTGCAGGCGCTGCATGTGCAGCGCAGGCAGCAGCCGCGCCAGGTGACTGGACGCATTGCGGGTCGGGATGATCAACGAGGTGCGCATATTATTTTTTCACGTCGAGGGGCGCACGCCCGTAGATGTCATCGAAGCGCACGATGTCGTCTTCGCCCAGGTACTCGCCGCTCTGCACCTCGATCATCACCAGGTCGATGATGCCGGGGTTGGTCAGGCGGTGCTTGTGCCCGGCCGGGATGTAGGTGGACTCGTTGGCGTTGATCAAGAATTCGCGCTCACCATTGGTGATCTGCGCAGCGCCGCTGACCACCACCCAGTGTTCGCTGCGGTGGTGATGCATCTGCAGCGACAACGACGCCTGGGGCTTGACCACGATGCGCTTGATCTTGAAGCGGCTGCTTTCCTCCAGCACGGTGTAGGTGCCCCACGGCCGGGTGACGGTGCGGTGCAGGCTGAACGCCGGGTGGTTCTGGCGTTTGAGTTCGGCCACGATGTAACGCACATCCTGGCTGCGGTTGGCATCGGCGATGAGCAGGGCGTCGGGGGTGTCGACGATGATCAGGTCACGCACACCGACGGCGCCGAGTACGCGCTTGGGCGAGTCGATGTAGCAGTTGTGCACATCATGCAAAATCGCCTCGCCATTGACCTGGTTGCCATGGGCGTCGCTCGGGGTGAGCTGGCGCAGGGCTTCCCAGGAACCAATGTCGCTCCAGCCGATGTCGCACGGCACTACCGCCACTTGTTTGGATTTTTCCATCAGTGCCACGTCGATGGAGATGTCCGGTGCGCTGCCAAAGGCTTCGGCCTCCAGCTCACGCTGGCGCGAGGTCTTGCTCTGCAGGCTCTGGCTGTGTTCCAGCGCTGCTTTTGCGGCACTGAGCACGTCCGGCGCATGGGTGGCCAGTTCATCCACCAGCGTACTGGCCTTGAAGCAGAACATGCCGGCGTTCCACAGGTGCTTGCCGCCGTCGAGGTAGGCCTGAGCGGTGGCCAGGTCGGGCTTTTCGACAAAGCGCTTGACCCGGTTGCCGGTGCCCAGCGCGTCACCTTTTTCGATGTAGCCAAAGCCGGTTTCCGGGTGGTCGGGCTGGATGCCGAAGGTCACCAGGTAGCCAGCCTCGGCGAGGTCGCGGGCCTGGGTCACGGCGTGGGCGAACGCCACTTCATTGAGGATCAGGTGGTCGGCGGGCATCACCAGCAGCTGGGCCTGGTCGCCGAAATGCTCCTGCACGTGCAACGCCGCAACCGCGATGGCCGCCGCGGTGTTGCGGCCGAACGGCTCCAGCAACAGGTCCAGGGGCAGGTGGGCCTTGTTCACCCCACGGTAGTCATCCAGGGTGCGAAACAGCAGGTCGCGGTTGGTCACCGTGAGCACGCTTTCCACGCCCGGCAACTTGGCGGCGCGCTGGAAAGTCTTTTGCAGCAGGCTCTGGCCGTCGCGCATGCGCATGAACGGCTTGGGCATGTTCTGCCGGGACACCGGCCACAGCCGAGTCCCCGAACCACCGGAAATAATGCAGGGAATCAATCCGTTGAGGGTATTCATCAATAGACCTCCTTGGTGGACAGGACGGCGGGGACCGTCATGAAGACGATGTACAAGTCAAACCACACCGACCACTTGGAGATGTACTCCAGGTCGTACTCGACACGTTTCTGGATTTTGAACAGGGTATCGGTCTCACCCCGGTAGCCGTTGATCTGCGCCCAGCCGGTGATGCCCGGCTTGACCCGATGCCGCGAGCTGTACTCGCTCACCGCCACTTCGAACGGAATGCCGGCGGCCTTGGTCGCCGTGGCATGGGGGCGCGGGCCGACCATGGACATGTTGCCCAGCAGCACGTTGAACAGCTGCGGCAGCTCGTCGATGCTGGTCTTGCGGATGATGCGGCCCACGCGGGTGATGCGCGGGTCTTGGCGGGTGGTCTGCTGCTCGGCGGTGAAGTCGCTCTGGTCGGTGAACATCGAGCGGAATTTGAACACGCGGATCTCGTTGTCGTTGTAGCCATAACGGTTCTGGCGGAACAGCACCGGGCCTTTGGAGTCGAGCTTGATCGCGATCGCCGTCGCCAGCATCACCGGGGACAGCGCCACCAGTGCCAGGCTGGCCAGCAGCAAGTCTTCACAACGCTTGATAAACGGCGACCAACCCCGCAGCGGCAACTGCGAGGTGTTGAACATCAGGATGCCGCCCACGTCGGTGATACGGCTGTGGCCGTAGCGCAGGGCCGCCATGTCGGGCACCAGCATCACGTTGACCGACATCTGCCGCAGGCGGTTGACCAGCCCATGGATGCGCTGCTCGGCGGCCCAGGGCAGGCAGATCATCACCTGGTTGACCTCTTCGGAGCGGATCAGCTTTTCCAAGTCGCGGGTATTACCCAGCAGCGGCAGGTTGCTCAGCTCCTTGGGAATGCGTTCGGTGCGGTCATCGATAAAGCCGATCAGGCCGGAGCGGATATCGCCGTTGCGTTGCAGGTGGTCGGCGACGTGCACGGCGGTGTCGGTGAAACCCAGGATCACCGTGCGTTGCAGGTATTTGCCCTTGCGCATCAGGTTGCGGTACAGGCGCAGCATCACCAGGCGCTCAACGCACAGCAAACCCAGACTGGCGAAGTACCAGGCGGCCAGGTTATGGGGGTTGAGTTGCGGGAACATCTGCAGGATCTGGTACATGAACAGCAGGATGCAAAACGCCGCGGTCCAGGCCACCACTTTGGTGCGCAGGCGCAGGCGATTGCTGAACAGCTCTTCGGAATAGATGCCCATGGCCTGGAACATAATGATGGTCATGACCGCGAAAAACAGCAGCAGACCGAGGAAATGAGGGCGCATTTCGGGGTCCATCGGGTCGAGGAAATACACCAGGACCAGCGGTGGCAAGATGGCCGTCAGGCCATGGATCAATTTGACGAAAACAACAAAGAACTCAACAAAACCGGCGCGCGTCAAAAACAGGCTATCGACTGACGACTTCTCTCGCATAAAACATCCCTCATTGCACTCCAGGCTCTCTGTTCGGCTGTTTGTTCAATAAGGCAGCGAACTGCTTTAGAGCGCGAGTCGAACTACGGCTACTCTGGGTAAAACGCAATTACTCCATCCTGGACGGAGGAAACCTGCGGGGTAGTGACTTAAGGAGTGTTCCTTTTTATTGCTCAGTCAACGAATTGACGATGGTGCGGAGGTGGCGTGCTAGACACATTAATTAATCTTTTTTGCGGCATTTTATTGACTTTCCTTGTCCGGACACTCGGTGATGGGGTGTGATTTTGAGTGTAGGAACAAATGTGAGAATTTTCCTGTTTAACCGGAAAACCTTTTTCGAATAGACGTAGGAAAGGGGGACAAAGAAGGGGTGGCAGGGCGCACTAAGTGCCCTGCCACTGGGGCTTTCGCGGGATCAGAAGTTGCCTTTTAAACTCACGGTGAAATTACGCGGTTCACCGTAGAAGTTGCCCCAGGAAGCGGTGCCCACGGTTTGGTAATAATTTTTATCGAACAGGTTGTTGCCATTCAACGCCAAGGTCCAAGTGTCGTCCACACGGTAGGCCAATCGTGCACTCCATATGGCGTAGCCGGGCTGTTCGAGCTTGATGCCCTGCAAGCGGTAATTGCTGCTCTGGGCATTCACACCGGTGCCGACACTCCACTTCGACAGGGCGCCGTCGAGCTGGTAGTCGCCCCACATCCGCAGCATGTGCCGTGGCACGTAGCTGTTGGACACACCACCCTCCACGGCGCTGTCGATATTCTTCAGCGATTTGGTCTGGGTGTAGGTGTAGCCACCGGAAACCTGCAGGCGATCGAGCAATTCGCCACTGACCTCGGCCTCGACGCCCTGCGCACGTACTTTGCCTTTATCGGTGTAGCAAAAGCCGTCGGCCGAACTGCCGCATTGGGTGGTGTAGTCGGTTTCGGCGCCGTTTTTCTCGACGGCACGGAACAGCGCCAGGGAGCTGTTGAGACGCCCATCGAACCATTCGCCCTTGATGCCCAGCTCATAGTTGTCACCGATCTTCGGCTTGAGCGCCGCGCCATCGACCGTGGCATAGGAGCTTTGCGGCTGGAAGATATCCGCGTAGCTGGCGTACACCGAAAGGTGTTCGTTGAGGTCGTAGATCACCGCTCCGAACGGGGTGACCTCACCGGTTTCCCGGGTGCGCGCATCCTGCACGGCCCACTCGCCCCAGGCCAGGTTATTGGACTGGCGCCGGTTCTCGTACCAGCTCACGCGGCTGCCGAGGATCACCATCAGCGGTTCGGCCAGGCGCAGGCGCAAGGTAGCGTAGGTACCGTATTGGGTGGCGGTTTCCTTAACCGTGCCGCCGCGGTACATGTTGGGCCAGAACGTGTCGTTGGCCGGTTCCGGGAAGTGGTGATCGGGCTGGTAGATGCTCTGGCGGGTGGGCAGGTTCTGGATCGCGTACACATCGTCCTGGGTGCCTCGGCTGCCGTTGGCGCCGATGATCAACTCGTGCTCGAGGCCAAAGGCTTCGAACTTGCCATCCACATAGGCATCGAGGCCGAAATCCCGGTGGTCGTAATCCATCAATGCCGCATACGAGTTGGCGGTAGGGACCGGGTTGCCGTAGGCGATCGTGCCTTCGCTGGCGGCATACTTGGTGTCTTGCAGGTTGCGGCTGTGCACCGCAGCGACTTTGATTTTCCAGTCATCGTTGAAGTGATGGGTGAGGTCGGCGAAGAACGTGGCGCGCCGGCTTTGCCAGTCGTTCCAGGCCTGGCCCAGGCAGGTGGAGCGGCTCAGGTGGGCGCTCTTGCCGTCGCTGTAGCGGGGCAGGCCGCCCCAGCAGGGTGTGGCGTCGACATCTTCATAGCTGGCGCCCAGGCCCAGGGTAGTGTCGGGGGTGAGGTCCATGTCCAGGGCGCCGTAGAAGGCCTGGTCCTGGCGCTTGTGGATGTCCATATAAGAGCCGCGATTCTGTTGGCTCACCGCCGCGCGGCCGCGCACGGTACCGCTTTCATTGAGCGGGCCACCGGTGTCGACGTCGGCGCGATAGTTGTCCCAGGTGCCGGCCGACAGGGACAGGCTGGTGGTGGGTTTTGCCTGGGGGCGCTTGCGCACGAAGTTCACCGCGCCACTGGCGGTGCCTGCACCCTTGAGCATGCCGGCTGCGCCCTTGAGGACTTCGACCCGGTCGTAGATGGCCATGTTGGCGGTGAAACTGTCGGCTTGGACGTAGTCCTTGCCGATGTCCAGCGGCACGCCGTCGTACTGGTACTGGCCGAGCATCTTGAAACCGCGGGAGTAGAAATATTTCCCTCCCATGGGCGATTCATAAGTGGTGATACCCGGGGTGCGCTCCATCACGTCGTCGATGGTGGTGACGTTTTGGTCGTCCATCAACTGGCGGGTCATCACACTCACCGACTGCGGTGTTTCCCGCAGGCTGTGTTCGCCTTTGCCGAGGGTGACGGCGCCCGTGGTGTAGGAACCGGTGCCGTCAGTAAGGGCGCCCAAGCGGTCGCCGGTCACGGTGGTGGCCCCCAGGTTCAAGGCGCCGGATTCGGCCAGTTGCGGCAACAACAGCCAGGTGGTGCTGCCTTGGCGCTGGGCTTGCAACCCCTGGCCGCGCAGCAGTTGGCCCAAGGCCTGTTCGCGGTCGAAGCTGCCGTCGAGGCCCTGGCTGGTTTTACCGGCAACGCTGGTGGCGTCATACGACAGGCTGATGCCGGCCTGGCGGGCGAACTGGTCAAGGGCGCTGGCCAAGGGGCCGGGGGCAATGTGCCAATCGCGCGCCTGGTTATCCGTGGCCGAGGCCTGGGCCATTACGGCCGGGGGCAGGGCGCAGGCGCCCAGGCAGGCGCCGAGCAAGGCGGCCTGCACGGCGCGCTTGAGAGGGGAACGTGGGGAGGGGAACGCTTGCATGACCGCGGGGTGCTCCTGAAAGAAGGGGATGGAACCGGCCTGTTAATCGGCCTTTCCTTACAGGTCGAACGGCAATGCGAATTCACCTCATTTATTTTTTGGACATTAAACCCGGGGTGTAACGGTGACCCAGAAACGGCTGCGATAGTTGAGGCTCACCGGCAGCGATTGCGCCACCAGTGTCAGCACTTGGTCGGTGTCCGCCAGTTGGTAGGTGCCCGACACCCGCAACCCGGCGACCGCCTCACTGCAGCGCACCAAGCCGTTGCGGTAGCGGGCCAGTTCGGTGAGGAAGTCGTCCAGGCGCATGTTGTGTGCGCTGATCACGCCATCGCTCCAGGCCCAAGGGTCCAGGCCGTTGGCGAGGGGGGCGTAGAGGCCGTTCGGGTTGAACAGGATGTGTTCGCCTGGTTTGAGTAGTTGGCGGGCATGGGGGCTGTTGCTGTGGGCGTACACCGCCACCTCGCCCTGTTGCACGGCGAGCAGGGTGCCTTTGGATTCCTCGCGCACCAGGAAGCGACTGCTGAGGGCGCGCAGGTATCCGTCGCGTGTCTGAACCCAGAACGGTCGGCTATCGGTGCCGGTGTGTACCAGCATCTCGCCCTGGCGCAGGTGTACCTGTCGCCGTTGCGCGTTGAACGTCGTGTCGATGGCCGTGGCGCTGTTGAGCAGGATATTGCTGCCATCGCTTAATGCTACCCAGCGTTGCTCGCCGGTTGCGGTGCGATGGTCGGCCATCAGGGCGGGCAGGGGCGTGTAGTCGCGACCGAACCACGCCAGCCCCGTCGCACCGGCAAACAGGCCCAGCAGCTTCAGGCCCTCGCGGCGGCTGATGCGTTGGCGTGCGCCATCGAGGGTGTGCCGACCAAGCTGCGCGGGCAGACGGCTGAAATCATCATTCATTGTCGCCACGCGTTGCCACACCCGCTGGTGCTCGACGCTGGTTTGCAGCCATTGTTCGAATGCGGCGGTGCTGGCGTCATCGGCAATGTTGAAACGCAGCGTGATCATCCACTGGATAGCCTGGTCTACCAGGCGCGGGTCAGCATTCGGCATAGCGCAACCGATAGCAGGCGTGCAGTGCCTTGGACAAGTCACGTTCCACCGTCGCCCTGGACACGCCCAGGCGCAGGGAGATTTGCGCGCAGGTCAGGCCGTCCAGTTGCGCCAGCAAAAACGCTTCGCGCACCCGTGGCTTGAGCTGGTCGAGCAGGCGGTCGATGCGCTCCAGGCTGTCGAGGATCAGCAACCGGGTTTCTTCCGAGGGCACCTCGACTTCCGGGAAGTGGGCGAGGCTCTCGAGGTAGGCTCGTTCCAGCTCGCGACGACGATACTGATCGATCATCAGGCAGCGCGCGATGCTGCTCAGGTAGGCGCGCGGCTGCTGCAACGTCTGTTGTTTGCGTGCGTTAAGCAGGCGCACGAAGGTTTCCTGGGCCAGGTCGGCGGCGTGTTCACGGCAGCCGGTGCGACGACTCAACCATCCGCGCAGCCAGGTGTGGTGGGTATGGTAGAGCTGGCCGATGGCGGCATGATCCAGAGGGTGGTCGCTCGACATGGAGGTCCTGGCACAACAGGCTTAATTGATAATGTTTCGCATTCTAAGCGTGACTTATGGCAATGAGCAATCAGCCATGAACAATGTATCCAGCACAATTTTTTGTTTGCCCCACGTGTGCGGATTAATCTCCGGGGTTTCTCGGTGGAGGGCTTGAGCATGATCGACCTGGCGACCCTGGCGGTGTTTTGCGGTGCAGTCTTGTTGCTGCTGTTATCGCCGGGGCCGAACATGGCCTTTGTGATCAGCCACGGTGTTTCCCACGGCTGGCGCGGTGGCATGGCCGCGGCCCTGGGCATCAGCGTGGCCGACCTGCTGCTGACGGCGTTGACCGCCACGGGCGTGACGGCGCTGGTGGCAAGTTGGCCGCCGTCCTTTGATCTGATCCGGTATGCGGGAGTGGTCTACTTGCTGTGGCTGGTGTTCAAGACCTTGCAGAAAAGCCCTGCGCCGGGTACTGATCAGGTCAACCCTGTGCCACTTGGGCGGGTGTTTATGCACGCCACGCTCAACAGCCTGCTCAACCCGAAGGCGTTGTTGTTTTTTGTGGTGTTCCTGCCCCAGTTCGTGCAACCGCAGGCGGGGCCCATTGCCCTGCAATTGTTGATGCTCGGCGGGGTGCTGACGTTGATTGCCACGGTGTTTCACAGCGTGTTGGGCATGTTCGGTGGCGCGTTGAGCCGGTTCTTTTCCAGCCGCTCCCAAAGCGCCTGGCTGCAAAAATGGGGGCTGGCGACCGTGCTGATGGTGCTCGCGGCGCGATTGGCGTTGATGTCCCGCCCAACCTGACCCGGCAAAACCTGGCCGCCGCGACCCCCCTGTAGGAGCCGGCTTGCCGGCGATCGCGGTATATCAGTTTCAGAGAGGCTCGCTGACGTTACGCCATCGCCGGCAAGCCGGCTCCTACAGGTGTTGTCAGCCCAGACGCGCAGCGGCCCGTGCGACGATTTCGCCACGGGTCTTGCGCGATTCGGCGGTGCGTTTGCGTGCTTCTTCCAGCACATGCTTGGGCGCGGTCTCAGGGCTGCCCGAATCGAACGGCGGCGCCGGTGCGTATTCAATCTGCAATTGCACCAGTTGCGCGGCCGCTTCGCTGTACAGCTCGGCCGCCAGGGTCAGGGCAAAATCGATCCCGGCGGTGATGCCGCCGCCGGTCAGCAGGTTGCCGTCACGCACCACGCGCGCCTGCACCGGGATCGCGCCGAGCGGGGCGAGCAGGTCGTGGTAAGCCCAATGGGTGGTGGCTTTGCGACCGCGCAGCAAACCTGCTGCACCCAGCACCAGCGAACCGGTGCACACCGAAGTCACGTAGCGCGCGGTCTGTGCCTGGGCCTTGAGGAAGTCCAGGGTGTGCGGGTCTTCCATCAGCGCACCCACGCCGGAACCACCCGGTACGCAGATCACGTCCAAGTTTGGGCTCTCGGCATAGGTCATCGTCGGGGTGAACACCAACCCGGTGCTGGACGTGACGGGCGCCAGGTCCTTCCACACCAGGTGCAGCTTCACGTCGGGCAATGAGCCGAGCACGTCATACGGGCCGGTGAGGTCGAGTTGCTGGATACCGGGAAACAACAGAAAGCCGATCTGCAAGGTCATGAATGAAGCTCCGATAAAGGGGTGGACGGCTTTACTGTAGAGGCCTAGGCTTTGGCGAATACGCCATTGAACCCACAAATCACGCCAATCATGCCCCGACTCATCCACGTACTCGCTTTCGACAATGCCCAGGTGCTCGACGTAACCGGGCCCCTGCAAGTGTTCGCCTCCACCAATGACCTGGCACGCCAACGCGGGTTGCCGCTGCCCTACGCGGTGTCGGTGATCGCCGCTCAATCAGAGCCGGTGAAAACCTCGGCTGGCCTTGCCCTGGTGGCCGAGCCGCTACCCGCCGTCGACCAGCCTTGTGACACCCTGGTGATCGCCGGTGGCTGGGGCGTGTACGGCGCTGCCGAAGACACGGCGCTGGTCGACTGGGTACGCGAAAAGGCCCGGCATACCCGGCGCATGGCGTCGGTGTGCACCGGTGCGTTCCTGCTGGCGGCCAGTGGTTTGCTCGACGGTTGCCGCGTGGCCACCCACTGGACGCGCTGCGAAGAACTGGCGCGCAAGTTTCCGTTGCTGACGGTGGAGTCCAACCCGATCTTCATCCGGCAAGGCGCCATCTGGACGTCAGCCGGTGTCACCGCAGGCATTGACCTGTGCCTGGCGCTGGTGGAAGAGGACATGGGACGCGCCATCGCCCTGGAAGTGGCGCGGCACCTGGTGGTGTTTCTCAAGCGCCCAGGTGGCCAATCGCAATTCAGCGTGGCGCTGTCCCTGCAAAAGGGCGACAGCCGTTTTGCCCAGCTGCACGCCTGGATGGCAGAAAACCTCACCCTCGACCTCAACATCGCCACCCTGGCCGCCCAGGCGGGCATGAGTGAGCGCAGCTTTGTGCGCCACTACCGCGCCGAGACCGGCCAGACCCCGGCACGGGCCGTCGAGCTGATCCGCGTGGAAACTGCACGCCGGCAATTGGCGGACAGCAGCGCCTCGATCAAACGCATCGCCGTGCAGTGCGGTTTCGGCTGTGAAGAAACCTTGCGCCGCAGCTTTCTGCGGACCTTGTCGGTGACGCCCCAGGCCTACCGCGAGCGTTTTTCACCGGTGGCGTAGGCACGTAATGCCTGCAGCGCTTCAAGGGTGATCTGCGGCGCTTCCTGGAACACATTGTGGCCAACGCCGGGCAGCACCTGGCGGCGATAAAAGCCGGTGAAGTGGTCCACGTCGTCATCTTCCACCGGCGCAGGGCCCACGCCATCGTCGGCGCCGCACAAGGAAATGCTTGGCACCGTAATCGGCGGTTTCAGCGCCAGGGCTTGTTCAATGGGCTCCAAGGCCGGGTCGCCCGGGGCGTACATGAAACGGTGGCGGTACGAATGAATCACCACCTCGACAAAATCCGGGTTATCGAACGACGGCGCCGTCTTGGCATACAACCCCGGGCCCTCGGCCCAGGTCGGCGACCACAAGCGCCACAACAGCTCACACAACTCGCGGCGGTTGGCGGTCAAGCCGTCCACGCCGCGCTGTGTATGAAAGTAGAACTGGTACCACAGCCGATGCTCCGTCTCCGGCGCCCTGGGCTTGAGTGACTTGGCAATGTCCTGGATGTTGTAGCCGTCCCCGGTCACCAGCGCACGCACCCGCTGCGGCCACAGCGCCGCGACGATGCACGCCGCACGCCCACCCCAGTCAAAGCCGACAAGGGTGGCTTGGGGGATCGACAGTGCATCCATGAAATCCAGCAAATCCGTGGCCAGCGCCGCCTGTTGCCCGGAGCGCATGACCTGCTCACTGACAAACCGCGTCGGGCCATACCCGCGCAAGTACGGCACCAGCACCCGGTAGCCACGCTCGGCCAGCACCGGCGTGATCTCGTCATAGCCACGCGGGTCATAGGGAAAACCATGCAGCAGGATCACCGGCTCGCCACTGGCGGGACCGTGGGCCTCATACGCCACATTGAGCATCGGGGTACGGACATAAAGCCGCGAAGCAGTTGGACTCATGGTGGGCTCGAACGCAGTAGCCGAAGGTGTACAGACTTTAGCCCAAACCAATGACGGCGCGTGGTGCGGTTTAAGGCAGGGGGGTTACTTGTCTAGGCCCACTTGGCGTAATCCGATGCAATTACCCCAAGGGTCGCGCACTTGGCATATCCAATCGCCGCCCTCGATGGCAAGCGGGCCGCGATACAGCGTCGCGCCCAGGCCCTGTAACCGTTGTACCGCCAGGGGCAGGTCTTCCACTTGCCAATACACCACCGATCCCGCCGCTCCGCACGCCACCTTGCTGTCGGCATTGACAATCTCGAGCGCTACGCCTTCCACGTCCAGATGACCAAAGTCATCGGGCTCGTGATAAATACGCTTGGCCGAGGGAAAGGCACCTGCATACCACGCGGTTGCCGTACTCCAGTCAGGGACATGGATCAGCACAGAAATAATGGGCATCAACCGAATAGTGCCTGCGTTGGCCGGAAGGGTAGGTGGACATCTACTTGAATTCGAGCGGTCATGTTCTTTCCTTCGAATGCCGGGCGCGGTGAATGGCATCGCTATCCTTATGTACAGCCTATTTTTTGTCTAGCCACTCACGCCCCAACAGCCCCAACACCATGAGGTCATGTCGCTGGCCTTGCCAGAAACCGGCTTCTCGCAATGTTCCTTCAAGGGCGAAGCCCAGGCCTTGCAATAAGGCGAGGGAGGCTATGTTTTGTGGATGCACCAGGGCTTCCACACGATGCAATTGCAGGTGAGAGACCCCCCAATCGAGGATCGCCCGCAGCGCTTCGCTCATCAAACCCTGGCCACGGGCTGCAGGCGCCAGTTCGAAGGACAGGGCGCAGCTGTTCCAACTGCGGTTCCATTTGAAGAGGCCGCAGCTGCCGATCAAGTTGCCCGCATGCTCGATTCCCCATCGTGTGCCGGGGGTGGGCTGGGTGCGCCATTGGGCAAAGGTCTCGATCAGGGCCTGGGCTTGGGCAGGGTGGGTCATGGGCTCTGCGCCGAACCAGCGCATGTGGTCGCTATCACTGTGAATGGCAAACAAGGCTGGCGCGTCGCTCGCCACCAATTCCCGCAGAGACAGGCGTTGCGTCGAAAGCGTGGGAAAAGGGCTCATGGGGTTATCGCTGCGATGACCTGATCGCGATCCACCACCTTTCCAAAATGATGCCGCCACAAATCCACCCCCAATTTTCCCGACCGATCCAGCGACGACCCCACCGTCAAATCACTGATCAACGTCGGCTGCAACCCGGCATCAAACAACGCAAAACCCGCCGCCAGCACACAGGTGTCGGTCTGGATGCCACACACCAACACACGTTCAGGCGCCAGGCTTTTGAGGTAGGCGATCGTCTCGGGTGTGGGCGCATAACCGTGCTTGATGAAGATGCGATCCGCCGCAATCAGGCTGTGGTCGTCCGGTGCGGGCTGCCAGCCCAGTTGGCGGGCGAAGGGGGTGATGCTTTCGTCGTGACGTTCCACGGTGGCCACCGACGGCAAGTGGCCGAGCAGGGCGTTGATGCCGTCGATTAGCCACGCGGGCGGATTGAAGGACGGTTGCACGTCGATGATCAGCAGTACCTGGCGCATTGCAGCTCCTTAGGGCGGCCCGAGGGGCTGCCCATTGTGCACAGGCCGCCTCAGGGTTGCCAGGTGGTCTTCTCCCCGCTGAGTTTGCGGTCCAGAAAGGTCGCCGCGCTGATCAATGCCAAATGGCTCAAGGCCTGGGGCGTGTTGCCCAGGTGCCGGGCCTGGCTGTCGAACTCTTCGGCGTACAAGCCCAAGGGGTTGGCGTAGCGCAGCAACTGCTCGAACTCCAGGTGAGCCTTTTCCACTTGCCCGGCGCGGGCCAGGCATTCGACGTACCAGAACGAGCAGGCGGCAAACGCGCCTTCGGTGCCTTGCAGGCCGTCGATCTGGCTGTCGTCGTTGCGGTAGCGGTAGACCATGCCGTCGCGCACCAGGCTTTTCTGGATCGCTTCCAGTGTGCTCAACCAACGCGGGTCGGTGGCTGCGACAAAGCGCACCAACGGCATCAGCAACATCGAACCGTCTAGCGCCGTGCTGCCGATGTGCTGCACGAAGTGGCCGCGTTCTTCATTCCAGAAATTGCTCCAAATGTCGGCATAGATGGCTTGGCGCGTTTCATCCCAGCGGGCGAAAGGGGCGGGCAGCGAGCGTTTGGACGCCAGGCGGATCGCACGGTCCAGCGCCACCCAGCACATCAGTCGCGAGTGCAGGAAGTGATGCTGTTCGCCGCGCATTTCCCAGATGCCCACGTCCTGTGTGTTCCAGATCTCGCAGACCTGGTCGGCGACTTCCACCGTGTGTTTCCAGCCCTGGTGGGAGATGGCTTCGCCGTACTTGTTGACCAGGTACACCGCGTCCATCAGCTCGCCGTAGATATCGAGTTGGATCTGGTCGAACGCCTCATTGCCGATGCGTACCGGCTGGGCGCCGCCGTGGCCACTCAGGTGCGCAAGCGTGGCTTCGGGCAGCTCCTGGCGGCCGTCGATGCCGTAGAGGATGTTGATTTTGGTCGGCTGGCCACAGCAGTCGCTGACCCGGCCCTTGAGCCAGCGCATATAGGCGTTGGCTTCCTCGACAAAGCCCAGGCGCATGAACGCATACACCGTGAATGAGGCGTCGCGGATCCAGGTGTAGCGGTAGTCCCAATTGCGCTCGCCGCCGGGCGTCTCGGGCAGGCCGAACGTGGCAGCGGCGATGATCGCGCCGTGCTTGCGCGAGGTCAGCAGCTTGAGCGCCAGGGCCGAGCGGTTGACCATTTCACGCCAACGCCCACGGTAGTTGGATTGGGCGATCCAGCCGCGCCAGAACTTCAAGGTGTGCGCCAGGGCGAGGTCGGTGCAGCGGCTGTCGACGCGTTCGTCGTCTTCACCGCCGAGCACAAACTCGGCGCCTTCGTCCTGGGCCAGGGTGAAGGTGGCGACGGCTGCGTCGTCTTCGATCTGCAACGGCTGGCTGCTGGCGAGGAGGAGGCCGGGTTGGCTGTCGGCAGTGAACAGCACCTTGGCGTCCACGGCGCTGGCTTGGGTAGGCGTGCGCGCATAGTCATGACGCACGGCGCAACGCAGGTGGATCGTCGCCTTGCCGCTGACCACCCGTACCCGCCGCACCAGCAGCGGCAGGTCGTCGATGTCCTCGCTGATCACCAGCAAGTCGGTGATTTCCACCACGGCTGCATCGCTGAGCCAACGGGTTTGCAGCACGTTGGTGTCGGGCAGGTAGATCTGCTCGCGGCGAGCGTTGGGCAGGTCAGGGGTGAGCTGGAAGGCACCGGCCTGAGGCGTGTCCAGCAGCGAACAGAAGATCGACGGGCTGTCGAATTCCGGCCAGCAGAAGAAGTCGATGCTGCCCTTGTCGTTGACCAGCGCGGCACTGCGCATGTCGCCGATGATGCCGTGGGCATCGATGGCACTCTGAGGTTCGTTGTTGAAATCAACCATTGCCACGGAACTCCGGATACAGGCTCATGCCGCCATCGATGAACAGGGTGCTGCCCACCACATAATCAGAAGCATCGCTGGCCAGCCAGACCACCGCGTTGGCGACGTCTTCGACATCGCCCACACGACCGTAGGGGATCAGCTTGAGCAGTTCTTTTTCGGCTGCGCCTTCGGTGGCGGCGCGGTTGATTGCGGTACGGATCGCCCCGGGCGCAATGCCGTTGATGCGGATACGTTGTTCGCTGACTTCCTGGGCGAGGGTGCGCATCAACATTTCCACGCCGCCTTTGGACGCCGCGTAATTCACGTGCCCGGCCCAGGGGATCACCTGGTGCACCGAACTCATGTGGATGATCTTGCCGGCCGCCCGCGACACACCGTCACGCACACCCTGGCGATTGAAGATACGCACGGCGGCGCGGGCGCACAGGAACTGGCCGGTGAGGTTGACGCCGATCACGGTGTTCCAGTCGTCGAGCGTCATGTCGACCAGGTTGGCGTCTTTCTGCAGGCCGGAATTGGCCACCAGGATATCCAGGTGGCCGAAGGCATCGAGGGTTTGAGCGAACAGGCGTTCGACGTCGGCCTCTTTGGACACGTCGCCACCAAGGGCGATTGCCCGCCCGCCGCTGGCGTTGATCTGCGCCGCCAGGGCTTCTGCCGGCGCTGCCTGGGAGTTGTAATTGAGCACCACCGCCGCGCCGGCTTCGGCCAGGGCCTTGGCCGCGCCTGCGCCGATGCCGGAACTGGCGCCGGTGACCAGGGCCACTTGTTGCTGCAACGAAATCTGCATCGCCCACCCACCGTTTTATGAGAGTCCTTTCAGCTGACTGGTGCGGCGCCGTGGAAGTTCACCGCCCGGTTCAAACGGCATATCCCGCCTGAGTTTCTGGATCTTCAGTGTTCGTCGGTAAGGCCGATACGTTGGGAAATCCCTCGATATCCTTGGCGTATGAATATTTCTCGTATTTGGTTTTCCGGCATCCGCACCCTCAACACACCTTCGCAACATCAGCCGCAAGGGTTATCCGTCGAGGAATACCTCACCGTTCTCTTTGAGACGCCTGCGTTGGAGCCTGGGTCCGTAAACGTCATGCTGGGTGAGAACGGGGCTGGAAAATCAACGATCATCGACATGATCAGGGCGTTGCGGTATCCGGAGGTTTTAGCGTCGCTTCCCCGGGAGAATCCTCCCATGCAGAGTTTTCCAACGTTTAGTGTCGAGTTCTCCAATGGCGAGCGCTGGAGTTATCTCTTCGCGTCAGGTGCAACTGACCATTCCAGTGAGGCTTTGCGTCATGTGCGTTGCAGGCAACTCTTGACTCCCCCTCGGATGTTAAGCGGCAGGTGGTATCAGTCATCTGCTCAGGGGAGAGGCTCGCTCCGGCAACTGACAGTGTTGGGTGAGCTCTATAAAGACGCTCCCTTCAGCCCGCTGCCGCGCTTTTTCAGTTGCGCCAATATTTGTTATCGAGGGGTGCCCCAACAGACAGAGATTTTTGATGCGGATTTTGTCCGGGAACTGAATAACATCCGTCAGTACCTCTGTGGCTTGGCGTTGGTCCCGCGAGCCGACGAAATGGGGCATGAGATGCTCAACGACATTTCATTTCACCTGAGTAAAGAGGGCGTCATCGGCGTCTGGCTCGATGATGACCATCGCATGTCCAATGAACTCCAGGGGCATTGGCTGCCGTCTGGCTGGAAGACCTTTGCCTGGATCGTGAGTTGGCTGAGGAAGTGCCCGGAAGGTGCCGTGTGTTTGATAGAAGAGCCTGAGATCCATCTGCACCCGACCCTGATGCGTTATTTGATGGAAACGCTGATCCAGGTTTCCCGTGAGCGATCACAGCAACTGTTTATCAGTACTCACTCTGCCTCACTCATCAATAGTGCGAGCAAGGAAGGGTTGAAGATTTTTCAGAGCTACGGCACTTACATTGACTGTAAGCCTGACCTGAGCGAGGTGCTCGATCGCATGGGATACATGGCGTCGGATATCTTGCAGGCAAACTGTGTGATTTGGGTCGAAGGACCTTCGGATCGCATTTATCTGAACCACTGGATTACTGGCATGTCGCCCGGGTTGCGTGAGGGCATTCACTATTCAATTATGTTTTACGGTGGGCGATTGCTCAGCCATCTCGCGGGCGATGAGGACGACGATGGCAACATCGAGGACTTGATAAGTCTGGTCAGGTTGAATCGTCACTCGGCCATTTTGCTCGACAGTGATAAAGACAGCCCCTTTAAAGAAATCAATGCAACGAAGCAGCGCATAGTCACAGCATTCAGTCATCACCCGGAGCGGTTTGTCTGGGTGACTGAGGGGCGTGAGGTGGAAAACTATTTGGATGCCCAGCAATTAGAGGCGACTGTCAGAGCCGTTCACCCTTCGGCTGTACGAACAGGTGGGGCGAGCATGTGGGCAAATCGGCTTCACTACAAAAAAGCGAATGCTCGCAAGAGCCAGTCCGCGAACAAGGTAAAGGTCGCATCCACTTATGTAGCTGCTTACCGACCTGACTATTCGCCGCTCGATTTGAACGCAAGGATTGAAAGCCTTTGTGAGTTCATCAAGCGTTGGAACATTGGGTGAATGAACTGCGGCTGAGTGCAGGCGGGCAGACGGTTCCTCCTGAAGCTGGCCCCAAACGAGAACTCTGGTAGGGCGACAGGTAGCAATTGCTCAACTTAATAGGAAGCATTACTATTCACGCCCCCGCCTTCCCAGTGCACCCGCGATGATTCCTCAGCCGCCCCGCAGAACAGGCTTTTTCGAGCATTACGAAGAGTTGATCGGAACCTGGACGCGCCGCCTGAGAAACCGTCAGCAGGCCGAAGACCTGGCCCACGACACCTTTGTGCGGGTGCTCGAGTCGCGTTCGACCGAGGTTGAGCAACCGCGTGCCTATCTGCATCAGACGGCGCGCAATATCGCCGTTGACGCCTACCGCCGCGAAGACCGTCGCGAGACGCTGGCGCTGGAAGCCCTAGAGCAGAGTTCGCCCCACAGCGGCGACCCGGAGCATTTCATGCACGCGATCCAGTTGGCGGACTCCATCGAGCGGGCCTTGGCCGAGTTGCCGCTCAACTGCCGCAAGATTTTCATTTGGCAGAAAATCGAGGGCCTCACCCAGCAGGAAATCGCCGTGCGCCTGGGCCTGTCCAAGAACATGGTGGAAAAGTATATGATCCGCACCCTGCGGCATCTGCGTGACCGCCTGGACGCGATCGCCCCATGAACCCAGCTCGCCCTGAAACAGGACCTTCCATGATGGATAGCCGTGCCCGCGACGAAGCCGCGCAATGGTTTGTACGCCTGCAAGACGGCCCGTTGAGCGGTGAAGAGCGCCAACGGTTTGATGCCTGGCGCGCGGAGCAGCCTGCGCATCAATATGAATTCGATGTGCTGCAAGGGCTGTGGAGCGCCACCGATTTGCTGCCCAAGGCCCGGTTGCAGGCCCTGTGCGAAGCGCCGGTCGAGCGCCCCAAACGCCGTGCCCTCCTGCGTTATGCGGTGGCCGCGAGTGTGGTGGCCGTCGCCCTCGGGCTGGGCCTGTTCAGCGGCCTGGATCATCCCAAACCCTACAGCGCCGAATTCAGCACGCGCCTGGGCGAGCATCGCCAGGTGGCGCTGCCCGACGGCTCAGTGATGGACCTCAACAGCCGCAGCGTGGTCGCCGTGCACTATGAAAAAGGCCGGCGCGGTGTGGAGCTCAAACAGGGCGAAGCGATGTTCAGCGTTGAACATGACACCAGCCGCCCATTCGTCGTGGCGGCCGGGGCAGGGCAGGTGACGGTCACCGGCACGCGGTTTGACGTGCGCCGGGATGACGACCAGACCCGCGTGGTGGTGGAGGCCGGTACGGTCAAGGTACAGGGGCGTTCTGCGGACCAGAGCGTGACGCTGACGGCAGGCCGGGGCACGCATATCGATGCACAAGGGCAAGTCGCCGCAGCGTACGCCGTAAATGCCGATGAGCTGACCGCCTGGCGTACGGGCAAGCTGGTGTTCAACAACGCCAGCCTCGGTGAGGTGGCACGGGAAGTGTCGCGCTATCGCGAGCAGCCATTGCGGGTCAGCACGGCCGCGGTGAGTAACCTGCGTTTGACCAGCGTGTTCAAGTCCAGCGACACCGACGCCTTGCTCAAAGCCCTGCCGCACATCCTGCCGGTGGCCTTGCGCACCTTGCCGGATGGCAGCCAGGAAATTATTTCACGCTGACATTCAGGTTTTTTCCGAGTTCTTCGTCTTCTCCTGCAACTGCAACTGGTTTGCATTAACAGCCGCACACTCTTGCGATCACAGGACTAGGTTCGACGTGAAAAAACTCGCCGTGAAAAACAATAAAGTCTCCCGCTGGGCGCCCCTGGCCCTTGCATTGGCCGTCAGTGCCGCGTTGCCCGAAGCCTATGCCGATGACGGGATTCACATCCGCGCCCAACCCCTGGGCGCAGCGCTGAGCCAACTGGGCCAGCAAACCTCCCTGCAAGTGTTCTTCAGCCCCGACATGGTCGCCGGCAAGCAAGCGCCTGCGGTCGACGGCAACCTCTCGCCTGAACAAGCCTTGCGCCAATTGCTGCAAGGCAGCGGTCTGGACTACCAGATCGATGCGGGCTCCGTGACCCTGCGCCCGCTGAGCAGCGGCACCGGTGAAGCCGGCTCGCCCCTGGAGCTGGGCGTCACCGACATCAAGGTGGTCGGCGACTGGCTGGGTGATGCCAACGCCGAAGTGGTGCAGAACCACCCGGGCGCCCGTACCGTGATCCGTCGCGAGGCGATGGTGGAGCAGGGCGCGATGAACGTCGGCGACGTGTTGCGTCGTGTACCGGGTGTGCAGGTGCAAGAGTCCAACGGCACCGGCGGCAGCGACATTTCCCTCAACGTCGGTGTGCGTGGCCTGACGTCGCGCCTGTCGCCACGTTCCACCGTGCTGATTGACGGCGTGCCGGCCGCGTTTGCCCCCTATGGCCAGCCGCAACTGTCGATGGCGCCGATCTCTGCCGGCAACCTGGACAGCATCGACGTGGTGCGTGGCGCCGGTTCCGTGCGTTATGGGCCGCAAAACGTCGGTGGCGTGATCAACTTCGTGACCCGTGCGATTCCCGAGAAATTCTCCGGCGACGTCGGCACCACCCTGGAAACTTCGGCCCACGGCGGCTGGAAGCACATCGAAAATGCCTTCGTTGGCGGCACGGCCGATAACGGTATTGGCGCGGCGTTGCTCTACTCCGGTGTGAAGGGCAACGGTTATCGCAGCAGCAACAACTCCAACGACATCGACGACGTGATCTTCAAGACCCACTGGGCGCCGACCGATCAAGACGATTTCTCGCTCAACTTCCACTACTACGACGCCAGCGCCGACATGCCCGGCGGCCTGACCCAGAAGCAGTTCGACGCCAACCCGTACCAATCGGTGCGTGACTGGGACAACTTCAGTGGCCGCCGCAAAGACATGTCCTTCAAGTACATCCGCCAGATCGACGACCGTACCCAGGCCGAAGTGCTGACCTACTACTCCGACAGCTTCCGTGGCAGCAACATCGCCAACCGCGACCTGAAAACCATCGGCTCCTACCCGCGCACCTACTACACCTTCGGCATCGAGCCGCGTGTGTCCCATGTGTTCGACGTGGGCCCGAGCACCCAGGAAGTCAGCCTCGGTTATCGCTACCTCAAGGAGGGCATGCACGAGCAGGCCAGCAGCCTGAACCTGGTCAACAATGTGCCGACCCCGGGCGGCCAGAGCGATGGCCATGTCTACCAGGACCGCACCGGTGGCACCGAAGCCAACGCGTTCTATATCGATAACAAAGTCGATATCGGCAAGTGGACCATCACCCCGGGCATTCGCTTCGAAGACATCCGTACCGAATGGCATGACCGCCCGGTGGTGGCCCTGAACGGCACGCGCACCCAGGAAAAACGCCGCGAAGTTCACAACAACGAACCGCTGCCGGCCCTGAGCGTGATGTACCACGTCTCCGATGCCTGGAAACTGTTCGCCAACTATGAAACCTCGTTTGGCAGCCTGCAGTACTTCCAGCTGGGGCAGGGCGGCACCGGCGACCAGACCGCCAACGGCCTGAACCCGGAGAAAGCCAAGACCTACGAGATCGGCACGCGCTACAACGACAGCGTCTGGGGCGGCGAAGTGACGCTGTTCTACATCGACTTCTCGGATGAACTGCAATACGTCAGCAACGACGTGGGCTGGACCAACCTGGGCGCCACCAAGCACCAGGGGATCGAGACCTCGGCCCACTATGACCTGTCGAACCTCGACCCTCGCCTGGACGGCCTCACCGCCAGCGCCGGTTTCACCTACACCAAGGCCACCTCCGAGGGCGACGTACCGTTCAAGGGCCGCGACCTGCCGCTGTACTCCCGTGAAGTGGCAACCCTGGGCCTGCGTTATGACGTGAATCACTGGACCCACAACCTGGATGTGTTTGCCCAGTCCGCCCAACGTGCGCCAGGCACCGGCACCACCTACATCACCCAGGGCACTGCCGATGGCCAGTACGGTGATATCCCGGGTTATGTCTCGGTCAACGTGCGCAGTGGGTACGACTTCGGTGCGCAACTGTCGAACCTGAAACTGGGCGTCGGTGTGAAAAACGTCTTCGACCAGCAGCACTACACCCGTTCCAGCGACAACAACGCCGGGTTGTACCTGGGCCAGCCGCGCACGTTCTTTGTGCAGGCCAGCGTCGGGTTCTGATCCGTCATCGACGTGAACAATCGCAGCCCTCGGGGCTGCGATTTTTTTTGCGTGTCTTTTGGCCTTGGAACGGTTTATGACGAAATGCCACAGAGGTCACATCCACCGGCTTGATGCTGCCGGCTGTCTTTCAGACTCAGAGTCAGGTCCAACCGATGACTGCTACCTCGTTTCAATCCTCGCAGAGGATCTGTCGTGAGCCTTTGTGCGGGGTCGGTGCAGCAGACACGCCCACGGCCAAGGGAGATGTCGCCCTGCCGGCGCCCCTGGTGCTGCCCAGTGAACATGCTGCCCAGGCCCGTCGAATGAAAGCCTTTGTCGGGCAGCGCAAATTCCAGGCCCCGGTCGCAGATGACTTCTCCCGGGGCATGCTGCCCACCGGGCAACCTTGCACGTCTCGCAGCAAACCGCCGAAACCCGCAGGTTTTGCGTTGGCAACGCTGATCAGTGGCTTGGCGGCCTGGTGGCGTGGACACCGGTGGGGTTAACCCCACGGCCCGATTTTTTACATATTGAAATTGGTATTCGTGCGTTATCCGGAACTGTCGGGTTTAGCCAACCACATACATTGCAGCTCGACCCACGGGACCGATTTCCTGATCCCAGCCATTTCGATGGCGCTCATCGGGTCAGTACGCATAAGAGAAAAGTTGGAGAAACCGCATGACTATCGAGGGTTCACTGCCTCACGTTTGGCCAGCCGTCCTGGGCGGTTCGGTGCCAAGACCTGCCGAGCCTCCCCCCACGGCCCCAGTTGGCAGTTGGAACGACGCAGCCGGGGCCACCTGGGTTCAAGACCTTGCCGGGGATAGCGCACCTCGCAAGCCAGCGCTGTTGCGCACAGCCTTGTCGACTCGACACCTGCGTGCGCTGCAGAACCCTGCGGTCGCGCGGGCGAACTGTTCGCAACCTGGAGCCCTCTCGACGGACAAGCAATTGGCCGCCACGTTGGAAAAAGGCTATGACATGTTGCATCCGTTTCTGAAAGACGGGCGCTTGACCCGGTCTTCGCTGCAGCAGGTTGCCGCCCTGAGCCTGGGTGACAACGATGCGTTGGATCGGGTGATCCAGGTCGCCAGGGAGATTCTCCAGCGCCCACGGTTGAGCGATGCAATCTTGAGCAGCGAGGGCGATATCACCCGCGACAGCCTTCGGGCCGCTACCGCGTTGCAAGGTAACAGCTCTCCAAGCGTGTACAGCCAGGATCCCTTCCATGCCCAAGGGAATGCCCAGGTGGTCCAGGCGTTTCAAGGTTTGTTCGAGCAGTTGAGAGACAAGACCAAGGATCGCACCTATTTTTTCGAGCCCCACCAGTTCGTCGAAATTGTCACGCTCAAGGCAGTGATGCAAGACCCTTACGACGTCGATCCACAAGGCGAGGCCGTGCTGGAACCGTCGACTGGCATGCCCCGGCCGAAATACAGCGAGCTGTGTGTCTATACCGCAAAGAACATCATCGAACGCCCGGGCCTGTTGCGTTCGCTGGAGCGCGCCAATGGCGCCCGGCTGTTCGGCCCGCCTTACCAGGAAGGCTGGCTGAGCAACAAGAGCCTCGATCGCTGGCTGGAGCAGGATGAGGCTCACAAAACGAAGTGACGGGGTTAGACCTTGAGGATCTTGCCACTGATAGCCACCGCCGCCAGCAGTGTGGCGATCAGTACGAAGGCCGTGCTCAGGCTGCTGCCATGGGCGATAAAACCGATCACGGCGGGGCCGGCCAGAATGCCGGCATACCCCAGGGTGGTGATGGCCGGCACCGCGATATGTTCCGGCATGACCTTTTGTTTGCCCACCGCGGTGTACAGCACCGGCACGATGTTGGAGCAACCGGCGCCCACCAGTGCATACCCCAGCAACGCGGTTTGCCAGGCGGGGGACAGCGTGGCCAATAGCATGCCGGCAGTGGCGAGTGCGCCGCCGATCATGATCACGCGGGTGGCACCCAGCTTGCGCACAATGGCGTCACCTGTCAGGCGACCGGCCGTCATGGTCAAGGCGAAAGCGGCATAGCCCAGGCCAGCGTAGGCTTCGTCAAGGCCGCGCTCGGCGCTGAGGAACACCGCGCTCCAGTCAAGCACCGCACCTTCAGCCAGAAACACGATAAAACACAGGCAGCCGATAAACAGCACGACACCATGGGGGATCGCAAAGGCGGGCCCTGAACTTTCACTGCCATAGGGCAGCAGGTGCGGCCCGGCCTTGAGCAAGGCTGCGGCCATCACGGCGATCACCACGAGGGTTGCCTGCAACGGCGAAAGGCCCAGCCCCAACAGCCCGGCCACGCCGGCTGCACCGACGATGCCGCCCAGGCTGAACAACCCATGGAAGCCCGACATCATGGTCTTGCCGCTGGCGCGTTCAACGATCACCGCTTGCAGGTTGACCGTGGAATCCACGGTGCCCAGGCCTGCGCCAAACAGGAACAGCGCGGCTATCAGCAAGGGAATCGAACTGACGGTTGCCAGCATCGGCAGCGCCACGCAGATCAGGATCGTCCCAGCGGTCAACACGCGTCGGCAGCCATAGCGCGACGCCAGGGCGCCTGCCACGGGCATGGCGATAATCGACCCCACGCCCAGGCACAGCAACAACAGGCCCAGGGTGCCCTCATTGAGTTGCGCGCGTGCCTTGGCATAAGGCACCAGTGGCGCCCACGCGGCGATACCGAAACCTGCAATAAAGAAAGCGATGCGGGTCGACATTTGTTCCAGCCGCCCGGGAACCACGGGCGCTGGGGTGGGGATGGCAGTCATGAAGAATCCTTGGTTTTGCGTTCAAAGAACGATGTCCGGCGCGATATCCTTGCACATCAGGCCGCATCGAGCGAGCCGGGTTCCATGGGAAAGCGGATTGGCGCGGCGGTCTTGAATTTTATTTTTACAAACATGGAACCTGAGGCGGCCTGCCGGCCACACAGGCTTTGTCAGATGTGGTCTGGACGGTGTGTAATCCTCGTGAGGGCTGATGAACCCCAGAGCTTTTACGCGAGTTGCTACCCTCCAGATCACCTCTGAATTGAACTCGGCAGGTGGTTTCCCACACAATCGCGTGGCTCTTTTTTCTTGGACAGCCTGCGACTGCTGGGGTGAATCACGCTATGACCCACTTCTACGATGCCCGCGGCAATATTTATGGCGTGGTCAGCCCGGCCCTATTAAGACGCCAGGGCATCAATCTTCCTGACAGCGCCGCCGAGGCTGCGAATACCCGTAAGGCTTGGGCGTCTTCAGCCATCGCCGCCGAGTGTGGCTGGGGCTCCTTGCCACACCCTGCGGATGCCAAGGCCCATCGATGCGACGGGCTATTGGTCGGGCCGTTCCAGGCCGAGGCACCGTTCGATGTGCTGATCGTCAACACCGATGGCTCCCTCGCCGAGCGCAGCGGCAATGGCCTGACCATCTTCGCCCAGGCCCTGACCGACCAAGGCTTGCTGAGCCAGGGGGGCGAGTTGCGGGTGCATCACGACAAATCTGATGCGCAATCGCCGGTCAGCACCCGGGTGGAGCCTGCTTTCTACGAGGACGTGGCGGGGTTCTGGCTGGCACTGGGTTTGCCTGAGTTCGGGCCGCAGGCGGTCGGCGCCCGTGACGTGGACAGCGTGAAAGCAGCGAACCGTGAATTCAGCCAGGTGGCCTCACTGACGGCGCTTGAGCCGCAATGGTCGTGCAGCCAGTTCGTGCGTGTGGGCAACCCGCATTGCGTCACGTTGGTCGAAGACCCTGCGCTGCTGCCGGATAATGCCCGCATGCATCAACCTGCGCTGTTCGAACCCTTGAAAGCCATTGCATTCGCGCCACCGGTGGGCGGTGGTGTCCCGTGTGCAGCGGGTGTCAATTTGCAGTGGGCTGCCCGTGGGCAGGGCAATCAAGTGCTGGCGCGGGTGTTCGAACGCGGGGAGGGGCCCACGGCATCTTCGGGAACCAGCGCCAGCGCCGTGGCCTGCGCGGCGTGGCGAGCAGGCTGGGTGGGCGGTGGCGAAGTCGCGGTGGTGATGCCGGGTGGCACAGCCCCCGTGCGCTTGTTGACACAGGGCGACACCTTGCTGAGCGTCAGCCTGTTTGGCACGGCGCGGCCACAAACCTGAAGCAGCATCCAGGCTCGTTATAAAAACGTCACCTGCGCTGGCTGCCGCTTCATCAGCACTTTGCCATGGCGGATCGAATACAGCGCCAGGCCCTGGCTGCGGATCACCTCGTAGTCGCTGTCTGCCGACAGGATCAGCAGGTTCGCCGGGCGCCCCGGCTCTAGGCCGTAGCGGTCGCCCAAGGCCATGGCCTTTGCGCTGTTGTCGGTGACCAGGTCCAGCGCGCTTTGCAGGTTGCGATAACCGAGCATGTGGCAGATGTGCAAACCGGCTTCTAGCACGCGCAGGATGTTGCCGTTGCCCAGCGGGTACCACGGGTCGACGATGGAGTCCTGGCCGAAGCAGACGTTCATGCCCGCTTCCAGCAGTTCGTTGACGCGGGTGACGCCCCGGCGTTTCGGGAAACTGTCGAAGCGGCCCTGCAGGTGGATGCTTTCGGTGGGACAGGAGACAAAACTGATGCCCGAATGCCCCAGCAGGCGGAACAGCTTGGCGCAGTAGGCATTGTCGTAGGAGCCCATGGCGGTCGTATGGCTGGCGGTGACGCGCGCGCCCATGCCACGGCTGCGGGCCTCTTCGGCGAGCACTTCGAGAAAGCGTGAGTGCGGGTCGTCGGTTTCGTCGCAGTGCACGTCCACCAGGCAACCGGTGCGTTCGGCCAGGTCCATCAGAAACTTGACCGAGCTAACGCCCTGGTCGCGGGTGTATTCGAAATGCGGAATGCCACCGACCACATCGGCGCCCAGGCGAATGGCTTCTTCCATCAGTTCGCGGCCATTGCGGTAGGACTCGATGCCCTCCTGGGGGAACGCGACAATTTGCAGGTCGATCAGGTGCGCGCTTTCTTCGCGCACGTCCAGCATCGCTTTAAGCGCGGTGAGGTCTGGGTCGGTGACGTCGACGTGGGTGCGTACATGCTGGATACCGTGGGCCGCCAGGGCCTCGATGGTTTTCTTGGCGCGGGCCTTGGTGTCTGCCTGGGTGATGGTGGCTTTGCGCTCGCCCCAGCACTCGATGCCTTCGAACAGCGTGCCGCTCATGTTCCAGCGCGGCTCGCCGGCCGTGAGGGTGGCATCGAGGTGGATGTGAGGCTCGACAAAGGGCGGGATCACCAGGTTGCCGGCAGCGTCCAGGTCGTCGTCCGCCAGTACGGGCGCCGTGGTTTGCGCGGTGATGCTGGCGATCCGGCCATGTTCCAGGTGCAGATCATGCAGGCCTTCACGGTTGCGCAGGCGGGCGTTGATGATGTGCATGGGCAAGTTCCTCTTGGGCAAAAAGCAATCAGGCGTTCAGTCTGGGTCAGTCGAACAGTGTCTGGGTGGTCTCGCCGCGATGAAAGGCGAACGCGGCTTCCAGGTCACTTTCGATGGTGCGTCCACGGGAAAGCGGCGGCAGGTCATCCAGGCTGAAAAAGCCCACTTCGGTGGTTTCGAACCCGGCCATGGGCGCCAATTGATCGACACGTTCACACAAAAAGTACAGCTTGTAGAAATCCCGCACATCCGGGCGATACATGCCCTTGGCCTTGTGGGTGACGCTGTACAGCGCCTGCGCCGTGACGGTCAACCCGGCCTCTTCGCGGATCTCCTTGACGATGTTTTCCGCCGCCGACAGGCCAATATCGGCATAGCCGCCCGGCAGTGCCCAGCAGCCATCGGTCAATTCGCGCACCAGCAGTATTCGGTCGCCCTCGATCACCGCGCCCCGCACGTCGATCATCGGCGTGGAATAGCGCTTGGCAAAGTCCGGCACCAACCCGGTGATGCGCTCCAGCGGCACGTTGCCCAATTGCGCCAGCATGCTGTGGGCAATCTCGGCGATTTCCTCCAGGCGCTCGCGCTCAAAATCGTCAGTGCAAAAATGCAGCCCCGTGGAGGCCAACGCCTGCAAGCGTTTGGCCTGGGCCAGCCAGGTGTTTTCCATGGACGCTCCTAAAGGGGTTTGCGCATGTACACCCGGTGCAGGCCGTGTGCTTCGGCCCGATGGGTCTCGACATAACCTCGACGGGTGTACAGCGCAATGTTTTCAGTCATTGCCACGTTGGTGTAGAGCTGGATGGCCGTGTAGCCCGCGTCGCGCGCCTGTTGTTCGGCAAAGTCCATGAGTTGGCGCCCCAACCCCAGGCCCTGGGCTTGCGGGGCGACGGCCAGGTTGTCCAGCAACAGCGCGTCGGGAGCATCCAGCAGGATAATGAAGCCCTGTATCTGCCCGGCATTGTCCAGCACGTGTACGCCTCCCGCCGCGACAAGCGCCTGATAGTTTTCCAGCATAGGACCGGGTTGGCGGCCGATACGCGTGATGTAAGGCGAGTAGGCGGCCTCAACGATGGCTTCGATGGCGGCCACATCATGGGCGTTGGCAGGGCGCATCATGACAGCGTGCTCCGAGTGGGCTGGAGGTCATGACTGTACGGGAGCCGGACATAAAAAAACCACCCGCAGGTGGTTTTTCAGCAGTCGGAGGCTTACTCGCCGCGATAGATGCAACCACTGGTGCAGGTCTCGTGGATGCGGATCGCACTGAGTTCCGGCAGCAGGGGCTTGAGCTCATTCCAGATCCACTTGGCCAGCACTTCGCTGGTGGGGTTTTCCAGGCCGGGAATGTCGTTGAGGTAGTTGTGGTCGAGGCGTTCGTAGAGCGGCTTGAAAATCGCCTTGATCTCCGAGAAGTCGCGAATCCAGCCGGTATGGGGATCCAGGTCACCGCTCAGGTGGATCGCCACCTTGAACGAATGCCCATGCAGGCGCCCGCATTTGTGGCCTTCCGGTACGTGGGGCAGGCGGTGGGCGGACTCGAAGGTAAACTCTTTGAAGATTTCCACAGTATTTTCAGCTCGGTCAGGTATCTGGCAGGCGGCGAGTTTAACAGCTTGATCCCACACCGCGCATACCGTCCCTCCGTAGGCGCCGTGTTTATTCAGGTATCCCGCGTGAACGCCCATCGCCGGCAAGCCGGGCTCCTACAGGGGCTGGAGTCGTTCGCCCAATTGGTTGTTGTCCGCTAATTCCAGAAACTCATCCCCCAAGCGCCGGCTCTCGCTCATCGCGGTTTGCCAGTACTTGTTACGGCTCGGGTCATCGCCCATGAAACGCTTGAAGTCGCTGCGGTCCGGCAGTTTGCCGTGGGGCAGGCGGGCCAGGTAATCCTTGGACGGAGCGAGTAGCAACACATCCTGCAAACCCTGTTGATTGCTGCGCCGCCACGGTAGGCCTTTGTCGAACCAGCCGGGGATGACCCGGTCGGTAAAGTGCGGGTACAGCACGATGTCGTCGCCGTGGTAGGGCAGGTCGAGGTGGTAGTCCAGCAGGCCGCCGTCGCGGTAGGTGCCTGCGCCCGCGCCCGGCAGGTCGCGCACGCCTTGCATCACCATGGGGATCGAACCCGAGGCCAGCAGCGCCTGGCGCAGGTTACCCAATTCCAGGTCGAGGAAGCGCGACGGGAAATCCTGCAACGGATGCACTGGTGGTGCCTGGCGCGGGTCGTGGATGATCAGCCGTTCGAAATGCCGCGACAGCCGCGCGCGGCCCCGCAGGTTGTCGGCGATCACTGACGACAGGCCCAACCCGAGGCGGCCACGGTGGTCATCGGCGAGCAGCCCGTGGCTTTTGACCACCATGATGTTCAGGCGATAGTCGGGGTTGTCTAGCACCCGCGCATCACGGCCGGCGAGCAAGTCGTCGAGCATGCGCTGGCAACTGCGGCTGACTTCGGCCATGGTCACGCCTTTGGCGAAGCTTTGTTCGTTGTACAGGCGGCCGAGGTCGAGCAGACCTTGCACCGGGTCGGGCAAGCAGGCGCTGGCAAACCGCCAGGAGCCGATGGACGCGCCGATCAACGCGCGCTCGCGCGGCATGCGTGGCAGCCAGTCGCCGAACAGCGCCAGGTCCAGGCCCTGGATACCCAAGGCCTTGGGGCCGCCGGCCGCACCGGGTAGGATGCCGACATCGGCCGGTTTGAGGCCTTGCTCACGAATGCGCGTAAAGGCGCGTTTGCCGGCCTTGAGGGTCAATGCGGGAAACTTGATGTGGATGGCAGTCATACCAGTCTCAATTGAAGCGAGCGGATCAGTATAAGAAATCTCGCACAACAGTTGGGGAAATGGACTATCGGCAATTGCCATGGTGGCAATTCAGTTTCAGTTAAGTTGCGACGGCTAACGTGGCGACGTCAAGGAACAACAGGATGGGTAATGAAGGTATATCGACGCACGGGCGGTCGAGTGGCGCTGGTGTTACTGCTGATCAGCTCAGGCCTGGCGGCCCATGACCTCGGGCAGGACGAAGCGTTGCGCCTGCGCCAAAAGGGGGTCATCGCGCCCCTGGAAGATTTGTTGGGGCCGGCGTTCGAGCGCTACCCTGGGTCCAAGTTGCTGGACGCCGAGCTGGAAGAACACGACGACCGGCCGGTGCGCTATATCTATGAAATCGAACTGTTGACCGCCGACGGCGTGGTGCGTGAAATCGAGCTGAATGCCAGCACCGGCGAGCTGCTCAAAGATAAGGAAGACGACTGATGCGCCTGCTCCTGGTGGAAGACAACGTGCCTCTGGCCGATGAACTGCTGGCCGGCCTGCAGCGCCAGGGCTATGCCGTCGACTGGCTGGCCGATGGTCGCGACGCGGTCTATCAAGGCCGCAGTGAACCCTACGACCTGATCATCCTCGACCTCGGCTTGCCCGGCCTGCCAGGGCTTGAGGTGCTGGCGCAATGGCGCATCGCCGCCTTGGCCACGCCGGTGTTGATTCTTACCGCCCGGGACTCCTGGGCCGAACGCATCGAAGGGCTCAAGGCCGGCGCTGACGATTACCTGAGCAAGCCATTTCACCCCGAAGAACTCTACCTGCGTATCCAGGCGCTGTTGCGCCGCTCCCATGGCCGGGCCAACCAGCCCACCTTGCAGGCGGCCGGGTTGCACCTGGATGAGGGTCGTCAATGCGTGTTGCGTGATGGCGAGGAGATCCAGCTGACCGCCGCTGAATTTCGCCTGCTGCGCTATTTCATGCTGCATCCCGAACAAATCCTGTCGAAAAGCCACCTGGCCGAGCACCTGTATGACGGCGAGACCGAGCGCGATTCCAACGTGCTGGAAGTCCACGTCAACCACTTGCGCCGCAAGCTGGGCCGCAGCGTGATCGAAACCCGGCGTGGCCAGGGTTATCTGTTTGGCGCCAGCCCCGCATGAGGTCGATTCAACGGCGCCTCAGCCTGGGGTTGATCAGTGTGATGGTGGTCGTCGGCGTGGTGCTGGCGCAAACCAGCCTGTGGCTGTTCGAAGCGGGGTTGCAGCGCTACCTGGAAGCAGGGTTGCGCAACGACGCCGAGAACCTGCTGGTGGCGCTGGTGCGTGGGGCAGGCGGTGTGCAGTTGGATGAGCAGCGCTTGTCGCCGGCCTACCAACGGCCGTTTTCCGGGCATTACTTTCGCATTGATTTTGCCGATACCCACTGGCGCTCCCGTTCGCTATGGGACCAGGAACTGCCCCGCCTGCCCGAGACCGGGCTCAAAGGCAACCTGCAATTGGGGCCGGAAGGCCAGCAACTGCTGGTGCTGCGCGCGGACTATAAGCGCTATGGCCAGTTGATCTCGATCAGCGTGGCGCAGGACTACACGCCCGTGCGGGAGAGCTTCCGCCTGATGCGTCGGGTCGGCCTGATCCTCGGCCTGGCCGCGCTGTTGCTGGTGCTGGTCTTGCAGCGGGTTACCGTGCGCCGTGCGTTGCGCCCGCTGGAAACCGCGCGTGAACAGATCGCCCAATTGCAACAAGGCCAGCGCTCGCAACTCGACACCCAGGTGCCGCTGGAGCTGGAACCGTTGGTGGCACAGATCAACCACCTGTTGGCCCACACCGAAGACAGCCTCAAGCGCTCGCGCAATGCCCTGGGCAACCTGGGCCATGCCCTGAAAACCCCGCTCGCCGTGTTGTTGAGTGCAGCCTCAAGCGAGGCCCTCAAGGACCACCCCGAACTGAGCAAACTGTTGCGCGATCAACTGGAACAGGTGCAACAGCGCCTCAACCGCGAACTCAATCGCGCGCGCCTGGCCGGTGAAACCCTGCCAGGCGCGTTGTTCGACTGCGAAAAAGAACTGCCCGTATTGCTGGCCACGTTGACCATGATCCACGGCGAGCACCTGGACCTGAGCTACCACGTGCCCCCTGGGCTGCAACTGCCCTGGGACCGTGAGGATCTGCTGGAACTGCTGGGTAACCTGCTGGACAACGCCTGCAAATGGGCAGATGCGGACGTGCGCCTGACGATCAGCGAAACGCCGCAGCACTACTTAGTGGCCGTTGAAGACGATGGCCCCGGCATTCCCGAAACCCAGCGCGACCAGGTGCTCAGCCGAGGCGCACGCCTGGACGAGCAGATCGACGGCCACGGTTTGGGCTTGGGGATCGTGCGCGATATCGTCGAAGTGTGGGGCGGGGTGCTCCAACTGCAAGAAAGCGAACTGGGCGGCTTGAAGGCCCTGATCGAACTCCCCAAACGACAAAATTGACACGCCACCGATTAACAATGTGGGAGCTGGCTTGCCTGCGATGGCATCACAGAGGTGTGACTGACACACCGGGTTGCCTGCATCGCGGGCAAGCCCGCTCCCACATTGGATCGCCACCCCATTCGAGGGCAATCCGTTACACCCGGAATTGATCCATCAGCCCTTGCTGCTGATTCGCCAGGCTGTTCAGCGCCTGGCTCACCCGCGCCGATTCATTGGCCTGTTCCGACAACGACTCGGTCACATCCCGGATCGTCGCCACGTTGCTGTTGATCTCCTCGGCCACCGCGCTCTGCTCTTCAGCGGCGCTGGCGATCTGCAGGTTCATGTCGCTGATCACCGTCACCGCATCGCCGATCTGGCGCAGGGCGGTCACGGCCTGGCCGACCTGCTCGACGCTGCCCTGGGCCTGGCGATAGCTGTTGCCCATGGCGCCCACCACGTCTTCGGTGCCGCTTTGCAGTTGCTCAATCACCAGGCGGGTTTCTTCCACCGACTCCTGGGTGCGGCGCGCCAGGTTGCGCACCTCATCGGCCACCACGGCAAAACCGCGACCGGCCTCACCGGCACGCGCCGCTTCGATGGCGGCGTTGAGAGCCAGCAGGTTGGTCTGCTCGGCGATGCCGCGAATCACTTCCAGCACCGAACCGATTTTCTCGCTGTTGGCTGCCAAGCCTTCGACCTGGGCCATGGCCGTGCTCATGTCGGCGGCCAGGTTGCCAATGTTGGTGGTGGTGCGGTCGATCACGGTCAGGCCTTCACGGGTCGATTGGTCGGCATCGCGCGCGGCCTGGGCTGCCTGGGCGGCGCTGCGGGCGACGTCCTGGGCGGTGGCGCTCATTTCGTGGGAGGCGGTGGCCACTTGATCGACCTGGCGATATTGCTGCTCCATGCCAGCACTGGTTTCAGTGGCAATGGCCGCCGATTGGTCAGCGGTGCCACGGGCGTCCTGCACCGAACGCTTCACCTCGGCAATGATCGGTTGCAGCTTGTCGAGGAAACGGTTGAACCAGCCGGCCAACTGCCCCAGTTCGTCCTTTTTGTCGTAGGCCAGGCGGCGGGTGAGGTCGCCTTCGCCGCTGGCGATGTCTTCGAGCATGCTGGCCACGCCGAGGATCGGCCGGGTCACGCTGCGCGCCATCAGCCACACCAGGATCAGGCCAAGCACGGCCGCGAACAGGCCCAGGCTCAGCTCCAGCAGGGTGCCCTTGGCATTGTCGGCATCCAGTTGGGTTTTCAGCGCTTCGGCCGGGGCCACCAGGACTTTCTCCGGCACATCCAGCAACACGCCCCATGCCTTGCCGTCCGGGATCGGCGCGAACGGCGCCAGCACTTTGAGCTGATGGTCGGTGCGCAGGCTGCGGATCTGGTTGCTGCTGGCCAGGGCGCTGATCAATTGCGCACCGCTGGCGGTGTCGACCGTGTCCAGGCGCTGGCTGAGCTTGCTGGCGTCCGGGCTGTAGCCGGCGAGCACGCCAGTGGGGCTCAGGATGCTGACTTGAGTCTGGCCGTCATACAGCTTCTGGCTCGCCTGTTGGCTCACGGCCTGCAGGCTGTTCAGGTTGATGTCCACCGACAGCGAAGCGATGACTTTGCCGTTGACCATCAGCGGGAACACGATGCTGGTCATCAGCACGTTCTGCCCGTTGATCACATAAAAGTACGGCTCGATCACACAGGGCTTGAGCGTGGTGCGCGGGCAGGTGAACCAGGCGTTGGCCTTTTCACCGCTGGGGCCGACGCGGGTGTCGGCCATGTCGCTTTCCGGCAGCGCCATCGACTCCAGTTTGCCGGGCGTGGGCTGCGACCAGTACAGGGCGAAGCGGCCCTTGTCGTTACTGCCCAGCTCTGCCTGGTTGGCGAACAGCTCGTCCTTGCCATCCAGGGCGTTGGCTTCGAACACCAGGGACAAGCCGAGCAAGTCGGGGTTGGCCTGCAGGGCCGACTTGACCTGGCGGGTCAGGTCTTCGCGGGTGTCGAACGCATCCAGGAAGCGTTTTTCGGCCTGTTCACGCAAAAACAGCACTTGGCGGGAAAACCCGTGGCCGTATTGGTAAGCGTCCATGAACTGACGGCGAATGCCCAGTCCCTGGGCTTCACCCTGGGCTTCGATGCGCGCCTGGGCGGCTTGATCGAGCATCTGCATGCTGGACGCCTTGACCTGCTCCGAGCTCTGCTCCATGCGATACAACGACAAACCCACCAGCAGGGTCACGATCCCCAGCAGGCACAGGCCGGCGAGCAGGGTGATTTTCCATTGAATGGAAAGCTGTCTGAGAGACATCGAGGCGCATCCTTAACCTGAAAACACAGAGAGTCTCTGTATCGGCCGCGTTTTTCGGTTCTTTATTATTTAAACGTTCAATTTAAACCCAAAAGCGGCGCCGTTTTTTGACATGCGGCCGCGCCTGCTGCAAAGTGCGCGCCCTCTAATAAGACCTCCTTCAAGCCTGCACGCTGGCAGCCACCCGATGGCCGCCTGGGCGCGGGCCTGCCTGTTTTTTATGTTTCTGCTTGAGGTAACCATGATTAACGCAGTCATTGCCGCGGTCGGCACCATGCTGGTGCTCAGCTTGTCCCGCGTGCATGTGGTCATCGCCATCATCGTCGGCGCCCTGGTGGGCGGCCTCACTGGCGGCTTGGGCATCGAGGCCACGCTCAAGGCCTTCAACGGCGGGTTGGGCGGCGGCGCCACTGTGGCATTGTCCTACGCCTTGCTCGGTGCGTTCGCCGTGGCCATTGCCAAATCCGGCCTGGCCCACGCCCTGGCCGACAAGGCGCTGATGCTGGTGGACCGCCAGGAAGCTACGGGTGGCAGTCACGTCAAATGGCTGTTGATCGGCCTGCTCTGGGTGGTGGCGATCGCCTCGCAGAACATCCTGCCGATCCATATCGCGTTTATCCCGTTGCTGGTGCCGCCGCTGCTGTACGTGCTGACCAAGCTGCAACTGGACCGCCGCCTCATTGCCTGTGTGATGACCTTCGGCCTGATCACCCCGTACATGTTCCTGCCGGTGGGCTTCGGCAATATCTTCCTCAACCAGATCCTGCTGGCCAACGTGGCCAAGAGCGGGGTGGACATCAGCCAGGTCAACGTCACCCACGCCATGGGGTTGCCGGCGTTGGGCATGGTGGTCGGCCTGCTGGTGGCGGTGTTCGTCAGCTATCGCAAGAAACGCGTGTATGACCTGGAGAAAATCGAGCGGGTTGAGCAAGTGGCCGTGCAGTACAACCCACTGACCCTGCTGGTGGCCGGCCTGGCGATTGCCTCAGCGTTCATCATTCAGCTGTGGCTGGACTCGATGATCATTGGCGCCCTGGCCGGTTTCCTGATCTTCTCGGTGTCGGGCATCGTGCGCTGGCGCGAGACCGACGACCTGTTCACCGAAGGCATGAAGATGATGGCCATGATCGGCTTCATCATGATCGCCTCCTCAGGCTTCGCCGAAGTGCTCAAGGCCACGGGCGACGTGCGCTCGCTGGTGGAAACCTCGGCGGCGTTCATCGGCCACAGCCGTGGCGTCGGCGCCTTGCTGATGTTGCTGGTTGGGTTGCTGGTAACCATGGGTATTGGGTCGTCGTTCTCCACGGTGCCGATCCTTGCCGCGATTTTTGTGCCGCTTTGCGTGCAGCTGGGTTTCAGCCCGCTGGCCATTGTGTGCATCGTCGGTACGGCCGGCGCGTTGGGCGATGCGGGGTCGCCGGCGTCGGACTCCACTCTGGGCCCGACCTCCGGTTTGAACATTGACGGCCAGCACCATCACATCTGGGACACCGTGGTGCCTACGTTTTTGCACTACAACATTCCGCTGTTGGCATTTGGGTGGTTGGCGGCGATGACGCTTTGATTGGGCACTGAGTACATATCCATTGTTTGGGTAACGGCTAACCCGGCGTCCTGCCGGGTTACCCACGGATTCAAACCTGCGTTCGGCCAGCGTGTTAAACGGGGCGCCTAAGATCAAAATCAAAAGCAGACACGGCGGCCTTAGAGCCGACCGCATTCCCCTGTAGGAGCCGGCTTGCCGGCGATGCAGGCACCTCGGTGAAACAGGTGCACCGCGTGGATGCCATCGCAGGCAAGCCAGCTCCCACAGGGTGTCGCGTTCTGTCTGATTTTTTGCTTTATCGTTAACGACCATCGCCGGCAAGCCGGCTCCTACAGTGGACCCCGTTTGCCTTTGCCTTTGCTCTACACCACTCAAGCCGGCTGTCAGGCCGCTGTGCTCTTGCTTTTGATTTTGATCTGAAGCGGCCCCCCAAATCACTGTCGGATTACGGGCACACCGAGCCTAGGCGAGGTGCCGAGTGTTGGGGCAAGAGCCCTTTTGGTTACTTTTGGCTGGGCCGGCATTCCGGGCTCTTTTCCAAAAGTGACCCGCTGTAAGAGCGGAACCAATACAAGCCATCACCAAAAAATGGATATGTACCCAGCCTCCAACCCCAACCCCCTACAGATATCCACCCACTGGCCGTTAACCTCTCATAGTCGCCACTAATAAGAGAGAAAAGCCATGCGTCTGAGCCTCAAGGCCAAAGTCCTGTCCCTGGCTATCGTGCCGGTGTTGCTGTTTGCCGTGGTCATCAGCCTGACCACCGTGTGGATTCTCCAGGGCCAGGCGCGCAATGAGGTGGAAGAAACCCGCCAGCGCCTGCTCAACGACGCCAAGGCCACCCTGCAAAGTTATGTCGAGGTGGCGATGACCACCATCAAGCCGCTCTACGACGCCGCCGCCCCAGGCGACACCGCCGCGCGGGCGCAGGTGGTCAAGCTCTTGTCGAATACCAGCTACGGCAAGGACGGCTACTTCTTCGGCTACGACTCCGAGACCATCCGCCTGTTCAAGGGCAACAGCCCCGACGGCGTCGGCAAGAGCTTCAAGGACAACCGCGACCCCAACGGCGTCTACGTCAACCGCGACCTGGTCAAGGTCGGCAAGGACGGCACCCACTACCTGCAATACAGCTCGACCCAGCCCGGGCAGACCGAACTGGTGCCCAAGCTCGGTTACACCGAATACCTGCCCAAGTGGGACATGGTGATCGGTACGTCGGTAAACCTCGACGGCATCGAAGCCCAGGTGGCGGTGGTCGAGGCCAAGGTTGAGAAGCGCATGGAAGGCGTGTTGCTGAGCATCCTCGGCGTGGCCGTGGTAGTGCTGCTGGTGATTGCCGCCGTGGGTATGGTGGTGGCCAACACCATTTTGCGTCCGCTGAACCTGATGAAAGCCAACCTCGACGACATCGCCGCTGGCGAAGGCGACCTGACCCGTCGCCTGGCCATTACCAGCCAGGATGAGTTGGGTGACCTGGCCGGCGCGTTCAACCGCTTTGTCGACAAGATCCACGGCCTGGTGCGCCAGATCACCGAGATGACCTCGCAACTCACCGGCCTGGTGAGCCAGGTGTCCGACCAGGCCCAGCGCTCCGAGCAGGCCATGGAGCGCCAGCGCCACGAGACCGACCAGGTCGCCACCGCGATCAACCAGATGTCGTCGGCCGCCCACGAAGTGGCGCGCAGTGCCCAGGGCGCTGCCGTGGCCGCGCAACAGACCGATGCCGAAGGCCAGGCCGCCAAGCGCGTGGTGGATGGCAGCATCGCGCAGATCCATGCGCTGGTGAGCGACATCCGCAGCAGCGGCGTGTCCCTCGACAGCCTGCAGCAGGACGTGTCGTCGATCGTCAGCGTGCTGGGGGTGATCCGCTCGATTGCCGAGCAGACCAACCTGCTGGCGCTCAACGCTGCCATTGAAGCCGCGCGGGCAGGGGAGGCCGGGCGCGGGTTTGCGGTGGTGGCCGACGAAGTGCGCGCGCTGGCCAGCCGCACCCAGACCAGCACCCAGGAAATCCAGGGCATGATCGACCGCCTGCAAAAAGGCACCGAGGCGGCGGTGGACGCTATGCGCCGCTCCAGCGATGCCGGTGACGGTACCTCGGCCCAGGCCAACGAAGCCGGGGCGTCCCTGGACACCATGGCGCAGCTGATCGGCACCATCAATTCGATGAACGCACAGATCGCCAGCGCCGCCGAGGAGCAGACCGCCGTGGCCGAAGAGATCAACCGCAGCGTGCACCAGATTGCCGTGGCGGTGGACAGCGTGGCCGATGAGACTCAGTTGGGCGCCCAGACCTCCCGCAGCCTGGCCGATCTTGGCCAGCGTCTGGGGCAGTTGGTGGGGCAGTTCCGCATCTGATCAACCATAGCTTTGGCGTATGTTGGCCTAACGTTAATACGAATATACCTATCACAGCCCCTCAGTGAGACTTGAGCCCCAACCACAACAGGGGCTCATCTTATGCCGCTTCCCGACCCGCTTCAGCGCCTGGCTGAACTCGACACCAACACCGTCTCCGACGCCCTGGACTTCCTGCAACTGCCGGGCGCCGTGGTCGGCATTCGCCCGCTGTGGGACTGCCCCAAGGTGGTGGGCCGCGCCAGCACGGTCAAGCTGGCGCCCAAGACCGACGCGGCGCCTGGCGTGCACCTGATCTCGCCAGTGATCGACGCGATCACCACCGACGACCGCGTGCTGGTGATTGCCGGCGGCATCGAAGGCATTTCCTGCTGGGGCGACATCATCGCCAACGCTGCTGTGGCCAAGAAGATCCGCGGCTCGGTGATCGACGGTTTCAGCCGTGACATCGACGGCAGCGCCTCCATTGGCTACCCGGTGTACGGCCGTGGCGTGACCATGATCAGCGCCCGCAACCGTGTGGTGCAGGTGGATTCCGGCGTGACCCTGCGCGTCGGCGGTGTGGCGGTGTCGGAAGACGACTACGTGATCGCCGACCGCTGCGGCAGCGTGTTCATCCCCGCCGCTGTGATCGAACAGGTACTCGACCTGAGCGAGCGCATCGCCGCCCGTGAAGCCGGCATGGTCGAGGCGGTACGCAGCGGCCGTTCGGTCGCCGATGTGATGCATGACAGCCAATTCGAAGCCATCCGCGTGGAGCCTGCCCGATGAACGATCAACAGTTAGTCGCCCTGTTTGCAGGCCTCGACACCCCTGGCGTTTCCGACGCCATGGACAAACTCGGCATCCCCGGCCAGTGCCTGGGCATTGCCCCGCTGGATAACTACCACGGCACCGTAGTGGGCCCGGCGTTCACCGTGCAGTACGTGCCTGCCAACACGCCACCGGGTTCGGTGGGGGACTTTATCGAAGATGTGCAACCCGGTGACGTGGTGGTGATCGCGAACGCCGGCCGTACCGACTGCACGGTGTGGGGCGACATCATGACCCAGTACGCCGGGGCTCGCGGGATTGCGGGCACCGTGATCGACGGCGTGTGCCGCGACGTGAGCAAGGCCTTGGGCGACGGCTACCCGCTGTTCACCCGGGGCCGCTACATGCGCACTGGCAAGGACCGTGTGGAAGTGCTGTCGGTGAATCAACCGGTGGCCATTAGCGAGACCCGTGTGTGTGCCCGCGACATCGTGGTGGCCGACGCCAATGGCGTGCTGGTGGTACCCCGCGCCCGTGCCGCCGAAGTGGCGGAGGTCGCGCGGCAGATCGAAGCCGTGGAAGCGCAGATCCGCGCACAGATCGAAGCGGGCAAGACTCTCAAGGAAGCGCGGGCGTCCCTGGGTTATCACACCCTGCAGAGGAAGCCTTCGTGACTATCCTGAACAAGCGCCTGGCCCAGGCCCAGCCGTCCGCCACGTACCGCATCATCGACCGCGTGGCCGAGCGCCGCGCCCAGGGGGCGAAGATCATCTCGCTGTGCGCCGGCGAGCCGGATTTCGACACCCCGGCGCATATCCGCCAGGCGGGCATCGATGCGATCCGCGACGGCCATACGCGTTACACCCAGGTGGCCGGCGTGCGTGCGTTGCGAGAAGCGGTGGCCGAGAAGTTCCGCCACGAAAACGGCCTGGACGTCACCTGGCAGGACACGCTGGTCAGCAATGGCGGCAAGCACGTGATCTACAACGCCCTGGCCGCCACCCTCAATGAAGGCGATGAGGTGATCGTGCCCGCGCCGTACTGGGTCAGTTACCCGGAGATGGTCGAACTGTGCGGCGGTACGGCGAAGGTGCTGGCGTGCGGCGCCGAAGACGGCTTCAAGCTGACGCCTGCGGCCCTCGACGAGGCGATCACGCCGAACACCCGCTGGCTTATCCTCAACTCGCCGTCCAATCCCACGGGGGCGGTGTACAGCCTGCAGGAGCTGCAAGGGTTGGCCGAGGTGTTGCTCAAACACCCACAGGTGCTGGTACTGGCGGACGACATCTACGAACACCTGCTGTTCGACAACCAGCGTTTCTACACCCTGGCCCAGGTCGAGCCGCGCCTGGCCCCGCGGGTGCTGACCATGAACGGCGTGTCCAAGGCCTATGCCATGACCGGCTGGCGCATCGGCTTTGCCACCGGCCCGCGCTGGTTGCTGGAGGCGATGGAAAAACTCCAGGGCCAGCAGACCTCGGGCGCCAGTGCGATTTCCCAGCACGCGGCGATCGCCGCCTTGAGCGGCCCGCAGGACTTTGTGCAGGCCTCGCGGGCGGTGTTCCAGCGCCGTCGTGATCTGGTGGTGTCGCTGCTTAACGCCACGCCGGGGCTGACGTGCGCGAACCCGTCCGGCGCGTTCTACGCCTTTGCCTCTTGCGCAGGCTTGTTGGGACGCACCTCGCCGGCTGGCACGCTGCTGAAAACCGACGAAGACGTGGCCCACGCCTTGCTCGATGAGGCCAATGTGGCGGTGGTGCACGGGAGCGCATTCGGCTTGGCGCCGTACTTGCGCATCGCCTATGCCTTGGACGACGAGGCGTTGCGCAAGGCGTGCGAGGCGATCCACCGGTTCTGCGCCGCGACCCGCTAGAGGTCGCGCATCAGCAGGCCGAAACGCAGGTCCATCGTGGTCGGGAGCGGCACATACACCGTGTGCCCGTCTCCCGGCGCCACTTCGATAGCCTCGCCCCGGGTGTTGTGCAGGGTGGTCAGGTCAAAGTGGAAATTGCCGGTGGGAGTCATCAACTCCAGGTGGTTGCCCACGGCGAAGCGGTTCTTCACCTTGACCTCGGCCAACTCGCCTCGGCGTTCGCCAGTCAACTCGCCGACGAACTGTTGGCGCTCGGAGACCGAGCTGCCGTTCTGGTAGTTCTGGTATTCGTCGTGTACGTGACGGCGCAGGAAACCTTCGGTGTAGCCGCGTTGGGCCAGGGACTCGAGGTCGGTCATCAGGGTGCGATCGAACGCGCGACCGGCCACCGCATCATCGATTGCCTGGCGATACACCTGGGTGGTGCGTGCGCAATAGAAGTGGGATTTGGTGCGGCCTTCGATCTTCAGCGAATGCACGCCCATGTGGGTCAGGCGCTCCACATGCTGCACGGTACGCAGGTCCTTGGCGTTCATGATGTAGGTGCCGTGTTCGTCTTCGAACGCCGGCATCTGTTCGTCCGGGCGGTTGGCTTCCTGCAACAGGAAGACCTGGTCGGTGGGGGCGCCAATCCCCAGCGTGGGTTCAACCTGCTGGACGATATCTCCGGTGGCGTTTTCCACCGCGGGGGTAGCCTGGTATTTCCAGCGACACGCATTGGTGCAGGTGCCCTGGTTGGCGTCGCGCTTGTTCATGTAGCCCGAGAGCAGGCAGCGCCCGGAATAAGCCATGCACAACGCACCGTGCACAAACACTTCCAGCTCCATGGCCGGTACCTGCTGGCGGATTTCGCCGATCTCTTCCAGTGACAACTCCCGCGACAGGATCACCCGGCAGATCCCTTGCTGCTGCCAGAACTCCACGCTGGCCCAGTTCACCGTGTTGGCCTGCACCGACAAGTGAATCGGCATCTGCGGGAAGTGCCGACGCACCAGCATGATCAGCCCCGGGTCGGACATGATCAGCGCGTCCGGGCCCATGGCGATCACCGGGGCCAGGTCCTTGAGGAAGGTCTTCAGCTTGGCGTTGTGCGGCGCGATGTTCACCACCACGTAGAAACGCTTGCCCAGCACATGGGCTTCCTGGATGCCCAGCGCCAGGTTGGCGTGGTCGAACTCGTTGTTGCGCACTCGCAGGCTGTAGCGCGGCTGGCCAGCGTAGACCGCATCGGCCCCGTAGGCGAAGGCGTAGCGCATGTTTTTCAGGGTGCCGGCAGGGGCGAGCAGTTCGGGGGCGATGACTGGGGGCATGGGCGTGGGTCGCAAAAAAGGCGCGAGGGTAGACCAGGCGCAGAGGCGTTTTATTGATCCAGGTCGTGTTGCGGGCTTTTTGTATCGCTGTGTATCGACAGGCACTTGGGATACGTAGCGATCACTGCGCGGGTTTTTTCGACACAGGCGCGATACGTCACGGGCTTCTAATGGCTTCCAACGAGGCACACCGCCTCCAACCCCGAGCACTGGAGCCCATCGCCATGAACACCAAAGCCATCTTCGCCGCCTGCCTGTTTGCTGCCCTGAACATCTGCACCTTGTCGGCCCGTGCCGAAGCCACCGCCGTTGCACACACCTACACCTACGGCACTCATCTGGACGTCAAGCAAGTGCTGTCGATGACCCAGGACGCCAGCCCCGCCTGCGGCGTGGTGAATGCCCGCATGACCTACCTGGACTCCCACGACCAGACCCAGGTCCTGGACTACCTCAAGTTCGGCGACGGCTGTGTTGGCGATAACTGAGTACCTCACCTTTCCCTCTTTCCCTGATACAGGAGCACCGCCATGAACCACCTGACCCGCTTTTTGACCGCCAGCGCCTTCGCCCTTGCCGGCACGGCCGTACACGCCAATGCCGCTGTGGAAAAAGCCAGCCCCCCATGCAGCACCTGCTTCCAACTGACCCCGGTGAATCAGCCGGCCGGCCATGACCTGCTGGTGGAGGACGGCAGCCGCCGCACGCCGCTGGGCCAGGCGCTGGACAACCAGACGGCCTGACCGGTCGTCCTCTCAACCCCTAAGGTGATAACCATGCTACTCATCGCGTTCCTGGGCGGCATCCTGACCGTCCTCAGCCCTTGTATCCTGCCGGTGGTGCCGTTTCTGTTCGCCGGCGTCGACCGCAGCCGTCGCTCGATCCTGCTGACCCTCGCCGGCATGGTCCTGACCTTTGCCCTGATCGCCAGCCTGGCGGTGGTCAGCAGCGCGTGGGTGGTGCAGGCCAACAACACCGGCCGCCATGTGGCCCTCATCGTGATGGTGCTGTTTGCACTGTCGCTGATCAGCGCACGCCTGGGCAGTTGGCTGGCGCGGCCGTTCGTGCTGCTGGGCAACCGCATCGACCCGGGCACCCGGGCCCTGTCCGGGCCGCTCAAGTCGCTGTTGATCGGTGTGGCCACCGGCCTGCTGTGGGCGCCGTGCGCCGGGCCGATCCTGGGGGTGATCCTCAGCGGCGCGATGCTGCAGGGCGCCAATGCGGGCACCAGCCTGCTGCTGCTGGCGTATGGCTTGGGCAGTGCGCTGTCCCTGGGCACCTTGATCTTCGCCGGACGTGGCCTGGTCAACCGGCTCAAGGCGTCGATCCCGGTCACCGGCTGGCTGCGTCGTGGGGCAGGGGGGGCGGTGCTCGCCGCTGCGCTGGTGATCTCGACCGGCGCCGATAAAACCCTGTTGGCGGGGACATCGTCCGAAGGCGTCAGCCGCCTCGAACAAGGCGTGCTGCACACCGTGCCCAAGGTGGTGGATTACGTGGTGAGCAAGGTCAAGGCCGAGCCGTTGGCAGCCAGCAGCCAGGGCGCCATGCCCTCTCTGGCCGGGGCGGTGGAATGGCTCAACGGCCCCGAGCTGACCCGTGAATCACTCAAAGGCAAAGTGGTTTTGGTGGACTTTTGGACCTACGACTGCATCAACTGCCAGCACACCTTACCGTATGTGAAAGAGTGGGCGCGCAAGTATGAAAAGGACGGCCTGGTGGTGATCGGCGTGCATACCCCGGAATACGGCTATGAACGCATCATCGGTAACGTGCGCGACCAGGTGCGCAAGCTGGGTATCACCTACCCGGTGGCCATCGACAACAACTATGCGATCTGGCGCCGCTTCGACAACCAGTACTGGCCTGCCCACTACCTGGTCGACGCCAAGGGGCAAGTGCGCTACACCCACTTTGGCGAAGGCCGTTATGACGAGCAGGAAAAGATGATCCAGTCGCTGTTGCAGGAAGCCAAAACCGCCGGCTGAGTCAATTGAGCGGCGTTGCCAGCAAGGCCGCCATCTTCACCAGGTCCGCCAACGAGCGGGCCTTCATCTTTCGCATGGCTTTGCCGCGATGGGCCTTGACCGTGATCTCGCTGATATCCAGGTCCGCTGCAATCACCTTGTTCATATGGCCGGCGACCACCATGGCCATCACTTCCTGCTCCCGGGGCGTCAGGCTGGCGTACGCAGTTTGCAGAAGGCGCAGGTGATCCTGCTGGGCCAGGGCGGCGCGGCTGCGCTGCAGGGCATCGGCGATGGCTTGGAGCAATACATCGTCATTGAACGGCTTGGTCAGGAACTCCACAGCCCCGGCTTTCATGGCGCGCACGGTGAGAGGGATGTCGCCGTAGCCGGTGATGAAAATGATCGGCGTGTCGGGGCGTTCGTTGGCGATGGCAGCTTGCAGGTCCAAGCCGTTGAGGTCGGGCAGGTTGATGTCCAGCACCAGGCAACTGGGCACCTGTGTGCGCGGTTGGGCGAGAAACTCCTGGGCCGACTCGAACAGGCGCGGCTGCCATTGGGCGTAGCGAATCAACAGTTCCAGAGACTCGCGCACGGAAATGTCATCGTCTACCACGAACACGATGGGAGAGGTGTCAGTCATCGGCGCAGCTCTGCGTTCATGGGCCATCAGGTGGGTTGAGTGCATCAGGATACCTCCTTGGTGGGCGGGCTCAATCAAGTGGAATGGCCGCACTCAGTGCCCTGAGCAATTGTGCTTCGCTGAAGGGCTTCATCAGACAATCCACGGCGCCTGAGGCCAGCAGCCCAGGGCGGTCGCCGGCATCACCATGGGCGGTGATGAACACCACCGGAATGGCATGGCCGCGCCGTTTGAGGGCTGCGTGCAGGTCCGGACCAGACATGCCCGGCATTGCCACATCCAGAATCAGGCAGCGGGTCAGCGCCACACACGGCGAGTCGAGAAATGCCTGGCCGGACGAAAACGCTTCGACAGCAAACCCGAACTCCTTGAGTAGGTCCGGCAAGGATTCACGTACTGACTCGTCATCATCGACGACGGCCACGAGTAAAGGCCTTTGCATCAACTCCCCTCCCTGGTCGCTTCGGCAGCCGGGCCCGCTGCCGGTGGAATCGTAAATTGGAACGTGGCGCCCGGCCCGTCATTGAGCGTGGCCGAGAGCACGCCCGCATGCCGCTCGATGATGGAGCGGCTGATGGACAGGCCAATGCCCATGCCCGCGCTCTTGGTGGTGTAGAACGCATTGAACAGGCGCTCGGCATCCAGGGGTTCGAAACCGCTGCCGTTGTCCTTTACGGCAAGGTAAACGTCCTGGTGTGCGTCCAGGCCGGTGCTGACGTGCAGATACCGCGCGCGGCCAGTCATGGTGTTCATTGCCTCGGTGGCATTGAGGATCAAGTTGAGGATCACCTGCTGCAACTGCACGCGATCACCCCTGACCGTGGGCAGGTCATCGGTGAAGTCCGGGTGCAACGCAACACCGTTGCGTTGCAATTCGCCCAGCAGCATGGCGATGACTTCCCGCGCCGCCTCATTCAGGTCGACGTCTTCGATGGTGATGCTTTTCTTCGAAAACAAGGCGCGCAGGCGGTTGATTACGTCGGCGGCACGGTTGCCGTCGCGGATGGTGCGGCGAGCGGTTTCCAGGGCGCCAGCCACGTTCGGCGGGTCGGCGCCCAGCATGCGCAGGCAGGTGCTGGCATTGGTGATGATGCCGGCCAGTGGCTGGTTGACCTCATGGGCTATGGACGCCGTGACCGCGCTGAGGCTGGCCACGCGGGCCAGGTGCGCCAGTTCCGAGCGCACCTTGCCCAGGGTTTCCTCCGACTGCTGGCGTTCGATGGCGATGCTGGCCGCAAGCATCTCGGCTTGCTTGCGGTCTTCGATATCGGTGTTTTCGCCGTACCAGCGCACCACGGCACCCCATTCGTCACGCTGGGGGACGGCACGTACCAGGAACCAGCGGTAGTGGCCGTCGAAGCGTCGCAAGCGTGCCTCGTACTCGCCGGCCTCGCCGGACTGCAACAGCGCGTTCCAGTAGCGGGCCAGGTGCTCGGCGTCGTCGGGGTGTACCGAGCGCGCCCACCCGATGCCGCAGGCTTGCTCCAGGGTCATGCCGGTGTAGTCGCACCAGCGTTGGTTGACGAAGCCGACACTGCCGTCGGGGGCCGCGCTCCACACAAACCCGGGAATGGCGTTGATGATGGTGCTCAGGCGATCCTCCGAAGCGCTGACTTCGGCCAGTGCGTGGGCGATCAGGGCCTTGTCGCGTTTTTGTTCGTCGATATCGACGCTGATCAGCACCCAGCGCGTGACGGTGCCCTGGGCATCGCGCATCGGCAGCGCCCGGGCGGCAAACCAGTGGTAGGCCCCGTCGGCGCGACGCAGGCGCAGTTCATTGCGATAGGGTTCTTCGGTGCGCACCGCGTGCATCCACGCGTTGATCACGCCGGGCAGGTCGTCGGGATGCACGGTTGCACCCACGGTCCATTGCTGGAGTTCTTCGAGGGTGGCGCCCAGGTAGTCGAGGTTGTGGCAATTGACACATTCCAGGGCGCCCTCGGGGGTCATCAAGGCCACCAGCGCAGGGATGCAGTCGATGATGGTGCGCAGGTCCAGATCGATTGGCGCAGGCGTGGCGCCGCTTCGGTAGTCGTCGATGTCGGTGAACAGCCCGCACCATTGGTCCTGCGCCAGCGGGTTCATGCGCAGGACGCACCAGCGGTACACCCCATCGAAGCGCAGCAGGCGGGCGTGTATATCCACGGCCTTGGCGCCGCAGACCGTCGCGTTCCAGTGCACGATCAGGCCCGGCAGGTCTTGCGGATGCACGGCCGAATGCCAGCCGGTGCCATGGGCCTCGGCGCAGTTGCGCCCGGTGTAGGCGTTCCAGCCCTGGTTGACGAAGTCGGCACGACCATCGCTCTGTGCGGTGAACGCCACGCCAGGCAATGCATCGACGACGCTGAGTTGATTCGACATACCGGTTCTCTATCTACAGGCGCCGTGTAACGAGAATGCCCTGTCGCGCGGCGCTCGCCCATCATACTTAGGTGTCACATGGCGGCCCGGCGAGGGGCGAGCGATACCATCGTGTAATCGATGGCAGGCCCGGCGCCGTGCTGTGATGGCGCTACGCATCTAGCATGCGTATTCCCTCATCCTCTGGAGCTGTTCCATGACTGCCAAGAAAATACTCTATACCGCCAAAGTCCACACCACCGGCGCACGCGATGGCGGCACCTCGCGCAGCGACGACGGGCGCCTGGATATCCTGCATTCGCTGCCGGGTTCCAAGGGCAGCGGCACCAACCCCGAGCAGCTGTTCGCAGCTGGCTGGTCTGCCTGCTTCGACGGTGCCCTGGGGTTGGCGGCGCGCACCTTGAAGGTGGCGCTGCCGGCCGATGTGGCGATCGATGCAGAGGTGGATCTGTGCACCGAAGGCGACGCCTACTTCCTGCGTGCGCGCTTGAATATCAGCCTGCCGGGGTTGGAGCGCCACGTGGCGCTGGCGCTGATCGAGACGGCCCACCAGACCTGCCCGTACTCCAAGGCGGTACGCGGCAATATCGACGTGGTGCTCAACCTGGTCTGAATGTAAGCCACTGTATCCCGGGCTGTTTGCGTTACACAGCCATTCAAACAGCCTGCCTGCCGACATGCCGCAGATACATGCACTGCCCAGCATGACGGCAGGTTTCGGCGCCGTCCGGCGTCGAACGATCTTGCAGGCTGTGAAACCTATGAAAGCCGTAGTGGTAAACGCATTTGGAGGCCCTGAGGCATTGGTGGTGAACGACGTTGCACCGGGCCGGCCGGGGCTCGGGCAAGCGCTGGTACGGGTCATGGCGGCTGGCGTCAATTTTATGGACACCGGCATCCGGCGCGGCTTGGGGCAAGCCAACCCCTTGCCCCTTACCCCCGGCGTGGAAGGCGCGGGGGTGATTGCCGCGGTGGGGCCGGGTGTCACCGAGCTGTCTGTTGGCGACCGCGTGGCCTGGCAGTACGTCCCCGGCAGCTATGCCGAGCAGGTCGTCGCCCCGGTCAGTCAGTTGGTACCGCTGCCGGACGATATCAGCTTCGAAACCGCCGCAGGCCTGATGATGCAGGGCCTGACGGCCAGCAACCTGGTGCTCCAGGTGCATGCCGTGCAGAAGGGCGACACTGCCTTTGTCCACGCTGCTGCCGGTGGGGTAGGGTTGATGCTCACGCAGATGATCAAGTTGCTCGGTGGCAAGGTGATCGGCCGGGTTTCCCATGCCGACAAGGTGGACGCGGTGCTGGCGGCCGGCGCCGATTACGTGGTGATCGGCCGGGCCCGGGGTATCGCCCGTCAGGTCGAGCGCCTGGTCGGTGAGCACGCGGTGAACGTGGTGTACGACGGCACCGGTGCCGAGGGCTTTGACGAGTCGGTCCGCCTGCTGGATTACTTTGGCACCCTGGCGTTGTACGGGCCCTTCATGAACCCCCTGGCCCCCATCGATGTCTTCGCCACACCGCGTAGCATCAAGCTCACCTATCCCTCAGTCATGCACCATGTGCGCACCCGTGAAGCCCTGCTGGCGCATTCCCGGCAGCTGTTTACCTGGGTGCGCACCGGGCGGCTCACGGTCAAGGTCGGCCAGCGCTATGCCTTGGCCCAGGCGCACCAGGCCCACCGGGATATCGAGTCACGGCGCAGCATCGGCAAGCTGATCATCCTGACCCAGGAATAAGCCTGCGCATGGGACGGTAGCCGCGCCAGATCAGCAGGGCCGCCAGCAACTGGCTGCCGGCATAGAAGGTGAACAGGTCCTGAGGGCGCCAATGCGCGTCGAGCAGCACGCCGGCAACGGTCGGCGACACAATCGCCCCCAGCCGTCCGGTGGCCAGCACCAGGCCCACGCCGCGAGTGCGTACCGGCGTGGCAAACGCCTGAGGCGCCATCACGAAGAGTGCCGCAATGGCCCCGTAGAGCAACAACCCGGCCACGAAACCTGCCGTCGCCGCCAGCGCCGGGTTACGCGTGGCAGTCACCATCAGTAGAAGCAGAAGGGCCTCCAGCAACAGGCAGGCCAGCAACAGCCGGTGGCAGCCGCACCGATTGGCCGCCAGCCCCACCAACAAGGCGCCGAGCATGCCGCCGACCGTGAGCAACAGGCCGCCCGTGACGCCATGGTGTTCGGAGAAGCCGCCCTGGGTCAGCAGTATCGGGGTCCAGCTCATCACGAAGTAAAAGCCGAACATCAGCAAAAAACACACCGTTGCCAACGACAAGGTCCAGCGCCAATGCCCCTGCTGGAACAGATGCCGATAAGCCAGGCGAGGGCGGCCCGGTTTCAGCGACGGCGACTCCCGCAGCCACAGCACGCCAGCCGAGCCGGCGATCAGGGTCAGCCCGCCGCCGGCCAGGAACACGTAGCGCCAACCCACGCTGTCATTGAGCACATGAGCCAGTGCCCCACCCAGGGTCGCGCCCAAGGCAAACGCCACCGATTGCAAGGCGATTGCCAGGCCGCGCCGGTGGGGCGGGGCGTATTCATGGGTCAGCACATTGGCGCTCACCAGCACCGCGCCAACGCCGATGCCGGTGAGTACTCGCCAGCACACCAGGCTGCACAGGCCCTGGCTCCAGAACGACAGCAGCATGGCCACGCCGCTGAGCAGCAAACTGGCGAGCAGCACCGGCCTGCGCCCATGGCGGTCGGCCAACGGCGCCGCAAACAGTGAGCCACAGGCCATGCCCACCAGGCTGGCGCTGAGCAGCAGGCCGACCTGTGCGCCATTGAGTGCCCACTGCGCCGCCACCCGGCTGACCGTGAACGCCATGGCCATCGCATCCAGGCCATCGATCACGTTGAACAACATGCACAATCCAATCACGGCCCATGCTGCGTGCGCCGTCGCAATGCTGTGGGTGCCCTGGCTGATTGCCTGCTCATTCATGGTGGTCTGTTCCCGCGGTTATCGATTGCAAATGGCAGCATTCGCCGGGTGCCCTGGCAAGTCATACATAGGTATCGACCGACACCTACGTGCAATCGTCCCGGGGTGCTCCCGGTGGTCTGATCGCTCCCGCATGGGCCGTCTTGGCCTGCTGACCCACAGGAGAATCATCATGCTTGCTGCTTCGTCCGCGTTTTTCCGGCTGCGTTGCCGGCTTTCAATGTTCGGCCTTGCCCTGCTTGCCGGTAGCGCAGGTGCCTGGGCCGATTCCAATGCCATTCGCCCTTACCGCATTCACGTGGACGAGGCGCAACTGGCCGACCTGCACAAACGTATCGCCGCCACCCGCTGGCCCGACAAAGAGACGGTCAACGACACGTCCCAAGGCGTGCAACTGGCCCAGGTACAGGCGCTGGTCAAGTACTGGGGTAACGGCTACGACTGGCGCAAGGCCGAGGCCAGGCTCAACGCGTTGCCGGAGTACATCACCACCATTGACGGCGTGGAGATCCAGTTCATTCACGTACGCTCGCGCAACCCCAATGCCATGCCGCTGATTCTGACCCACGGCTGGCCGGGGTCACAATTCGAGTTCCTCAAGACCATCGGCCCGCTCACCGACCCCGTAGCCTATGGTGGCCGCATCGAAGACTCGTTCGATGTGGTGATCCCCTCGATCCCCGGCCATGGTTTTTCCGGCAAACCCACCGAGCTGGGCTGGGGCCCCGACCGAGTGGCCAAGGCCTGGGATGTGCTGATGAAGCGCCTGGGCTACCGTCACTATGTGTCCCAGGGTGGAGACCATGGTTCGGTGATCTCCGATGCGCTGGGCCGCCTGTCGCCGCCCGGCCTGCTGGGGATCCACCTGAACATGCCGGCCACCGTGCCACCGGAACTGGTCAAGCCGATCAACAGCGGCGAACCGGCCCCGGCCACGCTGACCGATGCCGAGCGCACGGCTTACACCGCACTGAGTACCTTCTTTGGGCGCAACGCCGCCTATGGCGCGATGATGGTGACCCGTCCGCAAACCATCGGCTACCTGCTGGCCGATTCGCCCGCCGGCACGGCAGCCTGGATGTACGAGAAATTTGCTGCCTGGACCGACAGTGACGGCCAGCCCGAACGCGTGCTCAGCCGTGATGAGATGCTCGACGACATCAGCCTGTACTGGCTGACCAATACCGGCGCGTCCTCCTCACGGTTCTACTGGGAAAACAACAACAATAATTTCAGCGCCGCGGCGCAGAAGACCGACACCATCAAGGTGCCGGTGGGCATCACCGTGTTTCCCCACGAGATCTACCAGGCGCCGAAAACCTGGGCGCAGCGCGCGTATCCGTCGTTGTCCTACTACAGCCAGGTCAGCAAGGGCGGGCACTTCGCCGCGTGGGAACAGCCGCAGTTGTTCAGCGAAGAGTTGCGCGAGGCGTTCCGCCCCTTGCGTGCTGCGGCTAAGCCGTAACCTCACCCAGGCGTGCCTGTAGCTGGCGCAAGTCCTGGGTGTCGAATCCCTCTGAAAATTGCTCGCGGCACTGGTTCAGCAACTGTTGGGCCTCGATGCCGCGACCTTGTTTGTGCCACAGCGCAGCCAAGTCCATCGCGCTGCGCAGCGTCCAGCTGCGTGAGCCCTGTTGTTGGCTCAGTGCCAGGGATTCTTCCAGCAGGGCCTCGGGGCTGGCGTGAATACTGGCCTGGATACGCAACAGCTCGGGCAAGGCAAACGCATCGCCGCTGTGACGGCAATGCGCAATGGTGGCCTCGACCTGCGCCCGTGCCTTGTCGAACTGACCGCCGAGGATCAGGCCTTCGACCAGGGCCATTTCCAGGGTTGTGGTCAGTAACTCGTAACGCATGGTGTGCAGACGTGCCAGTGTTTCTTCCAGCACGTTGACGGCATCGCCCGGTTGCCCTTTGCGAATATCGATGGCGGCGCCGATCCCCATGGCGGCCGCGACATACGGGCCGAATGCATTGGCCTGGGCGATAGACCGGAAGGTTTCCAGACCGTCGACGGCCCTTTCCAGGTCGCCGGTCCAGATGTAGATCTGCAGGGTCCACACCAACGCGATGCAGTAGGTGGCCGCATGGTCGAGGGTGGCGGCTTGCGCCTCGACCTGTTGTGCGCCCAGTCGGGCCTGATCGGGGAACCCCATCAGCCACAGCGCGCGGGCCAGGGCCAGGCCGGTGCGGTTGCGGTGGTCGAAACCATAGTGAATGGTGAGGCTGCGCTCCGATGGCAAGCTGTTGCGCAGCGAGTGCTCCAGTGCCTGGCGTGCGCGTGTCTGGTCGCCCAGCAGGTGATAGGCAATGCCGGCCAGGGAGGCGGCCACGGCAATAGCTTCGGGTCGGTCGATCTGCGCGCCGACCTCCACCGCACGTTCGGCCCAGGCCAGTGAGCTGGCAAAGTCGCCGATGCGTTCATAGAAGATCTGCAAACGCCCCAACAGCCGCAGTTGAGAGGCGTGGTCGTCCAGGTTCACGGCAATGTCCAAGGCGCGCAGCAAGGCTTTTTCCGCCGTTGCGCTGTTGCCTTTGGTGAACATCAGCACCAGGCCCAGCGCGGCTTGCAGTTCCATTTCGGTTGGGGTGCCGAAGTAACCGAGCTCCAGCAGTTCAATGGCGCGGTTGCACCAGGTGCGGCATTCCACCAGCAGGGAAAAATGCAGGAACAGCTGCGCACTGGCGGCTGCCAGCGGCAAGGCCAGGCCGGGGTCGCCCTGGGGGCCGAAGCTCCATTCCAGGGCACTGCGAATATTGCCCAACTGACAGCCCAGTCGTGCCGAACTGGCGAAGATCTGGTGGGGGGTGCCGCCCAGGTGCTTGAGTTGCTCCACGTGGTAGGCCGCGTGGCGAAAGGCCAGGGCGTGTACTTCCTGGGGACCGCGCAGCTGCAGTTTTTCCCGGGCATAGGCACGGGTCATTTCCAGCAGGCGGTAAGAGGCCGGAAAACTGTCGCGATTGACCGTGACCAACCCTTTGGTGGCCAGCTCATCAAGGGTGGCGGCCACTGTGATCGGGTCGATCCAGTCGTCGGCGGTGATCTGGGAAGCGCCGTCGAGGCCAAACGGCCCGACAAACACCGCCAGGCGATCAAACACCAGGCGTTCGTCGGTGGACAGCAGGTCGTAGCTCCAATCGAGCATGGAGCGCAGGGTCTGGTGCCGGGGCGAGGCCGTCCGCCGGCCGGCCCAGCCCAGGGAAAAGCGCTCGCCGAGCAGGGCGTGGGTGGCATGCAGGCCATGCACGGCCACACGCACCGCCGCCAGTTCGATGGGCAGCGCCATGCCTTCCAGGCGTTGGCACATATCGGCAATCAGGTGCGCATCGCCCGGCGCGAGGGCCAGGGCGGCATTGCTCGACGACATGCGTTCGACAAACAGTTGCACGGCTGGAAAGCTGAGCAGTTGTTCGCCGTTCAGATCCCGCAACTCGGCAGGGAACGCCAGCGGGCTGAGCCGGTGCACGTGCTCACCACGGGCCCGCAGCGGTTCGCGGCTGGTGGCGAGGATCGCGACCGCCGGGGCGGCGTCCCGGATCTGCTCGACGATGGCGCAGACCGCGTCCACCAGGTGTTCGCAGTTGTCGAGGATCAGCAGCAACTGCTGCGAGTGCAGGTGCGCGAGCAGCACGAACATCGGCTCTTCGGCTTGCACCGCAATGCCCAGGGAACTGGCGAGGGCGAAAGGCACCAGGTCGGCATCTTCAACCTGGGCCAGATCGACGAAATGCACGGCGCCTTCCCCGTCGTGGCAGTGGCCGACCTCAACCGCCAGGCTGGTCTTGCCCACGCCACCGGGGCCGACGATGGTAAACAGCTTGGGCGGCTGCAGGCGTTCCATCACCAGGGCCACGTCGACGTCGCGCCCGATCAGGCTTGGGCGCGGCGGCAGGCCGCCGACGGTGCTGGTGACGCGTCTGGTTTTGTGCGGGGCGGGTAGGGCGAGGGGCGAGCGTTCGATCGGCGCGACGAAGGCGTAGCCCACGCCCACTTGGGTATTGATGTAGCGTGCGCCGTTTTCGCCATCCCCCAGGATGCGGCGCAACCCGGTCATGTGAAAGCGCAGGCTGCCTTCTTCGACGACTATATCGGGCCACACCAGGTTGATCAGTTCGCGCTTGGACACCACGCGTCCCGGGCGTTCGAGCAGGGCGATCAGCAGGTCGAGGGCACGGCCGCCGATCTCTACGGCCACGCCCTGGCAGGTGAGCAACCGCTCAGCAGGCATCACACGGAACGGGCCGAAGGCAAAGTACAGCGTCACGGGGTCGTGCAGGTCGTCAGGGGCGGACGCCACGGTCATCACGCTCTCGAAAAGGCAGGGGGGTGGGGGTTTCAGCATGATAGGTGTTTTAACGCTCCGTTCAAGTCGCGACAATCTCGCGGGCGGCGACTGCGCTGCGGGTTGCGGGCTTGAGGACGGGGGTCAGGCACAGCATCAACACCAGCACGGCAAAGAGCATCGCGTAAGCCAGGTTGTAGTTGCCGGTGTAGTCGCGCAGGGCGCCAAAGCTCAGCGGGCCGAGTGCGGCAATCAGGTAGCCGATAAACAGCATGAACACGGTCCAGGCGCCGGCTTCTGCCGGGGAGTTGGCGTTGTCCAGGGGCAACGTCATACCCACGGTGAACGCCATGCCCAGGCCGGTGGACACCAGCAGCACATACAGAGTGGGCCAAGCGCCGGGAGCGAACGCCATGCCGGCGGTGCCCAGCAGGGCCAGCAGGGTGCACAGCGCCAACAGGCCACGACGGTCATGGGCTTTGCCTGGGATCATGCCAGCACCGGCGCTGGCTACCGCAAACACGGCGGTAAACAAGCCCAGCAGGGCTCCGGCGGGCAAGGTCGTCACGGCGGTCTCGGTGGCCGCCGGCGCCAGCCAGGCGAAGAGGGCATACACCACAAACTGGCTGGCGCCGAAGTACAGCGCTACCCACCAGGCCTGGGGGTTACACCACGGTAACGGTACCGAGCGAGCGGGGTGTGAGCCGGCGTTGGCGGTGCTGCGTGCAAAGCGTCGGGCCATCCACCGCCAACTGATCACGGCTGTGATACACAACAGGCTCCACACCCCGGCCCCCACGCGCCAGCTCTGGGCAAGCTCGGTAATGGGGGCGGTCAGCAATGCAGACAGGGTAGCCCCTACACTGAGGCCTGCGGCATAAATACCCATGAAAAACGCGGGCCGGTGGGGGAAATGCGCTTTGATCCAGCCGCCGATCAGGGCGCCGGCGATGGCAATGCCAACACTGACCAAAAAGGTGCTGAGCAGCAGGTACGTGGCACTCGGCGACACTGCGCGCAGCAGGCACGCAGCCCCCAGCAACACCAGCGCGGCAATCACACAGCGGTCGGTGCCGAAGCGCCGGCTCAGGTCTGGGGCCAGCAACGCCAGGACACCCATGCAGACATCCGGGATGGAAGTCAGCAGCGCCGCCTGGGTGAAGCTCAGGTCATAGTGATCCTGGATCAACAGCAGGATCGGGCCCATGGACACGATCGCCGGACGTAAGGCGATGGACAGCACCAGCAGGCCGATGATGGCTGCCAGGCTGTGTTTGTCGGTCTCGGTGGAGGTCATATCGGTGTGCCCTTGAATCGTGGAGTCAGGGCGATCGTAGCAATGTAAAATAACCGACAAATGCCAGCTTCTATCGACAAAGTGACAACCTGAGGCGCCACCATGAAGCACGACGCACGCACTGTCGGCGCACCCACCGACCTGAACGGCCGCAGCGAGGATTACCTCGACTACCAGGACGTGCCTCGCGTCATGACGGCGCTGGTGCGCAACCAGGCGAGCGGCGAATACAACCCGCCTCATACCCACCACCATGGCCAGTTGTTGTATGCGATCAGTGGGGTGATGCGTGCGCAAGCCGATGGCAGCCTGTGGTTCTTGCCGCCCAAGCGCGCGTTGTGGATTCCGGCGGGAGTAGTGCATGACCAATTGATGCTGACATCGGTGCAGATGCGCTCGATCTACATCCAGGCCGATGCCGCCGCCCGCTTCGGGAGGAGCTGTCGGGTGGTGGATGTTTCGTTGTTACTGCGCGAGCTGATCCTGGTGCTGGCCAGTGAGCCGATCGAGTACTGCCTGGAGGGTCGCAATGCCCATGTGGTGGCCTTGATTCTGAGCGAACTGGCCGCCGCACGTACGTTGCCGCTGCAGATTCCCTGGCCGCTGGACCGCCGGTTGCTGGCGGTGTGCAACGCGATACTTGACGCTCCGGGGCAAAGCCATCGGGTTGAATACTGGGCCGACAAGGTGGGGGCCAGTTCGCGTACGTTGATCCGCCTGTTCCTCAAGGAAACTGGCCTGACGTACCGTCAGTGGGTGCAGCAGGTGCGTCTGGTCTGTGCCTTGGAGCGTCTGGAAAAGGGCGAGTCCGTTGGCCGGATCGCCCGGGAGTTGGGTTATGTGAGTGCCAGCGCGTTCAGTGCGATGTTTCGCCGGGCCACGGGCGCCTCACCGCGGGAGTTTGTGGGGGGCGACTGATTGTGGCAGCGCCAGTTGCGCACACAGGCCCCCGCCAGCGCGGTTGGACAGGGTCAAGGCGCCTTGCAGGCTCTGCGCCAGTTGTTGCGAGATCGCCAGGCCCAAACCTGTGCCTTTGGTGCTGCGACTGCGGGCGTTATCCAGGCGGTAGAACGGTTTGATCACCTCGGGCAACTGCGCTTCGGGAATGCCGGGGCCACGGTCAAGGACCTGGATCACCAGGCGTTCGTCTACCAGGGGTTCGACGTTGACCGTGACCTCGCTGCCGAACTTCAGCGCGTTGTCCACCAGGTTGACCAGCACCCGGCGCAGGGCATGGGGGCGGGTGTCGATAATGGTGCCGAGTTGCGCCCTGAGTACCACGCTTTGCCCGACATCCTGGTAGTCGAATACCAGGCTGTCGAGGAACGAATGCAGGTCCACACGACAACTGGCTTCGACCGTGCCGTCCAGGCTGCGGGCATAGGCCACGCCTTCCTGGACCAGGTGCTGCATCTCGCACAGGTCGTTGCACAGCTTGTCCCGCTCCACCGATTCTTCCATGAATTCGGCACGCAGTTTCATGCGGGTGATCGGCGTTTGCAGGTCATGGGAGATCGCGGCCAGTAACTGCAGGCGCTCCTGCAAACCGTTGCCGGGCGCGTCGGCCGGCGCGTTGTCAGGAGGCGACGGGCGCAATCCCAGCCAAAGGCAGCCGAACAGCAATGCCAGTTGCACCATCAATAACGGCGTCAGCCACAGTGACTCGGCCAACGCACTGATTTCAATCGCGAACGCCAGCCCCTGTGCGATCACCAGGCAGGCCAGATAGATCAGCGTCAGGGTGCGCGGCCAGCGCGGCGGCTTGAGTTCCATGTGGCTCACCCCAGTCGTTCGATGGCTTGGGCAACACCTGCGCCGTACGCCGGATCGGCGAGGGTGCAGTGCTGGATATGACGTGTCTTGGCGTCGGCGCTGGCGCCCTGGATCGAGCGTGCCGTGTTGGCAAACAGCAGCTGTTGTTGCGCCGGACTCATCAGGCGGAACAGCGCACCGGGCTGGGAGAAATAATCGTCATCTTCCCGGTGGTTCCAGTGCGCGGCGCTGCCTTGCAGGGCCAACGGAGGCTCGCGAAAATCCGCTTGTTCGGCCCACTGGGCCTGGCTGTTGGGCTCGTAGCCCGGGATGCTGCCGGCGTTACCGTCGGTGCGCATCTGCCCGTCGCGGTGATAGCTGTTGACCGGGCAGCGCGGCGCATTCACCGGGATCTGGTGGTGGTTCACGCCCACGCGGTAGCGCTGTGCGTCGCCGTAGGCAAACAGGCGCGCCTGGAGCATTTTGTCCGGCGAGAAACTGATGCCCGGCACTACGTTGGCGGGGTTGAAGGCGGCTTGTTCGACGTCGGCGAAGTAGTTGTCGGGGTTGCGATTAAGCTCCAGCAGGCCCACTTCGATCAGCGGGTAATCCCGGTGTGGCCAGACCTTGGTCAGGTCGAAGGGGTTGATCGGGCAGTGGGCTGCATCGGCCTCGGGCATGACCTGCACATAGAGCTTCCACCGTGGGAAGCGGCCCTCCTCGATGCTGGTATAGAGGTCGCGTTGGGCGCTTTCGCGGTCCTGTCCGATCACGGCGCTGGCTTGTTCATCGGTGAGGTTGTGGATGCCTTGTTCGGTTCTCCAGGTGAACTTCACCCAGAATCGCTGGTTTGCCGGGCTGATGAAGCTGAACGTATGGCTGCCGAAACCATGCATGTGCCGGTAGGACTGCGGCACGCCTCGGTCGCTCATCACAATCGTGACCTGGTGCAGGGCTTCGGGCAGCAGGGTCCAGAAGTCCCAATTATTGCGGGCGCTGCGCATGTGGGTGCGGGGGTCGCGTTTGACCGCGTGATTGAGGTCGGGGAATTTCAAGGGGTCGCGCAGGAAGAACACCGGGGTGTTATTGCCCACCAGGTCCCAGTTGCCTTGGGCAGTGTAGAACTTGATGGCAAAGCCGCGGATATCACGCTCGGCATCCGCCGCCCCGCGCTCGCCCGCCACTGTGGAAAAACGCACGAACACTTCTGTGGTCTTGCCGATGTGCGAGAACAGGTCGGCCTTGGTGAAGTGGCTGATGTCATGGGTGACGGTGAACGTGCCGAACGCGCCGGAGCCCTTGGCGTGCATGCGGCGCTCCGGAATCACCTCGCGGTCGAAGTGGGCGAGTTTTTCCAGTAACCACACGTCCTGCAACAACACGGGGCCGCGGGGGCCGGCAGTCTGCGAGTGGTTGTTGTCGACCACCGGTGCGCCGGCGGCTGTGGTCAGTTTTTTCATGCGCGAGTCCCCTGATGTCTGGTTGTTGTGTCACATCAAAACAGAGCACCCGGGGCAGGGCGATTGCACGTAGGTATCGACTGACGCACCTTCAGGCGAGTGTAAAGCTGACCTCGATGTTGCGACGGGTGGCTTTGGAGTAAGGGCAGTTCTGGTGAGCGGCTTCGATCAATTGCTGGGCGGTGTCCGCTTCGATGTCAGGCAATGAAACGTTGATGCGCGCTTGCAGGAAAAAGCCTTGCTCACCGTGCAACAAATCAACGTGAGCGTCCACGGCCGCCATGGCCGGGAAACTGATCTTGCGGGCGTTGCAGGCGTGGCGCAGGGCGCCCAGGAATGAGGCCGACCAGCACACCGCGAACAGTTGCTCGGGGTTGGTGCCGTTGCCGGGCGCCCCAGGCGGCGACAGTTTGACCCGCAGCCGGCCATCATCGCTTTGGCCGGTGCCCTCACGACCGCCGGTGGTGCGGGTGTGGCCGGAGTAAAGAACTTTTTCGATGCTCAACATGGACTGTCCTGGAAGCTGGCGGCGTTGGGGGTGGGGTCAGATAGCCCACAGGATGTCGGGCGGGTTCAACAGAGGGACGACGGTGTTGGCATGCAGATGGCTGAGCAAGGTGCCGCGCGCGATATCCAGCAACCAGGCGCGAAAGGGCAGACCGGGGTTGTAGTGGGCACGGTTTTCCAGGAGTGTCTTGAAGGCGCGTTGGACCAGGTACTCGACCTGTTCCGGGCGAACTCTTCCCGCTTGCACCTGACCCTCATAAAACGCGCTGAGCAGCGGCGTGACCTGGGTGGACAGTCGCCGCGAAGCACCGCGGTCACCGTTGACGACATTCGCCATCAAGGTGCGCAGCGCTTCATTGGCGAGTCGATCAACCTTGCACAGGCAACTGGCGCGATACCCTTCGGTCATGATGGCATCCCTCTTGAATGCTGACGGTGGTGAGCCTCAAGGGTGATGCCTTGCCGGTGATACGGCCAGTTATGTGCTGTTAGCAGTTGTTAGTCGAACCGCTGGCCGCGCCGAACGGTGCCGTTTCCCGACTGAATGCCTCCAGCTCCTTGACCAGCCCGAGGGCTGCGAGCAGGACCAGTTCGCGGCCTTTCTCCGGCGTTGCCTGGCCCGGGTCGGAGCCCATGCGGCCATCCGGGAAGCGCGAGCGGAAGTCGTGAGCCTCGCGGATCGGCCCAGAGTTGGCGATTTTTGGCGAATACTCTGCCGACTTGATCGCGTCTGGATAAGCCCACTGCGTCACGGCGATTTCCGACGGTGTGGCATGAATGCCATGCCCGCTAGGAAATTGCTGGTTGGCCAGTGCGCCCACGCCTTCCAGGTCCCACCAGTTCGTCAGTTTCAAGGCAAACCCGGCAGGCCGCCTGGCGAAGCTGGCTTCGGCATACAGCTGGGAAAACGCGGCCTCAATCGACGCGATATTGCCGCCGTGGCCATTGAGGAAATAGATCTTCTCGAAGCCGTGTGCCACCAGCGAGCGGGTCCAGTCTTCGATGGCGGCAATAAAGGTCGAGGGGCGCAGCGTGATGGTGCCGGGAAAGCCGAGGTGATGCTGTGCCATGCCGATGTTGAAAGTGGGGGCGATCAGGATATCGGCGGATTCCTGGGCGTGATGCGCAATGATCTGCGGGCACATCCAGTCGGTGCCCAGCAGGCCGATGGGGCCGTGCTGTTCGTTGGAGCCGATGGGGATGACGATGGTACGGCTGCGCTGCAGGAATGTCTCGATTTCAGACCAGGTCGACAGATGTAAAAGCATGGTGAGGCCTCACGGTTCAGTGATGGAACATCAGGTGTGCGTGGGCATCACATCACGGGGTTTCGCAAGGCGACATTGCACGTAGGTGTCGATCAAGGGCACTCGCCGCTGCTGGCGCGGACTAAACAACAGGGCGCACACACGCGTCCTGTTTTTCTGACATGGACCGGACATGAACCCTACCAACCTGCAATTCAAGACCCTGCTGTTACTGCTGGCCCTGGTCACCATCGCCTTTATCTGGATATTGCTGCCGTTTTACGGCGCAGTGTTCTGGGCGGTGATCCTGGGCATCATCTTTGCGCCGATGCAACGCCGGCTGCACATGAAATTTGGCTGGAACCGCAACCTGACCTCGCTGGCCACCCTGACGGTGTGCCTGGTGATCGCCATTTTGCCGGTGATCATCACCAGTGCTTTGTTGGTGCAGGAGGGCGCGACACTCTACAAGAACATCGAAAGCGGCAAATTGGACGTGGCGGGGTACATCGAGCAGTTCAAGAACATCTTGCCGCCGTACTTCCAGCACCTGCTGGATCGCTTCGGCATGGGCAACCTGGAAGGCTTGCGGGAGAAGATCGTCAAGAGCGCGATGCAGGGCAGCCAGTTCTTTGCGTCCCAGGCGTTCAGCTTTGGCCAGGGCACGTTTGATTTCCTGGTGAGCTTTTTCATCATGCTGTATTTGCTGTTTTTCCTGCTGCGCGATGGCCCGGAACTGGTGCGCAAAGTGCGCACGGCGGTGCCTCTGGCCGAGCCGCAGAAGCGCCGGTTGCAGCTCAAGTTCAACCGGGTGGTGCGGGCCACGGTCAAGGGCAACGTATTGGTGGCCGTGACCCAGGGCGCGTTAGGTGGTTTGATCTTCTGGTTTTTGGACATCCCCAGTGCGTTGCTCTGGGCGGTGTTGATGGCGTTTCTGTCGCTGCTGCCGGCAGTCGGTGCAGGGATTGTGTGGGGGCCGGTGGCCGCTTACTTCCTGTTAAGCGGTTCGATCTGGCAGGGGGTGGTGCTGGGGTTGTTCGGGGTGTTTGTGATTGGCCTGGTGGACAACGTGCTGCGGCCGATCCTGGTGGGCAAGGACACCAAGATGCCGGACTACCTGATCCTGATCTCGACCCTGGGCGGCCTGTCGGTGTTTGGCCTGAACGGGTTTGTGATCGGGCCGTTGGTGGCGGCGTTGTTCATGTCGAGCTGGGCGTTGTTTGTGGAAAGCAAACCGCGGGTCAAGCTGCCGTTGCCGTAGTAATCAGGCGTGAAGCCTGAAGTTCGAGGCGGTTTGCAGCTGTTTTTCGGCGGCGGACAGCGACGTGATTGGGCCGCTGATGGTTTCGCCATCGCGTACCACGTACCAGCAAGCCAGTAGCCCACGCTCCCGAAGAGGGGCGGGGACGGCGCTGCCGATGACGGACATTATGTGAGCAGTGGGCATACGTACCTCCAATCGTTATGGAGGTCACCTTACGGGGCTGCGGCCCCGGGGAAAAATCACCTGTCTCGATAGTCGACATCAACGCCAGGCGTCAATCCACCACCTGGTCGAGCATGATCACCACTTCCTGTTCACTGAGCAGGCCCTTGCGCACCAGGTTTTCTGCCAGCAGGGCCAGGAATTTGGCGCTGCGGTGGCCTTCGAGGTGCTTGAGCTCGGTCAGGGCGCTGTAGACCTTGCTGGACGTGCACAGGCCAGCGGTGCGGTGCGGGTTTTGCGTGGGCATGGTCGGTCGTCCTTAGTTGTTATTGGGTGGACAGGGTCGATAGTGAGACTGTTGCGTGACGCAAACATGACAGTGCTAGCCGTGTCCGGGCAAGTAGACATTGCCATCAATCATGTGCGATTACGCCCCGGGCATTGTTCTGACAGCGACCTTGGCACGATGAATCCGGACTTTGCAGGCAAAAAAAAGGCCCCGCGTGTGGGCGAGGCCTGTTCCTGTCGTGTCGACTCACGTATTACCAGCCGCGGCCATAGTAGCCGTGGGGAGGGCCGTAATAACCACGCGGTGGGCCGTAGTAGACCGGCGCCGGGCGGTAGTAAACCTGTTGTTGCACATACACCGGTGGTGGCGGTGCGTAGTAGACCGGTGGCGGCGCGGCATAGACCGGTTGCGGCTGCACATACACGGGTTGCTGCACGTAGACCGGCTGGGACTGGCTGGCCACCACGGAGCCGACAACGGCTGCGCCGATCAAACCACCCAATATGGCCGGGCCACCCCAGCCACCACCGTGGGCGGAGGCTTGGCCTGCCATAGCGAGTGCGCCGATAAGCAAGGCGATCTTGGGGATTTTACGAATCATGGTCATTCCTCGGTTAGCCCCTGCGCTTGTGGTCTGCAATCAATAGACTCAAGTAATGTCGCGGGGATACTTTTAAGACAACGTATTTCTGAAAAACAGCACGGCCGATAGGTAAAGGTTGTGTAAGGTCTGTACCGGTTTGCTTACTCAAAGGAGTTATTCATGCAGATGCACCCCAACAAAGACACCCAACTGTGCATGTCATTGTCGGCGCGTCCCGGGAATTTTGGCTTGCGTTTCCATAACCACCTGTACGAACAGCTGGGTCTGAACTTCTACTATAAGGCTTTCAGCAGCCGGGATTTGCCCGGCGCGATCGGCGGTATTCGGGCGCTGGGCGTGCGCGGTTGCGGGGTTTCGATGCCGTTCAAGGAAGCCGCCATTGCCCTGGTGGACGAACTGGATGAGTCGGTCCAGGCCATCGACTCCCTGAACACCATCGTCAACACCGACGGCCACCTCAAGGCCTACAACACCGACTACATCGCCATCGAGCAACTGCTGAAGAAGCACGCAGTGCCCAAGGCATCGACGTTCGCCCTGCGCGGCAGCGGTGGCATGGCCAAAGCCGTGGCCAGTGCCTTGCGGGACGGTGGGTATGCCAATGGCGTTATCGTGGCGCGCAACGAAGTGGCGGGCCGCGCGCTGGCGCAGAACCTGGGGTATGAGTGGCAGGCCGAGCTGGGCGAGTTGCGCCCGCAGATGCTGATCAACGTCACGCCGATCGGCATGACCGGCGGGCCTGAGGCGGACGCGCTGGCGTTTGAGGCTGATGCGATTGAGCGTGCAGAGACTGTGTTTGATGTGGTGGCGATCCCCGCCGAAACGCCGTTGATCGTGCGCGGTCGTGCCCAGGGTAAGCGGGTGGTCGCCGGGTTGGAGGTGATTGCGATCCAGGCGTTGGAGCAGTTCGTGCTCTATACCGGGGTGCGGCCGACGCAGGAGCAGTTCCAGGCGGCAGTGGATTTTGCCCGAGGTTAACGGGCACTGGAGAGCCCCTGTGGGAGCTGGCTTGCCAGCGATAGCGATATAACAGGTTAGATATCTATGACTGAAACACCGCTATCGCAGGCAAGCCAGCTCCTACATTTTGGATAGCGTCAGGCCTGTTCCAGCTGGGCCAGGCGCTCTTCCAGCGCTGCAATCCGCGCTTCCAGCTCTTCGATGCGCTCGACCGAAACACCCCCCGTCCCACGCTCCACCGGATTCCCCCGTGCAGACAGTATCGCCTCGATATCCGCCGGATCCCCCAGCGCATGGGTGTAGCGATCTTCCCGCTGCCCGGCCTGACGCGGCACCAGCAGCGCCAGCCCGCGTGCAATCAAGCGCTCAAGCTGGTGCACCACCTGCTCGGCATCTTCAAAGTCATGCATGCGCCCGCTGCGGGTCAGCAGTTCGTTGACGGTTTGCGGCCCGCGCAGGAACAGCAGCCCGATCAGGATCACCTGGGCCGGCACCAGTTCCAGCGCCTTGTCCACGCGATGCTCCCAGCGATCGGCACGGCTGCCCATTACCAAGCGGGTAAAACCCAGGCCTTCCAGCGCCCGCAGGCTCTGGCCGACCTGGCCCTGGCTGAGGTTGGTCACGGGCTCGCGGCTGGTTTTCTGGTTGCAGGCCAGCACCAGGGCGTTGAGGGTCAGGGGGTAGGTTTCCGGGTTGGTCGCCTGTTTCTCGATCAGGCAGCCCAGGATGCGGATTTCCGTGCTGTTCAGGCGCGGCTCAGGGGTGTCGGTGTCGTGCTCGGCGGTCATCGCGCTTTCCCTATGCAGTGAAGTGCCTAGCGTAAGCCGGAAAAAATAAAAGACAAGCGACGGGCCGGTCTATAATCGTCGCCTGTTCAAACCGTGCCATCACCCATGAGACTGCCATGACTATTTCCCTGTACGCCGCTTCCATTCCGGTCTTCAAGCAAATGCTCACCGCCCTGAGCGGTGTGTTGACCAAAGCTGAAGCCCACGCCACTGCCAAGAACATCGAGCCCAATGCCCTGCTGCAAGCGCGTCTGTTCCCGGACATGTTCCAGCTGGTGCGCCAGGTACAGATCGCCGTCGACTTCGCCAAGGGCGTTTCGGCGCGCCTGGCCGAGATCGAAGTGCCTAAATACGATGACAGCGAAGTGACCTTCGCCGACCTGCAGGCGCTGATCGCCAAGGTGCTGTCGTTTGTCGACACTATCCAGCCTGAGCAAATCGACGGCAAGGAAGGCATCGAAATCATCACCCGCCCAGGCACTCCTAAAGAGAAGCGCTTCAGCGGCCAGTCCTACCTGCTGACCTACGGCCTGCCGCAGTTCTTCTTCCACGTCACCACCGCGTACGCCTTGCTGCGTCACAACGGTGTGGAAGTGGGCAAACGCGACTACATGGGCGCGTTCTAAGCCTTGATGCGTCGAAGCCCGGTGTGTGCCAGCAGGCACCACCGGGCTTTTTCATGGGCTGCATTCGACACACTCTGTTAAGATTCGACATCCCTTTATCACTCTATCTTTCAGCGAACCCTCGGGTTGTCGTTGATGTTGTCGTTTCTGGAGTTTTCATGTTGTTCCCTATCCTGCTGTTGTCGGCTGCCGGTTTTACCGTGCTGACCACAGAGTTTGTGATTGTCGGCCTGCTGCCCTCTATTGCGCGGGACCTGAACGTCAGCGTGCCCCAGGCGGGGCTGCTGGTGACGTTATTCGCGTTTACCGTCGCGGCATTCGGCCCGTTTCTCACGGCGTATTTCGCGCGATTCCAGCGCAAGCGACTGTTTATCGTCATCCTGGTCCTGTTTGGCATAGCCAATACCGTGGCGGCGCTGGCGCCGAATATCTGGGTAATGGCATTGGCGCGGTTGATCCCGGCCCTGGGGTTGCCAGTGTTCTGGGCCTTGGCCAGTGAAACGGCGGTGGACATCGTCGGTCCCGAATACGCCGGGCGAGCCATCGAGAAGATCGGTTTTGGCATTGTCTGCGCCACGGTGTTCGGCATTCCCGTGGGCACGCTGATTTCCGACATGTTCGGCTGGCGCAGCGCATTTGCGATCCTCGCCGTGGTGGCCTTGGCCAAGGCCTTGCTGCTGTTCATCTACCTGCCGGTGACGAAACCGAAGAACGACCAAGTGACCTTGCGCGCGCAGTTCAAGATCCTGCGCAGCCCGCTGATGCAGGGGCATATCCTGCTGTCGATCCTGGTGTTCTGTGGCATGTTCACCGCCTATACCTACCTGGCGGACATCCTCGAGCGCCTGGCCGGGTTCGACGGCTCGCTGGTGGGCTGGTGCCTGATGGGTTTTGGCGCTGTCGGGCTGATCGGCAATGCGCTGGGCGGCCGTGCGGTGGATCGTCACCCTCTGATTGCGTCGATGGTGTTCTGCGCGTTCATGATTGCCGGTATGGTGGCGCTGGTGCCCGCGATTCACTCCACCCTTGGTCTGGCCGCTGCGATGGCGGTGTGGGGCGTGACCCAGGCCGCGATGTTTCTGGTCAGCCACGTGCGCTTGATGAAGGCCGCGCCCCACGCGCCGGCGTTTGCCGCGTCGTTGAACATTGCCGGGGGCAACCTGGGGATTGGCTTGGGCGCCATGGTTGGCGGGCATGTGATCGACAACCTGGGCCTGGGTAGCCTGGGGTTTGCGGCGTCCGGGTTTATCTTCGTATCGATCCTGCTGGCCCTGTGGCTGATGACCGCCAGGCAACCAGACACCGCGGGCGCCTGAGTAGTCAGGGCAGGGCGGTAAACAGCTCCCGTCGAGCACCTTCGGTAATCGCCACGATGCCGGGGTGCTTGACCTTGCGCTCCACCGAGATCGCGTAGAACGACTCGGTCACCGCGTCGGTCTGGCCAATCAGCGCCACGCCGTATTGGCGCACTACCTCATCGGCAATCACGCTGGGGGCGATGAATATCCCGCTGCCGGATTGGCCGAAAGCCTGCATCAACGCGCTGTCGTCGAATTCACCGATGATCTTCGGCTGGATTTGCTGCTCTGCAAACCAGCGCTGCAAACGGCTGCGCACTACCGTCTCTGCGCCAGGAATCAACAGCGGCGCACCCTGCAGACAGTGTGGGAAATCGCCGCCGTACCGGTCAGCCAACGCCTGGGTGGCGAAAAAGCTGATGCCGCATTCCCCCAGTTTCTGGCTGTAACCCTTGATGTCCAAGTGAGAGGGCATGGGGCTGTCGGAAATCACCAGGTCCAGGCGCTGGATCGCCAGGTCGGCCAACAAGCGTTCGAGTTTGTCCTCACGACAGGTGATGCGGATCGGTTCACTGAGCTCCATGGTCGGGGCGATCAGCCGGTAGACGATGGATTTGGGCACCACATCCGCCACGCCGACGCGAAACAGGATCTGCTGTTCATTGGGCTGGGCGCGCAACATCGCCTCCAGCTCGTTGCCGGTCTGGAACATTTGCTCTGCGTAGGGCAGGGCCTGGCGCCCGGCCTCGGTCAGTTCAAGCTGGCGGCCGACACGTTGGAACAATGCAACGCCAAAGGTTTGCTCGAGCAGGCTGATCTGCCCGCTGATGGTCTGGGGCGTGAGGTTCAGTTGCTCACAGGCGCGCACGATGCTGCCGGTCTTGGCCACGACCCAGAAGTAATGCAGTTGTCGGTAATTGAGCACGATGGCAATCACTTCGTGAAAACCGAAGTATACGCGAGAAAAATACGAATTTTCCTGAAGTGTTCGCCTGCATAGAATGCCTCGCTATCGAGGGGCCACTACTTGGACCCAATGGTTCTAACGAGGAATACTTCATGAAACTCAATTCCCTGGGCGCCGCGTCGTTGCTTGCGCTTTCATTGGTAGTGGTCAGTGGTTGTGATCAGGTTGAGAAGAGCGCCCAGCAAGTGCTGGGCAAGGCGACCGAATCGGCCAAGCAAGCGATCGACGATACCCACAAGGCTGCCGAGCAGGCGTTGAGTGAAGCAACCCAGGGGCTGATCAAGCCTGAGAAGCCGGAAAAAGAAGCCGAAGACGCTTCCGACACCAAAGAAACCTAATTCCCCAGCATTACCACGTCAGGACTGACCTATGGACTACCTTTTACAACTGGCCGCCAGCCCCACCGCCTGGGTTGCACTGGCGACCTTGATCGTCATGGAAATCGTACTGGGCATCGATAACCTGATCTTTATCTCGATTCTCACCAACAAATTGCCGGAAAAGCATCGGGCCAAGGCCCGGCGCATCGGTATCAGCATGGCGTTGGTCTTGCGCCTGGGCCTGTTGAGTACCATCGCGTTCATCGTGCAACTGACGGCGCCGGTGTTCGAGATCTTCGGCCAGGCGTTTTCGTGGAAAGACATGATCCTGATCGCCGGTGGCCTGTTCCTGGTCTGGAAGGCGACCACCGAAATCCATCACAGCATGGACCCGGAGCCGGAAGAGAAAGAAACCAGTGCTGGCAACGTCGTGGCGATCGGCTTTGCTGCGGCCATCGGGCAGATCCTGTTGCTCGACCTGGTGTTCTCCATCGACAGCATCATCACGGCTGTTGGCATGACCGAACACTTGCCGATCATGATCATTGCCGTGGTGACGTCGGTGATCGTGATGCTGGTGGCGGCCGAGCCGTTGGCCAAGTTCATCAACGACAACCCGACCGTGGTCATGCTGGCCCTGGGCTTTTTGATCATGATCGGCATGACGCTGATCGCCGAAGGCTTCGGCGCCCATGTGCCAAAAGGCTACGTGTATGCCGCCATGGCGTTCTCCGCCGTGATCGAGTGCCTGAACATCGCACGACGCAACCGCCACAAGCGCTTGCTCGCCGCCCGCCAATAAAAAAACGCCGCATTCTGCTGGTCAGAATGCGGCGTTTTCAGTGTGCGGCCCATTACAATTCGGCGCTGACCTGGGTGGGTTCAGGGCAATTCTGGCCGCCGTTGTCCAGGCCTTGCTTGTAGTTGCGGCTCAGCAGCGAAGCCTTGCCGTTGTGCCAGGTCAATGTCAGTACGTACAGCGTATCGTAGTCGCTGCCCGACCAATCCTGGGTAATCGTGTGCTTTTCGCCCGAGGCTTCACTGGCCACCTTGTTGATCAGCTCCGGCAGGTAGCCGTGTGACCAGGCGGTGTAAATGATCGCGTTGTGATACTTGTCTTCCACCAGTTCGTCGGCCAGGGCACTGGTGTCATTTGCCGAGAACTTGATGTTCACCGGCAGGCCCAGCTTGATGGCGCTGGGGCTGATGGTCATCAGGGGGCGAATATAGCTGTATGAATTGTCCTTCTCGCCTTCCTCGACATTGCGCGTCGGGTTGGCGGCAAACACGAAATTGGCCTTGCCGAATTTTTCCGGCAATACGGTGGCCAGGTTCATCGCGCGGTTCAGGCCCTGGCAGTTGAGCTGGCCGAGGCCGCCGCTGGGTTTTTCACCGTGGCGCAGGAAGACCAGGGTTTGCACGCCGTCCACCTGTTCGGCCTTGCTCAACGGGGATTCGAGCGTCAGCCCGATGGCGCCGCCCAGCAACAGCAGCGACGGCAAGATGTAGGTATAGCGTTTGAGGCGTTGCGCAAGGCACAGAGGCTTGATTGTCATTGTAGGTTCGAGTCTTCGTGCTTCGGATTAAGGCGGATGGGCCCGCTGTGGTTTTCCTTGTCGTTGTACGAGGTGTCTCCTTTCACCGTGTGGGCGCACGTATGAGTCCGCATTGACGCTTTGGTTCGCCTGCGCCGCAGATTAGCGTGGGTATGTTGCGCATTGATGACCCATGCACAGTGGCGCTCAGGTGACTATCATGGGGGCTTTCTGCCCAGGGATTTCCCGATGAACGCACTCGCCGCTTTCCCGATCAACAGCAAATGGCCGGCCCAGCACCCAGAACGTTTGCAGCTGTATTCGTTGCCCACGCCCAACGGCGTCAAGGTGTCGATCATGCTCGAGGAACTGGGCCTGCCCTATGAAGCGCACAAAGTCAGTTTCGAGACCCAGGACCAACTGTCACCCGAGTTCCTGTCCCTGAACCCCAACAACAAGATCCCGGCGATCATCGACCCCAATGGCCCGAGCGGGCAGCCGTTGGCGCTGTTCGAGTCCGGCGCGATCCTGATTTACCTGGCGGAAAAAACCAGCCAACTGCTGTCCGAAGACCCGGCCACCCGCTACGAAACCCTCCAGTGGCTGATGTTCCAGATGGGCGGTATCGGCCCGATGTTTGGCCAATTGGGCTTTTTCAACAAATTCGCCGGCAAGGCCTACGAAGACAAGCGCCCCCGCGACCGCTACGCCGCCGAATCCCGACGCCTGCTGGATGTGCTGGAAAAACGCCTGCTGGGCCGCACCTGGATCATGGGTGATGACTACAGCATCGCCGACATTGCCACCTTCCCGTGGATCCGCAACCTGATCGGCTTCTATGAGTCTGGCGACTTGGTGGGCATCGCTGATTTCCCCAACGTGCTGCGTGCGCTGGACGGTTTTGTCGCACGCCCGGCCGTGATCCGTGGCCTGAACATTCCGAGTTGACGCATGCCGACCTTCGATTTCAAGCAGCTGGATGTCTTTAGCCGCATCGCGCTCAAGGGCAACCCGCTGGCGGTGGTGCTGTGGGCCGACAGCCTCACTGACCAACAGATGGCCGATTTCGCCAAGTGGACCAACCTCAGCGAAACCACGTTTTTGCTGACCCCGCGTGACCCGAAGGCCGACTACCGGGTGCGAATTTTCACCACCCTCAAGGAGCTGCCGTTCGCCGGCCACCCCACACTGGGCAGTTGCCACGCGTGGCTGCAGGCGGGGGGCATCCCCAAAGGTGAAGAGATCATCCAGGAATGCGAAATCGGCCTGGTGCGTATCCGCCGCCAAGGGGATGAACTGGCCTTTATCGCGCCGCCGCTGATACGTTCCGGCGCGGTGGAGGCGCCGTTGCTGGAGCGCGTACGCCTGGGGTTGGGTTTGGCGCCCGAAGTGATCCTGCGCAGCCAGTGGGTCGACAATGGCGCGGGTTGGCTGGCGCTGATGCTGGCTGATCGCGAGCAGGTGCTGGGTTTACAGCCAGACTACTCGCAACTGCTGGGCCTGGCAGTGGGCGTGATCGCCGCCTGCGACCCTGTGCGCGATGCCGTGGATGCGCAATTCGAAGTGCGCGCCTTTATTGCCGGTGACGGCGCCCAGGAAGACCCGGCCACCGGCAGCCTGAACGCGGGCGTTGCCCAATGGCTGCTGGGGGAGGGCCTGGCGCCTGAGCGCTATGTCGTCAGCCAGGGCACGGCAATGGGGCGGGCGGGGCGCATTCGCATCGAGCGCCACGGCCCTGAAATATGGGTGGGCGGTGCGGTTGCGGTGTGCATCGACGGGCGCCTGCAGCTCTAGATCAATACATTGTTACAGGCCTCGCAATACACTGTTGGTCCCCGCGCGTTTGTGCCGTGGGGGCCTAGGGGCATAAGCTTTCGCCCCAAATATGTATGCCTTTACCGTTTTGGAAGCCAGGAAAGCCATGACCAGCCAGTTCCCCCAAGCCCGCCCACGCCGCCTGCGCCGCTCCCCGGAGCTGCGTGGCTTGTTCCAGGAAACCGAGTTCACCCTGAACGACCTGGTGCTGCCGATCTTCGTCGAAGAAGAAATCGACGACTTCGTACCGATCACCAGCATGCCGGGCGTGCAGCGCATCCCTGAGAAAAAACTCGCCGCCGAAATCGAGCGTTATGCCCGTGCCGGCATCAAGTCGGTCATGACCTTCGGCGTGTCCCACCACCTGGACGCCAGCGGCAGCGACACCTGGAAAGAACGCGGCCTGGTCTCACGCATGTCCTCGATCATCAAGGACGCCGTACCGGAAATGGTCGTGATGTCCGACACCTGCTTCTGCGAATACACCGACCACGGCCATTGTGGCGTGATGCACGGCGTCCACGTCGACAACGATGCAACCCTGGTCAACCTCGGCAAACAAGCCGTGGCGGCCGCTCGCGCCGGTGCCGATGTCATCGCACCGTCCGCCGCCATGGACGGCCAGGTCCAGGCGATCCGCCGCGCACTGGATGACGCCGGCTTCACCCACATCCCGATCATGGCCTACTCCACCAAATTCGCCTCGGCCCTCTACGGCCCGTTCCGCGAAGCTGGCGGCAGCGCCCTCAAGGGCGATCGCAAAAGCTACCAGATGAACCCGATGAACCGCCGCGAAGCCGTGCGCGAATCGCTGCTGGACGAACAGGAAGGCGCGGACGCACTGATGGTCAAGCCGGCCGGCGCCTACCTCGACATCATCCGCGACATCCGCGAAGCCTCACACCTGCCGGTGGCGGCGTACCAGGTGAGCGGCGAGTACGCGATGATCAAGTTCGGCGCCCAGGCGGGCGCGATTGACGAAGCGCGGGTGGTGCGCGAGACGTTGGGATCGATCAAGCGCGCGGGGGCGGATTTGATTTTTACGTATTTTGCGATGGATTTGGCGTTGGCGGGGATTTGATTTAGGTGAGTGGCTCTGTGCCGGGTGAGTTTGCTTGTCACAGGGCCGCTCAATACTGAAAGAGTCAGATCTTTTTGTTTTTCTAGACGGAATATCATGGGGCGTTGTTTTTTAATCAAGGCTGTATGAAATACAAGTTGGACATGGAGCCTTCAATTTTTCTGACCTTTCCCTTTTCTAGATATTCATTGAACTCATGCTCTAGGAACTTTATGTCAGTGTATTTTTCATGCTGTTGTGGAGTTTCGCATGCATACATATAGAGTCTCCAAGGGTCGAAGCCATCAACTCGCCCGCCAGGACCATAGTCGAAATCGATGCATATATCAGAAAGATAAACGCTACAGCCAACTCCGTGCAGTTCGTATTCCACTCCATCAGTAAGCACGCCACATCGTGGGATTTTATTTGCCCACCATAATTTTAGGATGTCTTTAGTTTCAAATGAATGCTCAAGTAACTCGGCTGCCTGTTGTACTTGTTTTATGTATTCGTTTATCAAGTCTTCTAGCGTTCTATTTTTCATCTTCTTGGCCTGTCCAGTCTGTCGAGTCCAACTGCATTTGATTCGTCTATGACATCTTGAGCGCTGTTATACGAGCTTTTATAAGATTTCAAGTTTTCGATCAGCTTTATAGTGACTGGGGTGTGCGTTTGTCTCGCTGCCGAAGCTCGATGGTGCCCATCGATAATATAGCGTTGTTCGATGTGCTCAAACACGTTGACGGGTTTTGCGTTGTTATATGCGGTCTATGCATGTTGCGAGCAATGGCTTCGAATTCTACACTGCAATTCCAAAGGGGCTTACCTCGTTTTCTTTCAACTAACAAGAGCTTTTGTAATGTCTCAGTCGACTCAGAAGAGTCTGCATGAACTTTTTCTGGTCAATTACAGGCTCACTAAAATACGTCGTCATCGTTTTGAAAACTGCATCGAAGCTGTTGTCAGTTGACAAAAAATGTTCGATTGATTCGATGAACCATTCTTGCTCTGGTTCTGTGTACAACAGAAACTCCGGTTTTGTCAATTCGTCGAAAAGCTCTATAAGCTCTGCTTCGGAATTTATGTTTTTTGAGGATATGCAGCGTTCTCTTTCTAGATCGTCAGTGTTTTCTATGTCATATGTGAACAGTAGGCCGCGGATTATTGACATACTAGGTTTTTCTTTCATTTTCATAGCTCTGTATAGGCTGTTTTAGGTTTGCCGTGGCTGTTAAGTATGACTCTTGCTTTACGCTGTTGACTGTATTCCATTCCATCTTTGGAATACCCTTCGCCAATAATTTTTCCCATGTCCATTGGTTTTAATGACGCTACATGGCCCTTTCTCCTAAAAATTAGCTGTGCTCGGTATATTGCATTTAATTGATCTCTATGGCTAAGGTAATGAGTTGCGGAAGGTGGGTATTTAGGCTCCCCTATATGTGGGCCTGAGGTGTATACCTCGACAATTCCAGTCGTCGGGTTTTTTGCTGTCAGCAACCTTTCGTACTGAGATTCGAGTGTTGTTTGCGCACCATGTTTTTCCAAGAAGTGTGCACCAGGTGTGGCCTTTTCAAGCTCGTCTAGACGCCTATAGGCGTTAGCCTCAGCAAGCTCATCAATTCTTGCCTGTCGCTGCCCACGCGTCAGTTGCGGTAGCGCAGGTTCTCCGTGATTAACACTTTCCGTGGGTGGTTGATTTGTGGTGCTTGGCTTGCAGCCATCGCCTCCAGGACATGTGCTTAAACCTAGCGGATCCACCCACCCCGTAGGATTGGGCACGTACTGGTACGCGTTGATCCCACCCGCCAGCTTCACCGGGTCCGGTGTCAGGTAACGACCCAGATCCGGATTGTAGTAGCGATGCCGGTTGTAGTGCAGCCCGCTTTCCTGATCGAAGTACTGGCCCTGGAAGCGCAGCGGGTTGTCGATTTTTCCGACGTCCAGGCGGCTGATTTCGCCGTAGGCGCGGTAATGGGCGGACCAAACGATTTCGCCGTTGGGAGCGGTGAGTTCTTGTGGGGTGCCCAGGTGGTCGAGTTGGTAGTGGTAGGGCTTGGTTTGTTTGGGGCCAAAGCCTTCCAGTAAAGCCAAGGGCCTGAAGCTACCGGGTTCGTAGAGGTAGCTGCGATGGCGGTCTTTGTGATGCTCGGCAATCAGCTTGTCGCCCTGCCAGAAAAACTCTGTGGTTATACCGTCAACGGTTTTGCTGATCCGCCTCCCAAACGGGTCATAGCGATAGCTAGCAGTCTGCCCGTTGGGTTGCGTGATTCCGATCAGCCGGTGCTGGCAGTCATAGCGGTATTCAGTGACCAGTGCGTGCCCACGTCCACGTCGCTCACGGATCAGGTTCCCGAAGGCGTCGTAGTCGTAATGCCGGTCGCCTTGGATCATCAAGCGGTTACCGGCGACGATGTCCGGGCCGGGGCGGTTTTGCATGAGCAGGTTGCCGGCCGGGTCGTGGGCGAAGCGTTCTTGCAGGTCCTGGGAGTGGTCGGCGCGGGTGAGGCGGTTCAGTGGGTCGTAGGTGTAGTCGTGCTGGCCCTTGCGGGTGTCGAGCAGGCGGGTGAGGTTGCTGGACTTGTCGTAGGTGTAGTGGCGTCCGTAGAGCTGGTGCTCCTGCTGGGTGATGGTGTGGGCGTGCAGGCGCTGTTGGTCGTCGTAGTGGTAGTGGCTGAGGAGCTGGCCTTGTTGGCGTTGGTGTTCCTGGCCGGCTTTGAACAGGTGGGAGGTGAGGACTTCACCATTGAGTTCGACGGTGGCGAGGTGGCCGCCTTTGGCATGATTGAAGACCAGGCGGTTGTTGTCGGGCAGGCGCAGGTGCTGGAGTTGGCCACAGGCGTCGTAGCCATAACGCAAGGTGCCCCACCCTTGGTGTTCGGCGGTGAGGCGGTTTTGGTTGTCGTACTCGTAGGCTAAAGCCCAGTGACCGTCCTCGACACCGAGGAG
>NZ_JBWKPU010000024.1:0-104725 GCF_059418405.1 Pseudomonas sp. GW821-FHT09A09
CCGGCTTGCCGGCGATGAGGCCCTTGAATTCAACGTTGATTTCAAGACCGCCATCGCCGGCAAGCCGGGCTCCTACAAAGTGATGGGTCAGGCCTCCAGGCCCAACATATCCCGGGCCAAGGCTTCGGCAATACGGATGCCGTCCACACCTGCCGACAGGATCCCACCGGCATAACCGGCACCTTCACCGGCTGGGAACAGCCCTTTGACGTTCAGGCTCTGCATCGATTCGTTACGGGTAATCCGCAGCGGCGACGACGTGCGCGTCTCGATCCCGGTCAATACCGCGTCGTGCAGCGAATAGCCCTTGATCTGTTTCTCGAACGCCGGCAACGCTTCACGAATGGCTTCGATGGCAAAGTCCGGCAGCGCGAGCGCCAAGTCACCCAGGGACACCCCTGGCTTGTAGGAAGGTTCCACACTGCCGAGGGCCGTGGACGGCTTGCCGGCGATGAAGTCACCCACCAACTGTGCCGGTGCCTCGTAGTTGCTGCCGCCAAGGATGTAGGCGTGGGACTCCAGGCGCTCCTGCAACTCGATACCGGCCAGCGGGCCGCCCGGGTAGTCCACCTCAGGGGTGATGCCCACCACGATGCCCGAGTTGGCATTGCGCTCGTTACGCGAGTATTGGCTCATGCCGTTGGTGACGACGCGGTTCGGCTCGGAAGTGGCTGCCACCACGGTACCGCCCGGGCACATGCAGAAGCTGTAGACCGAACGACCGTTCTTGGCGTGGTGCACCAGTTTGTAGTCGGCCGCGCCGAGTTTCGGGTGCCCGGCGTACTTGCCCAGGCGCGCGGCGTCGATCAACGATTGCGGGTGTTCGATACGGAAGCCCACCGAGAACGGCTTGGCCTCCATGTACACACCGCGGCCGTGGAGCATGCGGAAGGTGTCGCGGGCACTGTGGCCCAGGGCCAGGATCACGTGTTTGGAGAGGATCTGCTCGCCGCCATCCACTACAACGCCGTTCAGTTGGCCGTCGTCGATCAGCACATCGGTCACACGCTGCTCAAAACGCACTTCACCGCCCAGGGCGATGATCTGCTCGCGCATGTTTTCCACCACGCCCGTCAGGCGGAAGGTACCGATGTGCGGTTTGCTGACGTAGAGGATCTCTTCCGGTGCGCCGGCCTTGACGAACTCGTGCAGCACTTTGCGACCGTGGAATTTCGGGTCCTTGATCTGGCTGTAGAGCTTGCCGTCGGAGAAGGTCCCGGCACCGCCTTCACCGAACTGCACGTTGGACTCGGGGTTGAGCACGCTTTTGCGCCACAGGCCCCAGGTGTCCTTGGTGCGCTGGCGCACTTCCTTGCCGCGCTCGAGGATGATCGGCTTGAAGCCCATCTGGGCCAGCAACAGCCCAGCGAAAATCCCGCATGGGCCAAAGCCCACCACGATTGGACGCTCTGCCAGGCCTTCCGGCGCCTGGCCTACCACTTTGTAGCTGACATCCGGCGCCGGGTTGACGTTGCGGTCATCAGCGAACTTGAGCAGCAGGGCGGCTTCGCCCTTCACGTTCAAATCGATGGTGTAGATGAAGCACAACTCCGAGGACTTCTTGCGGGCGTCGTAGCTGCGTTTGAACAGGGTGAAATCGAGCAGGTCATCACTGGCGATGCCCAAGCGCTGCACGATGGCAGGGCGCAGGTCTTCTTCGGGATGGTCGATGGGCAGCTTGAGTTCGGTGATTCGTAACATGACAGGGTCCGGGTAGGCGGCGGGCAAAGAGGCCGGCTGTTTTGCAAACCGGCGATTATAAGCCCCAATGGCGGATTTCGGTCAGGTTAAAACAGCGCCGGGCCGAATCAGTCGTCGCGGGAGCCGCCGAACGCCGCGCAACCGCGCTGCACCTGGCCGTTCACGCGCAATTCGGCGGTCATGTGCTGCAGGCTGCCGCTGACCGGGTCGACGCAACGCTGCGGGGCCACCCACAGCTCGACGTGCTGGTTGTTGGCTTCGGTCATCAGGTTGAAGCGGCCGTCGCCGATCTGCTCTTCCACGTAGGGCACCGCCAACGGTGGTTGGCCTTCGCGTTCGAGCACCATGCCCTTGGCCGTGACGTTCATCGCCCAGGCCGGTTTATGGCCGTTGGCCCGCAGGATCATGCGCTTGAAGTCCGGGTCGTTGCAGGCCGAGGTCGAGCGCTCGACGCGGTAGAGCTGTTGCAGCTCCACCGAGCCCTGGGTGCCGGCCGCCACGCCAGAGAACTTGCCGCGCAGGTCGGCGAACAGTGCGCCTTGCTGGCCGGCCAGGGACGCGGCTTCCTGCAGCACGCTAGTGCCGCCCGTATCGTTGACGACGTAGTTACGCTGGTCGCCGCACGGCTGGAACAGCAGCTTGCCGCCGACCGCTGTCAGTTCACCCTGCATGCGGGTCATTCCGGCGGTAGAGGGTTTAGTCGGCTCGCTCTCGAACATCTGGCAAGCGGTGAACAAGGGCAGCAGGGCAAACAGGGCGAGGGTACGGACGGCACGCATTGATCGGTCTCCAAACAAGTGCCGCCACGTTACGCAGGCTGGCGCTGCATCACAAGCCCGCCGCCCAGCTTCAGGCGTTTCTTACAGTCGCAAAAGGTCAACCGACAATAAAGGTCTGGCCGGTTTGCAAGCCTTCGACACTTTTAGCGTAGGCCAGCGCCACATCGGCACCTGTCGCCGGTTTGAACCCGCGGAAGTACGGCGCATAGCTGTCCATGGCTTCCAGCAGGACCGTCGGGCTCACCGAGTTGATACGCAGGCCGCGCGGCAATTCGATCGCCGCTGCTTTGACGAAGGCATCCAGTGCGCCATTGACCAGTGCTGCCGAGGCGCCGGTACGAATCGGGTCACGGTTCAAGATACCGCTGGTGAAGGTAAAAGACGCGCCATCGTTGGCGTACTCGCGGCCGATCAACAGCAGATTGACCTGGCCCATCAGCTTGTCGCGCAGGCCCAGTTCAAAGTCAGTTTCGCTCATGTCAGCCAGTGGCACGAAGTTGACGCTGCCCGCTGCGCAGACCAGCGCGTCGAACTTGCCGGTCTGTTCGAACAGTTTGCGGATTGAGTTGCTGTCGCTGATATCCACCTGGAAGTCGCCGCTGCTGCGGCCGACGCTGATCACTTCGTGACGCTGCGCCAGCTCTGCCTTGACCGCTGAACCAACCGTGCCGCTGGCACCAATCAATAGGATTTTCATCGTGCTGTTCCTCCAGGGGGTAAGTGAAGGTTCAGTCTAGTGTGGCTTTTTGGGTGGATAAACGTGCTAATAGGCAACCTTTGGTTTTCAAATGGAAACAATCGATGAGCGAAATGGATGACCTGGCTGCCTTTGCCGTTCTGATCGAGGCCGGCAGTTTCACCGTGGCGGCCGAGCAACTGGGGTGCAGCAAGGGCCAGTTGTCCAAGCGCATAAGCCAATTGGAAGCACAGTATTCCGTGGTGTTGCTGCACCGCACCACCCGCAAGCTCAGCCTCACCGCCGCCGGTGCGGCCTTGTTGCCCCAGGCCCAGGCGCTCGTCGTCCAAGTGGACCGCGCCCGTCAGGCATTGGCGCGGCTCAAGGACGATTTGGCCGGGCCGGTGCGTATGACGGTTCCGGTGTCATTGGGCGAAACCTTCTTTGATGGCTTGTTGCTGGAGTTCACCAAGCGCTATCCCCAGGTGCAGATCGAACTGGAGTTGAACAACAGCTATCGCGACCTGGCGCGGGACGGGTTCGATCTGGGGGTACGTTCGGGGGCGATTGAAAACGAGCGACTGGTGGCCAAGCCGCTGCTGGCCTGGCATGAGATGACCTGCGCCAGCCCGGCCTACCTGGAACAGCATGGCGAGCCGCAGACCCCGGCGGACCTGGCCGCCCACACCTGCCTGCTCAACAGCCATTACAGCGGGCGTGAAGAATGGCTGTATCACCAGCAACATGAACTGCTACGGGTGCGGGTCAGCGGAACATTCGCGTCCAACCACTACAACTTGTTGAAGAAAGCTGCACTGGTGGGGGCGGGTATTGCGCGCCTGCCGTCCTACGTATTACCTGCCGAACTGGCTGACGGTCGACTGCGCTGGCTCCTGCGCGACTATCAGACGCGGAGCCTGCCGATGTACCTCGTTCACCCCTACCAGGGAGGGCTGCCGCGCCGCACCCAGGTCCTGGCCGATTACCTGGTGGACTGGTTCAAGCGCAGCGGCGAGGCCCTCGACCGTCTTTAACGGTAGCGACGTGCGATCAGCTGATCGATGGACAGGCAGCCCGGGCCCTTGGCAACCAGCAGCAACAATAAGGCGATCCAAGTGCCGTGGGTCGGGTAGGCGTCCGGGTACACGAACAACTGAATGGTCAGGGTCATGCCGATCAGCGCCAAGGCTGAGAAGCGGGTGGCAAAGCCCACCAGGATAAGCACCGGGAAAAAGTGCTCGGCAAACGCCGCCATGTGCGCGGCCAATTCTGGCGACAGCAACGGCACATGGTATTCGCTGCGAAACAGCGGCAGTGTCGACGCGGCCAGCCGCGGTTCTCCGAGTTGGAAGGTGCCGCTGATCAGATCGATGGCAAAGCCTTCAACTTTGGTCTGCCCGGACTTCCAGAACACCGCCGCAATCGAAAAGCGTGCGAGAAAGGCGATCAGGCTGTAGGGGATTTTTTCAAACAATGCGATGGCCCGTTTGATCAGGCACGTTGGGGATGCGTTCATGGCGATACCTTTTCTTCCAGGTGCAAATGAGTGATGGCGTCGTGGCTGATCAGCACCGTGAGGCACTGGTGCAGGTCGAATTCGGCCGAGGCTTCCAAGGCGTGTGTCACGGCCATTTCCAATTCGGTGCCGTGGCTGAGGCTGTCGATAAACGCGACCGAACCCGCGTCAATCGTGAACACCTTGACCGCCAGGCCCTGGCGTAGCACCAGCGCTCCTTGAGCGTGCCAGGGGTTCAGCGTGGCCATGGCACCCTCGGTCTGGTGGGCAGCCCACACCGCCACGACCGCATAGGCAGAATTCAAGGTGGCCAGGGACGGATGCAGTTGCAGGCGCAGTTTTCCCAGGTCGGTTTGACCTTGCAGGGCTTGAAGCACGGCCTGCTGATCCAGCGATGGTGTATCGGCCGCGTGATAAGCACGCACCCGCAGGCGCTCAAGCCTCGCCACGTCAGCCAGGTAGGGCACGCTGGCGGCGGGTTCAAAGTCCTGGATGAACGCCGGGAAGGCGCTGCCATACTCACTGATCAGCGGTTGGGTGGGCGGGCATGCCTGTACAAACAGGCCGGCCATCGCGCGGAAAAACGCCTCGCCGACCAATTGAAAGGTCACGGGGTAGGCCGTTACCAGTGCATTGATCAACGAGCTGTGAACGTTGTTGCGATACACCGCAAAACGGCTGGCCGGGTCGGCGCCGTTGCTGCTGAACAGGCCGTCGGGGCAGGGCAGGTCAGGCGATATCAACGCATTGGCAAACGCTTCATGCAGGCTCATGGGTTCACCTGCGCCAGGTGCCATTCGGCGTGTTGGGCTTCAGCCAGCAGCACGCTGAACGCCGGCACCTGGTTGTCCCTTTCGATTAACGTGGCCACCGGGCCGGTCCGTGCCAGTACCTGCTCGTACAGCTGCCATACGGCGTTGTCGATGGGCGCGCCATGGTCATCAATCAACAGTCGGTCGCCCAGGCTGTCGGTATCTTCGGCAAAGCCTGCCAGATGAATCTCACCCACAGCGTGCAAAGGCAACGCATTGATGTAGGCCAGCGGATCGCGCTGATGGTTGATGCACGACACGTAGACGTTATTGACGTCCAGCAACAGGCCGCAGCCGGTGCGACGGATGATCTCGCTGATGAAGTCAGTCTCATCCAGGGTCGAGCGCTCGAACTGCAGGTAAGTCGACGGATTCTCCAGCAGCATTGGCCGCTTGAGGGTGCTTTGCACCTGGTCGATGTGTTCGCACACCCGGTTCAGGGTCGACGCGTCATACGCCAGGGGCAGCAAGTCATTGAGAAACACCGGGCCATGGCTGGACCAGGCCAGGTGTTCGGAAAAAGAGTGGGGTTGATAGCGCTCGATCAACGTGGCCAGCCGCCCCAGGTGCTCACGGTTCAACGGGCCTTCACCGCCGATGGACAGCCCCACGCCGTGCAGCGACAGAGGGTACTGCTCGCGAATCAGCCCCAGGTAGTGATGGAACGGGCCGCCGGCCACCATGTAGTTTTCGGCGTGCACTTCAAAAAAACCGATGTCGGGTGAGGTCTCGAGCACTTCGCTGAAGTGCTCGTTCTTCAGCCCCAGCCCGGCCCTGTAGGGGAGGCCGGGCACCTGAGCCGGTGAGACGGTGTGTTGGGGTGAAAGCGTCATCATCAGTACTCAGGTTGCAAGTTGAATCAGGACTTGGCAGTGAAGGCGGCTTCCTGGCCGAAACCGGTCGGCGAGGTGGAGCTTGGCGTCTTGGCGCAGGTGCCGGCCGGGACCAGTTTCCAGGCATTGGCCTGGTCTTTGACTTTCGAGGTGCCGGCGCAGGAAGTGCCAGCGCCAGCGGCGCAATCGTTCTTGCCGGCTTCAGCGACGCCGAAGCACTTCTGCATGTCGTCGGCGGCGTGGGCGGTGGTGGTCAGGGCGGACAGGCTCAGGGCGGAACCCAGGGCCAGGACGAGGGTAGCGGCGGACAGTTTGGTGGTCATGGTGTATCTCCAGCAGTGGGTTGAGGTATCAGGCTTGTTTGCCTGCTTACTCCACTAGAGGCAGCAGGCTGGGTTTCGTTACACACTCATTGAAAATAATTTAAAAAATTCTGGGGCACACAAAAAAAGTGGGAGCGGGCGTGTGTGAGAGCCGGGCTTGCCCGCGATGCAGTCACCTCGGTGTGTCAGTCACACCGCAGTGATGCCATCGCAGGCAAGCCAGCTCCCACACAAGCCCGCTCCCACATTTTAGATCCGGTTCATACCGCTACCGGCTATTTAGCCCCCGAGGTACGCCTCGCGCACTTTCGGATCGGTCAGCAACTGCTCACCCGTGCCCTGCATTACCACCCGGCCGTTTTCCAGCACATAGGCACGGTCAGCGATTTTCAGCGCCTGGTTGGCGTTCTGCTCCACCAAGAACACCGTTACACCGTCTTTGCGCAGCTGTTCGATGATGTCGAAGATCTGCTGGATGATGATCGGTGCCAGGCCCAGGGACGGCTCGTCCAGCAGCAGCAGCTTGGGTTTGCTCATCAGCGCCCGGCCGATGGCGAGCATTTGCTGTTCGCCGCCGGACATGGTGCCGCCACGTTGGCTGAAGCGCTCCTTGAGCCGAGGGAACAGGTGCAGCACCTTGTCCATCTGCTCCTGGTAGTCGCCCTTGTCGGTGAAGAACCCGCCCATGGCCAGGTTCTCTTCCACGGTCAGGCGCGAGAACACGCGGCGGCCTTCGGGCACCACGGCAATGCTCTTGCGCATGATTTCAGCGGAATGCTTGCCGACCAGTTCTTCACCCATGTAGCGGATGCTGCCACTGTGAGCCTGGGGTGAACCGCACAGGGTCATCAGCAAGGTCGATTTGCCGGCACCGTTGGCACCGATCAGCGTGACGATCTCACCCTGGCGCACTTCCACGTTGACGCTGTGCAAGGCTTGGATCTTGCCGTAGAAAGTGGAAACGTTTTCGAATTGCAGCATTTTACGCTTCCCCCAAATAGGCTTTGATCACTTCAGGATTGTCGCGGATCTGCTCCGGGGTCCCGTCGGCGAGCGGCGTGCCCTGGTTGATCACCACGATGTGGTCGGAAATGCTCATGACCAGTTTCATGTCGTGTTCGATCAACAACACCGTGGCGTTGTTTTCCTCACGCAACACGCTGATCAGCGCCTTGAGGTCTTCGGTTTCCTTGGGGTTCAGGCCGGCAGCCGGTTCGTCGAGCATGAGGATCCGCGGGCGGGTCATCATGCAGCGGGCGATTTCCAGGCGACGTTGCTGACCGTAGGCCAGGGTGCCAGCAGGGCGGTTGGCGAACTCGGTCAGGTTGACCTTGTCGAGCCAGTACGCTGCATATTCCATGGCCTCGCGCTCGCTTTTGCGGAACGACGGGGTCTTGAACAGGCCGGCAAAGAAGTTGGTGTTCAGGTGACGGTGCTGGGCGATCAGCAGGTTCTCGACCGCCGTCATGTCCTTGAACAGCCGCACGTTCTGGAAGGTCCGCACGACGCCCTTGCGGGCGATCTCGTGACCGGCCAGGCCCTGGATCGGCTGGCCGTCCAGCAGGATGCTGCCACCGCTCGGCTTGTAGAACCCGGTGAGGCAGTTGAACACCGTGGTCTTGCCGGCGCCGTTAGGGCCGATCAGGGCAACCACTTGTTTCTCTTTCACGGTCAGGGCCACGCCATTGACCGCCAGCAAGCCGCCGAAGCGCATGCTCAAGTTTTCGACTTTCAGGATCTCGCGGCTCATTTGCGCAGCTCCATGTGTGGACGTTGCATGGGCAGCAGGCCTTGAGGGCGCCAGATCATCATCAGCACCATCATGGCGCCGAACATCAACATGCGGTATTCGCTGAACTCACGCATCATTTCCGGCAGCAGGATCATCACGATGGCCGCCAGGATCACACCCAGCTGCGAGCCCATGCCACCCAGTACCACGATGGCGAGGATGATCGCCGACTCGATGAAGGTGAACGACTCTGGCGTTACCAGGCCTTGGCGAGCCGCGAAGAAGCTGCCGGCGAAACCGGCGAACGCGGCGCCCAGGGTGAACGCGGAGAGCTTGATGATGGTCGGGTTCAGGCCCAGGGCACGGCAGGCGATTTCATCTTCGCGCAGCGCTTCCCACGCACGGCCGATCGGCATGCGCAGCAGGCGGTTGATCACGAACAGGGCCGCCAGCGCCAGCAACAGCGCCACCAGGTACAGGAACACCACTTTGCTCACCGGGTTGTAGTCGATCCCGAAGTACTCGTGGAAAGTCTGCATGCCCTCGGCAGCGCTGCGGTCGAACGACAGCCCGAAGAACGTTGGCTTGGGGATGCTGCTGATACCGTTGGGGCCGCCGGTGATATCGGTGAGGTTACGCAGGAACAGTCGGATGATTTCACCGAAGCCCAGGGTCACGATCGCCAGGTAGTCACCGCGCAGGCGCAGTACCGGGAAGCCCAGCAGGAAGCCGAACGTGGCCGCCGCCATGCCGGCCAGCGGCAGGCAGATCCAGAAGCTCCAGCCCAGGTAGTGCGACAGCAACGCGTAGGTGTAGGCACCCACGGCGTAGAAGCCCACATAACCCAAGTCCAATAGGCCAGCCAGGCCTACCACGATGTTCAGGCCCAGGCCCAGCAACACGTAGATCAGGATCAGGGTGGCGATATCGACCGCACCGCGCGAACCGAAGAACGGCCAGATCAACGCGGCGATGATCAACGCGATGATGATGTAGCGCTGGGTACGCGGCAGGGTCAGAAATTGGCTGACCTTGGGCGATACCAACGGGCCACGGTTGCTCTTGAGCAAGGCATTGAACTGATCGCTGAACAACACGCGCAGGAACATCAGCACCGAACACAGGGCGATGACGGTCAGGGTCACGGGACCGGTGCCATGCACTTCCAGGTTGATGCCGACAATGCTCAGCTTGAGGCCGAGTACCGGGAAGGCCACGGCCCATACCAGCAAGGCGCTGAAAAACGCCGATTTAAGATATCTGCTCATACTTTCTCAACCTCCGGACGGCCCAAAATGCCGGTCGGACGGAACAACAGCACCAGAACCAACAGGCCGAACGCCACGACGTCCTTGTACTGGTCGCCGAAAATATCGGCGCCGAACGCTTCGGCCACACCCAGCACCAGGCCACCGAGCATCGCGCCCGGGATACTGCCGATGCCGCCCAATACCGCTGCGGTAAAGGCCTTGAGACCTACCAGGAAGCCGGCGTTGGGGTTGATCACGCCGTACTGCATGCTCAGCAGCACCGCCGCTACGGCGGCCAGCGCAGCACCGATCACGAAGGTCAGGGCGATGATGTTGTTGGTGTTGATGCCCAACAGGTTGGCCATCTTGATGTCTTCGGCGCAGGCCCGGCAGGCGCGCCCCAGACGGGAGCGGGAGATGAACAGGGTCAGGCCCAGCATCGCCACCAGGGTGACGACGAAAACGAGGACCTGCATGTACGAAATCAGCACTTCTTGTGCGCCACCTGGGCCGAAGGAGAAGCTCCCCGGGATCAGGTTGGGAATGGACTTGTCCTTGGAGTCCTGGGACAGCAATACAGTGTTCTGCAGGAAAATCGACATGCCGATGGCGGAAATCAGCGGGATCAAACGGTTGCTGCCACGCAAGGGACGGTAGGCAACGCGCTCGATACTGTAGCCATAGGCACTGGTCACGATGATCGACGCCAGGAACGCAGCGGTCATCAACAGCGGCAGGGAGTGGATACCCAGCATGGCCAGCCCGGCAAGGGCGATGAAGGCCACGTAGGAGCCAATCATGTACACCTCGCCATGGGCGAAGTTAATCATTCCAATGATGCCGTAAACCATTGTGTAGCCAATGGCTATCAAGGCATAGGTGCTGCCAACGGTCATCCCGTTAACCAGCGTTTGGAAAAAATGATAGATCTCAGGCATTACAGCGCTCCTAAAAACCCGATACGCATTTCACTGGTGGAGTCATGTTCCGGCCCTGCGCTGTGTTCTATGAGCACATTTGCACAAAGCGTTTGCCAGCGAACCGCTGGTGACGGTTTTAAGATTTTCAGGTGAGCCAGCGCCCGGATCGCGGGTGTCAGGCCCATAAACCTCGTAAAACAAAGCCCACTGCTCTCACAGTGGGCTTGTTGGACCAGTAACGCCTGGCTTACTGAGGGGAAACTTCGGTTTTTGGTTTACCGAAGTGCCATTCGTAGACCACGAACTTGAAGTCCTTCAGGTCGCCCTTGGCGTCGAAGCTCAGGTCGCCGGTTGGGGTCTTGAAGGTGCCTGCGTGGATGGCAGCAGCCACTTTGGCGGTGTCTTCGCTCTTCGCGGCAGCGATACCGCCAGCGATGACTTCAACAGCCGAGTAGGCCGGGAACACGAACGGGCCGCTTGGGTCTTTCTTGTCTGCTACGAGCGCATCGACGATGGCTTTGTTCGCCGGGTCTGCGTCGAAGGATTTCGGCAGGGTCACCAGCAGGCCTTCGGAGGCGTTCTGGGCGATCTGCGAGATGGAGTCGTTGCCGACGCCTTCCGGGCCCATGAACTTGGCGTTCACGCCTTTTTCCTTGGCTTGGCGCAGGATCAGGCCCAGCTCAGGGTGGTAGCCGCCGTAATAGACGAAGTCGACGTTGGCTTGCTTGAGCTTCTGAATGAGCGAGCCGAAGTCTTTGTCGCCAGCGTTGATGCCTTCGAAGAGGGCAACTTTCACGCCTTTCTTCTCAAGGGTCTGTTTAACGGCGGTGGCGATGCCTTCACCGTACTGCTGCTTGTCGTGAATGACCGCAACGACTTTTGGCTTCACGTGGTCGGCGATGTAGTTACCGGCTGCAGGGCCCTGGGCGCTGTCCAGACCGATGGTACGGAACACCAGTTTGTAACCACGGGAAGTGATTTCCGGGCTGGTGGCAGCCGGGGTAATCATGATGACGCCTTCGTCTTCATAGATATCCGACGCAGGCTGAGTGGAGCTGGAGCACAGGTGACCGACTACGAACTTGACGCCGTCGTTGACCACTTTGTTGGCTACGGCAACGGCTTGTTTTGGATCGCAAGCGTCGTCGTATTCCTTGGCTTCAAGCATCTTGCCGTCTACGCCGCCTTTGGCGTTGATGTCGGCGATGGCTTGCTTGGCACCCATGAATTGCATGTCGCCGTATTGCGTCACAGGACCGGTTTTAGGGCCTGCGATACCGATCTTGATGGTGTCGGCTGCGAACGAATGGCCGGCAACCCCAGCCAGGACCATAGCGGCAAACAGTTTGGAAATCTGCTTAGTAGCCTTATTCATAGTGCTCCACTCTTACTGTTGTATTTTTTATAGTTCTAGCGGCCTTGTGAGCTGCAGAACCGGATCAGATATCTCGGATATCCCCCCGGCAGTGCCCTGGCAACTGTACCGGTACAGTGTAGAGCGCCGGTTGATCGCTTGAAAAGCTGGCTGCTGGGGGCAAAAGCCGGGTATGTCGCTTAAATGAAAGAAAAAGACAGAATTGCGGCGGGGTGATGCCAGAGTTTCGGGCAATCCTTGGCTTTCCTGACACTTTCGATCGATGCCTCATTTGCAACTGGGTTTTTCCGCAAGAGCCACGACGTTATGATTGCGCCGATTTTTTACTCAGGTGAATTCCCATGACGCAAGAACCTAGCACCCTCTATGCCAAGCTGCTCGGTGAAACCGCCGAAATTTCCTGGAAGGAGCTTGAACCGTTCTTCGCCAAGGGTGCCCTATTGTGGGTCGACGCCCGCCTGGATTTGATCGAAGCGGCCGAGGGAATGGCTGAGGATAACCGTGACAAAGTCGCTGCGTGGCTGGCTTCGGGGAGCCTTGGCGAAGTGTCTGCGACGCGGGCATTGGACCTGGTGGAGCGCGATCCAAGCCTTTGGGCAGTGGTTGTGTCGCCGTGGATTCTGATCCAGGAAAGGGCGGCGTAAGAAAGGCTCGCACTGAAAAGGTGCGTCTTTTTTGTCGCCCTAAGTGTGTAGCGGAGTAACCGCTGAGGCGGTGATGGCATCTTGCCGTAGAGAAAGGTCACAGCCGAGGGTGACGTGCGCGTCACGGGAACAGTTGGGCGGGCGGCTAAACGGCTGCGGAATTGTTTCTTGGTGTGGCAAGGCTATACATTTTTGTTGCAATACAGACCGTCATCGCAGGCACCCCAGCTCCCACATTTGAAATGCATTCCAAGTGTGGGAGCTGGCTTGCCTGCGAAGGGCGCGCCTCGGTCTAGGCGGTCTTGCCGGTATGGTTGTTCAACGAGATAACCTTGGTCTTGCCAATCCGGTGACGGTAAATCTCGCGCAGGTACTTGATCGACTTCTTCACGCAATCCCGTGACAGGCGAATGTCATTGATCGACACGAACTTCTCTTTGTCGTTGATCAGCTCGCGGTACTTCTTCTCGTACATCGGCTTGATCGCATACCAGTTGGTGTCGAGGATCTTCGCCGGGTTTTCAAACTCGTTGAGCAATTCGTCGATACGGTCTTCGTCGAAGTCCTCGTGGATGATGAAATCCAGGATCGAGTTGTCCAGCGTGTCGTCGAAACGGTACGGGTTGCGCGCAAAGCAGCGTTTGATGAACGCCACGATCAAGGTCAGGAAATCATCCGACAGGCACGGGCTTTTAGCGATCAACGTGGTCAGCGACAGGTTGGCCGACGCACCGATCACTAACGCATAACGCTTGAGCGTGGTGTTGGGGAACAGGCTGTTGAGGTGGGTCTTGAGCCGGTTCAGGTCCATGTAGGACAGCTTGTAGTCCTTGGGCAGCGAGACGATCGACACCACCGACGAGCAGTTCTTGAAGAAGTGCAGGTCGTGCAGCGCGGCGGCGTCGTAGCCGGAATTCTTGTATTGCTCCAGGGACGCCTTGTAGCGCTTGGACTCGATCGGCAACAGGCTGATGCCCTCGATAGCCTGGGTGACCTTGTTGAAGTGCGGCAGGTCGATGGAGCGGAAGAACAGGTCATCGATGTTCAGGCGCTGTGGCTCTTTGTCGAACACCTTGAACTTGTCGTTGGACGGTGCCGGGGTTTCCGGCACCACAGACTCGGCGTAGGCAATCGCGACCGGGCCGGCCAGGCTCATGAACAGGTCGTTGGCGTCCAGGCGGATGGTCTCGCCAATGTCGATGCCCGCACGCCTGAAGTAGTTCTGGTCGTAGTCGGTGGTCACGGCCTGGGCCGTGAGGATGTTGAAGATCTGCTGCGAGATGTACTGGTTGGCGTGTTTTTCCATGGCATTGACGTCAATGTTCTGGATGTTGCCGTCATCGCTTTCTTCGGCGTAACGCATGATGTCGTTGGAAATCAGCATCATGGCGTTCCACGGCCGGATACGCCCCTTCACGCTGGCTTCGCTGCTGTCTTCATTGGCAAAGTTGTACGAGAAATCCCATTCTTCCGACAGGTATTTGCACAGCAGTCGCCCGGCGTTGATGTGCAGCGCCTCGGACATTTCACTGCGGTGATCGGAAATATTCGGCAATACGCAGATACCACTGGTGAAGATCGGCTCGAACACAAACGCGTGGCCGCTCTTGCTGTCATGCTCGTCGGCGGGCTTGGTGTCGAACGTCTTGTTCATGTACGAGTGCTGCTGGGCCAGACCGAACTCCGAGGCCATGCCCGAACCGGTACCGCCGCCGGCGCTGAAGATCGAGAAGTACAGGCGCGACTGGTTGGCCTTGATGCCGCAGGAGTCGATCAGGTACGAGTGGATCATCTTCCAGTCGGGGCTGGAAAAACGCTGGGTGTCTTTATTCAGGATAATCTTGGCCAGGTACTGGCCGAGGATCGGTGCGTTACCGGCACCACCGGCATGGACTTCCGAGAGGTCCATGATTTTCATTTTGCTGTAGTCGCGCAAAAAGCCGCTTTTTTCGCCCTTGCGCGAGAAACGGATACGCCCGGCGATGTCCTTGTCCAGGTCGCCCAACATCACCAGCGGTTCCACCAGGAATACCGGTTTACTGGCCTTGCCGCCGCCCAGGCGCAGGTTATTGCGGATCCACTGGGCCGGGCTGTAGCCCTTGTCCTGCGACTTATCTTCGTTGCTGAACTCGTTCAGGTAGAACTTGCGCGCGTTGTACACCAGTTCCGCCACGTCCAGCGCGATATTGGAGCCGCAACGGCCCAGGCCGATCAGGCACACCGAGGGGAATTCCTGCTCGTTGCGCGGATCGTTGTCACCTTCCAGGTGAGGCAGGCGCGGGAACACCATGTCGCGCAGGCCGTCGAGGTTATCGAGGATGCGGTCGGTGTTGGTTTCGGTGAAGTACAGGTATTGCTGGGTGGCCAGCGGGCGGGCGCTGCTCAATGACTTGGAACCTGAGGGTTTTTCCGCAGGAGCTGTCGGCAACACGTCGGAGATTACGGTGGCAGAGTTATTGTTGGAAGTCATTGGGCGCCATGTACCTGGACGGATGGCCAAAAAGAATCAAGAAGCCATCACTGAATGAGAGTTCGCGACTTTTACAGTGCGTCTTAGTCCGGGACAGTCGGGTTCAACCCTGATTTTTCACGGGAAATCCTGGCCGGACTCTGATGAATCGGCCGTTCGTCGGCGTTCTTTAGCCAAATGATGGCGAAATGCCAAAGTTTAGGCGTCAGCGAATTGGCCTGACGATAGAGGCGGGGCCTACCCGTGTGGGGGAGGGGTCTTTGGGGGAGGGGACGTCCTTGTTGCCCTCCACGCTAAAAGGGTAGAGCGGGTTGCGCATCTGGATGCCTTGCATTACGCCGATGATGTCACTGGCGGGCACGGCCGGGCTCAGCAAGTACCCCTGAATGTAGTCGCAACCGTGTTTGAGCAGCAGGTCGAATTGCGCTTGGGTTTCCACGCCTTCGGTGACGACTTGCAGGTGCAGGGTGTGGGCCATGCCGATAATGGCCTGGACAATTTCGATGTCGGCGGTGGACTTGGGGATGTCCTGGATAAACGAGCGGTCGATCTTCAAGGTATTGAGGGGCAGGCGCTTGAGGTAGGCCAGGGAGGAATAACCCGTGCCGAAATCGTCGATGGCCAAAGACACGCCCAGCGAGCGAATTTGCCGCAACAGCGCCAGGGTGCTGCTGATATTGCCCATCAACGCGTTTTCGGTGACCTCCAGTTCCAGGCGGTTGGCGGCCACACCGGCGAAGCGCAGGGCGTCTTCGATTTCATCGGCCAATTCGTCACGGGCCAGGTTCAGGGCCGAGCAGTTCACCGCCATGGTCAGTTCGGTGTAACCGCGATCCGACAGCAGGCTCAAGTCGTGGCAGGCCTGGCGCAATACCCAGTGATCCAGTTCGGCGATCAGCCCGTTGCTTTCGGCGATGCCGATGAAGCGGTCCGGGGCCAGCAAGCCGTGTTGCGGGTGCTGCCAGCGCACCAGGGCTTCCAGGCGGGTCACCTTGCCGAGCTTCATGTCAAAGATCGGCTGGTAGAACAGCACCAGTTCGTTGCGCGTGCGCAGGGCGGCGCGCAACTCTTCTTCCAGTTGCAGTTCGAGAAAGGCGCGGGTTTTCAGGTTGGAGCTGAAGAAGTTCAGGCTGTTGCGCCCGGTGTCCTTGGATTGATACAGCGCCAGGTCTGCAGTTTTCAACAGCTCTTCGCAGGTCAGGCCGTCATCGGGAAACAGGCTGATACCGATGCTGGTGGTCATTACCATGCGCCGGCCGGCCAGTTCGATCGGGTCTTTCATCCTTTGCATGATGCGCTGGGCCATGTGCCGCGCTTCATCGCGGTGATGGATGCTGATCAGGATGCAGAACTCATCCCCGCCAAAGCGGGCGACCACGTCTTCATGGCTGCGCACCGAGCCCTTGATATGCCCGGCCAGCACGGTGAGCAGTTGGTCACCGGCATCGTGGCCAAGGCTGTCGTTGATGCGCTTGAAATGGTCGATATCCAGGAAGATCACCGCCATCATGCCGTGTGAAGCGGTTTTTTCGGCGAGTTTCTCAGCGAAGATCTGATTGAAACCGCGACGGTTGAGCAGGCTGGTCAGCGCATCGAAGTGCGCCACCTGTTGCAGCGAGGCTCGCGCCTGGTCGAGTTCACTGAGCAGGGCATTTACCCGGCGCAGGTCGCGCTCCTTGTGCTGCAATTTTTTATCCGCCAAGGCTGCGCTGATGCTGCTACCGATCACCAATAACGTAATGACCGCCACCGACAAACCCAGCTGAATCGGGTTGTTATCCACTGGCAATGACAGGTCCGCGCCATTGGGCACCAGCATCTGCATGGCGGCCATGCCGGTGAAGTGCATGCTCAGGATGCCCGCGCCCAGCACCAGGCTGGCGGCGTATTTGAGCAACTGATGAAACACGCCAGAGCCGTTGCGCAGGTAGCTGGACAGCAGTAACGCCGCCAGGCTCGCGCCAATCGCAATGCCGACCGAGGCCACGAACAGTCCCGACTCGAAATACACCTGAGCCTGGGAGCGCATCGCCGACATGCCGACGTAGTGCATCAGCGCGATGCCAAGGCCCATCCATACCGAGGCCAACAGGTATTGATGGAACTTGAGCTGGGCGTGACTGAGGGTTTGCATGGCAAACAGCGATGCGATCAGGGCGATCAGCAGCGAGGCAAACGTGATGAGCAATTCGTAATGAATGGCAATCGGTGCCTGGAAGGCCAGCATGCTGATGAAGTGAGTCGACCAGATACCTCCGGCGAGGCACCCCGCACCCAGCCAGCGCCAGTGGCGGCGAGCGGTGGGGTCTTCCACATGGCCGACACGTTCGGCCATGTCCAGCGTGCCGAACCCGGCCGCACACGCGACCAGGTAAGCCAGTAGCACCAGAAAGGGGTTATGACTGCAATTGAGTAATAAGTGCCCGTTGTCTGGAAGGTCGGTAAAAAAATGCAGACCAAGCCATTCCATAGCATGTCCCGTCATAGCGTCATTACGTCATTGCCTACGGCGATGACCTACGACATCGAGTATAGAAGCCTCACGGGGTTTGCCATGGATAATGGCACTTTGCTCTCAACGATTTTGGCATGCCGGCCATAGCGTTTGATGCTAAGCGCTGATGGGCAGCTCCATCTCGAAGGGTGCTTCCAGGGGCGCCAGGCCAAAGGCGGCGCGGGCTGCATCGCAGTCGACGTTCTGTTCGCCCTGGCTCCAGGACGCATCAAATTCGCGGCAAGGGCTTGAGCGCAGCTCGTAAATCGAGCAGCTGGTGCTTTTGCCCACTTCGCCTTCAAGGCTGCAGCAGCGGGCGGGCTTCTGGTCGGTGCCGATCATTGCCACACGGGTGGGGTTGATCTGCACCACCAGGTCATCGGGCACCGTGCCCCCTGACGAGGCGCACTCACCCCAGAAGAAAGACACACGAAAGTGTGAACAGCAGGCACCGCAATTCAGACACGGACTGGCTTCGGACATGGGCGTCATCGATAAGAAAAGTAGGATTGGGGTGATACGGAAGGCTCGCCATTCTATCCGGGCCATGGCCGTTGGGAAGGGGGGCAGGAACTTATATTTTTGTAGGCGAAGTCCCGCGCTGCCGGGTGAAATCATGCCCTATCAGCTTTACGAATCATTACAGACAACCGGAGCCCGCCTGACTATGTTGCAGGTACCGGGCAGGATGCATCGGGCATCGCAGCTCTCATAACAATAAAAGAGACGGACCCATGCAGAACTCGACCCAAGCGGCGAATGCCTGGCGCATTCTGTTCCTGTTGTTCCTCGCCAACCTGTTCAATTTCTTCGACCGCACCATCCCGGCGATTATCATCGAACCCATCCGCATGGAATGGCACCTGAGCGACTTCCAGCTCGGCATCATCGGCACCGCTTTCACCATCGTCTACGCCATTGCCGGCTTGCCCCTCGGGCGCCTGGCCGACACCGGCTCGCGCAGCAAGCTGATGGGCTGGGGCCTGTTCGCCTGGAGCGGGCTGACGGCGGTCAACGGCTTGGTCGGCAGTTTCTGGACATTCCTGCTGGTGCGCATGGGCATCGGCATTGGCGAGGCCAGTTATGCGCCGGCTGCCAACTCGCTGATCGGCGACCTGTTCCCGGCCCACCGTCGCGCCCGGGCCATGGGGATTTTCATGCTCGGCCTGCCCCTGGGTCTGTTGCTGGCGTTCTTCACCATCGGCGCGATGGTCAAGGCGTTCGACAGCTGGCGCGCGCCGTTCTTTATCGCGGCCGTGCCGGGGCTGATCCTCGCGGTGTTCATGTTCTATATCAAGGAACCCAAGCGTGGCGCGGCCGAAACCGTGCAGGTTTCCCAAGAGCGCGTCGACCGCCCGATCCGCCGTGTGCTGGCGGTGCCGACGTTCCTCTGGCTGGTGCTGGCCGGGTTGTGCTTCAACTTCGCGACCTATGCGTGCAACTCGTTCCTGGTGCCGATGCTGCAACGTTATTTCCTGCTGCCGTTGCAGGACGCGGCCGTCGCCACCGGTGTCATCGTCGGCATCACCGGCCTGGTGGGCCTGACCTTGGGCGGTTGGATCGCCGACAAGATCCACCAGCGGGTGGCCAACGGCCGGCTGTTGTTTGCCGCGTGTAGCCTGATCATCTCTACCGTCACCACTGCTTGGGCATTGCACGCCGGGCGCATCGAGATCGGTGTGTTCGTGGCGCTGTTCAGCGTGGGCTGGCTGTTTGCCTATAACTTCTACACCTGCGTGTACACGGCGATCCAGGACGTGGTGGAACCGCGCCTGCGGGCGACGGCGATGGCACTGTTCTTTGCCGGGTTGTACCTGTTGGGCGGTGGCATGGGGCCGATTGTCGTTGGCGGGTTATCCGATCATTTTGCCCATTCGGCGATGTATGCGGCGGGCGCTGATCAGATGACCGAGGCATACAAGGCGGTGGGCCTGCACGACGCCATGTACCTGATCCCGGTGGCGCTGTTCTTGACCATGCTGTTCCTGTTCCAGGCGTCGCGCAGTTTTGTACGCGATGCCAAGAAGATGAAGGAGGGGTTGAGTGGGGTGGAGGTGCCGGCTTCGGCGGTGACGGCTTAGAACCGAGGTGACGCTATCGCCGGCAAGCCGGCTCCTACAAGGGATTGCGTATACCTGTAGGAGCCGGCTTGCCGGCGATGAGGCCCTGAAGGCCAATAAAAAAGGCCCGCATTGCGCGGGCCTTCATTTGTCACGGTAAGGCGGTGATTAACCCGCGACCAACACCCGAATCGCTTCCAGACGCAACGCCGCCTTATCCAGCATCGCCAAACCTTGCTCGCGCTGGTGACGCAGCGCCACCAGCTCGCTGTCACGCACGGTCGGGTTGACCGCTTGCAACGCGGTCAAGCGCGCCAGTTCTTCGTCGGTGTCTGCCGCCAGGCGACGCTTGGCCTCGGCCACGCGCTCGGCGTGTTGCGGGGTGATCTTGTCTTCACCGGCGTTGATCCGCGGCGTCAGCTGGTCGCGCTGGGCCTGGATGAACTTGTTGGCGCTGGCCCGCGGCACGCTCTCCAACTGGTCGTTGAGGGTCACGAATGACACACGGCTCGACAGGTCGTTGCCATTGGTATCCAACAGGCAGCGCAGGGCGGCCGGTGGCAGGTAGCGACCCAGTTGCAGCGAGCGCGGCGCAACCACTTCACTCACGTAGAGCAGCTCCAGCAACACGGTGCCCGGCTTGAGCGCCTTGTTCTTGATCAGCGCCACAGCGGTGTTGCCCATGGAGCCGGACAGCACCAGGTCCATGCCGCCTTGCACCATCGGGTGTTCCCAGGTGATGAACTGCATGTCTTCGCGCGACAGCGCCTGGTTGCGGTCGTAGGTGATGGTCACGCCTTCGTCGTCGCCCAGGGGGAAGCTGGCGTCGAGCATTTTTTCGCTTGGCTTGAGGATCAGCGCGTTTTCCGAGTGGTCTTCGCTGTCGATGCCAAAGGCGTCGAACAGGGTTTCCATGTAGATCGGCAGGGCGAACTGGTCGTCTTGCTCAAGGATGTCTTCCACCAGCGCATCGCCTTCACCGGCGCCACCGGAGTTGAGCTCCAGCAGGCGGTCGCGGCCGGTGTGCAGCTCTTCTTCCAGGCGCTCGCGCTCGGCACGGGCCTCGTCGATCAGGGCTTGCCACTCGCCGTCGTCGGCGTTTTCCAGCAGCGGCAGCAGGCGCGGGCCGAACTGGTGCTGCAGGGCGTTGCCGGTCGGGCAGGTGTTGAGGAAGGCGTTGAGTGCCTCGTTGTACCACTGGAACAGACGCTCCTGCGGGCTGGTTTCCAGGTACGGTACGTGCAGTTCGATCACGTGCTTCTGGCCGATCCGGTCCAGGCGACCGATGCGTTGTTCCAGCAGGTCCGGGTGGGACGGCAGGTCGAACAGCACCAGGTGGTGGGAGAACTGGAAGTTGCGACCTTCACTGCCGATCTCGGAGCAGATCAGCACCTGGGCGCCGAACTCTTCATCCGCGAAGTAAGCAGCCGCGCGGTCACGCTCAAGGATGTTCATGCCCTCGTGGAACACCGTGGCCGGAATGCCGGAGCGCACGCGCAGGGCGTCTTCCAGGTCCATGGCGGTTTCGGCGTGGGCGCAGATCACCAGGACCTTGGTGCGCTTGAGCATTTTCAGCTGGTCGATCAGCCACTCCACGCGTGGGTCGAAGCGCCACCAGCGGTTCTCTTCCTCGATATCCGGTTGCGACTGGAAGCTGACTTCCGGGTACAGCTCGGCGTGTTCGCCCAGCGGCAGTTCCAGGTATTCGTCGGGGTTTGGCAGCGGGTAGGCGTGCAGCTTGCGCTCCGGGAAACCTTGCACCGCGGCGCGGGTGTTGCGGAACAGCACGCGGCCGGTGCCGTGGCGGTCGAGCAGCTCGCGCACCAGGCGTGCGCTGGCTTCGGTGTCGCCATCGTTGACGGCGGTGAGCAGGGCTTCACCTTCGTCACCGAGGAAACCCTGGATGGTCTTGTGGGCGGCCGGTGACAGGCGGCCCTTGTCCAGCAGCTCCTGCACGGCTTCGGCCACCGGGCGATAGTTCTCGCTCTCGGCGCGGAAGGCGGCCAGGTCGTGGAAGCGGTTCGGGTCCAGCAGGCGCAGGCGCGCGAAGTGGCTGTCCTGGCCCAGTTGTTCCGGGGTGGCGGTGAGCAACAGGACGCCGGGAATCACCTCAGCCAGTTGCTCGACCAACGCGTATTCCGGGCTGACTTTATCTTCATGCCACACCAGGTGGTGGGCTTCGTCGACTACCAGCAGGTCCCAGCCGGCGGCGAACAGCGCGTCTTGGGCCTTCTCGTCGTCCACCAGCCACTCCAGGGCCACGAGGGCGAGCTGGGTGTCTTCGAATGGGTTGGTCGCATCGCTTTCGATGAAGCGTTCTTCGTCGAACAAGGCCACTTGCAGGTTGAAGCGGCGGCGCATTTCCACCAGCCACTGGTGCTGCAGGTTTTCCGGCACCAGGATCAGCACGCGGTTGGCGCGGCCCGACAGCAGCTGGCGATGGATCACCAGGCCGGCTTCGATGGTCTTGCCCAGGCCCACTTCGTCGGCCAGCAATACCCGTGGCGCGATACGGTCAGCGACTTCACGGGCAATGTGCAGTTGGTGAGCGATGGGTTGCGCACGCACGCCACCCAGGCCCCACAGCGAGGACTGCAATTGGCGGCTGGTGTGTTCCAGGGTGTGGTAGCGCAGGGAGAACCAGGCCAACGGGTCGATCTGCCCGGCGAACAGGCGGTCGCTGGCCAGGCGGAACTGGATGAAGTTGGAGAGTTGGGTTTCCGGCAGGGTGACCTGCTCGTTCTGCCCATTGAGGCCGTGGTACACCAGCAGGCCGTCGACGTCGTCGACTTCCTGTACGGTCATTTTCCAGCCTTCGAAATGGGTAATGGTGTCACCCGGCGAGAACCGCACGCGGGTGAGGGGCGCATTCCGTAGCGCGTACTGGCGCGTGTCGCCAGTGGCCGGATAGAGCACGGTCAACAAGCGGCCGTCCTGTGCCAGAACGGTGCCTAACCCCAGCTCTGCTTCGCTGTCACTAATCCAGCGTTGCCCCGGTTGATACTGCTGCGCCATGCTGCCTGACTCCCGCCGTGAAAAAGCCGACTATCTTAACGGAACAAGGCCCTCATCCAAAGGACTCTGGCAAAAACTACTCTGTTTGGGGGGAGGATCGGGAGTCGAATCGACGGGTGGCGGGCACTTGCAAGTGTCGACTGAGTCACAGGTTGGCAAGCCTGTGCTCAAGTCACCCTGCAACCCGCCGACAGCCTGTTGATCAGGAGAACAAACCTTATGCTGCCACCCATGCTGCCCGTCAGCGTTGTGCCGGTCACGTCACAACTCGATCCGGTCCGCCAGAAGCCGGATATCCCGCCCGTGGTGCCAGTCCAGGCGGGCTCCAACGAAAGCACGATCGACCTGAAAAAGGGCGATGCCGAGCAGTCGACCTTTCTGCTGCGCGAAGAGCAACGCCGCCAGCAAGAGCAGCAGAAACGCCGGCGTGAGGCCGATGAAGACCCCGAGGCGCACCTGGCAATCCCCGGCGATGTGCTCAACGCCGACAACACCGTGCCGGTGGTGCCGCTGATTGAAGATGCGCCGCGCCAGGGGTTGTGGGTGGACATCGAGATCTAGCTGCGCAGTTCTCGCAGCGCCGCCATCAGTAATTCGACATCGTGCTCGGTGTTGAGCGGGCTCACCGAAATCCGCGCAATACTCTCAAGGCCGCGCGCCTGCATGTCCAGCGGGGTGTAGGCCACACCGTTGGCGCCAATGTTGATGCGCTTGAGCCCCAATCTTCGCTTGAGTTCAAAGGCGTCCCAGCCGTCCAGGTTGAAGGCGATCAGCCCTGAATGCTGCGTGCCCAGGTCATGCAGGGAAATCCCTGGCATCTCACGCAACGCTTCGCGAAAGTGCCCACTGATTTGCAAAACCCTTTCCCACGTCCGCTCCACCCCCAGTCGATTGGCTTCCTGTAACGCATTGCCCAATCCGGCCAGCAGGGCGTAGGAGGCTTCGCTGGTTTCAAAGCGTCGGGCGTCGTCGCGCAGGTCGAAACCTTCCTCGGTCCAAGGCGCCGAGAGCACATCACGCTGGGCCGGGTTCATGCGCGGGAGAAAATCCGGCCGCACATACAACAGCGCCGTACCGCGTGGCCCGCGCAGGTGTTTGCGACCGGCCGACTTGAGCACATCGCAGTGCAAGGCTTGTACATCCACCGGCAACTGGCCGACGGCCTGGCCGGCGTCGATGAAGTAGGCGATGCCGTGGCGCCGGGCCACTTCGCCAATGGCCTGGGCCGGGTTGATCAGGCCGCCGTTGGCCGGCAGCCAGGTCAGGTCGATCAGCTTTACGCGCGCGTCGATCATGGTTTCCAGCGCCTGTGGGCACACCGCGCCAGTCTCATCGCAGGGGATCACCTCCACCCGCGCGCCGGCTTGCAATGCCACCTGCATGCTCGCCAGGTTGCCGCCCCATTCATGGCGACCCACCAGAATGCGGTCGCCAGGTTGCCACGGGCCCAAGGCCTGGAACGCCATGCTCCAGGCGGTCGAGCCGCTGCTGGTGAAGGCAATCGAGGACGCTGGCGCGTTGAGCAATTGCCCGGCTGCGCGGCGGGCTTTTTCCACCAGCACGGCGCCATGTTCACCGGCTTCCATCGGGCCGTCGCGGGCTTCGCGTTGCAGTTGGTCGATGATGGCGTCGAGGGTTGCCTGGCTCGGCAGGGACGCACCGGCGTGGTTGAAATGCACGATGCCGGATTGGCAGCCGGGCGTGTCGTCGCGCAGGTGTTGGACTTCCAGCGGGCTCACGGCAGCAACTCGAAAATCCCGTCCACCTCCACGGCAACACCGGCCGGCAGGCTGGACACCCCCACGGCGGTGCGCACATGACGGCCCTTGTCGCCCAGGGCGTTGACCACCAGGTTCGAAGCGCCATTGGCGACCACGCTCTGACGCTGGAAGTCGCCGCTGCTGGCGATGAAGACGCCCAGGCGCACGGTGCGCACAAGACGCGTGAGGTCATCGCCCAAGGCGTGGCTCAATTGCCCCAGCAGGCCCAATGCGGCCAACTCTGCGGCCTGGGCGCCTTCTTCATCGCTGAGGGATTCGCCCAGGCGGCCGACGTAGGCCGGGTTACCCTCGACCAGCGGAATCTGCCCGGAAACGAACAGCTGATTCCCGCTGACCACGTAGTTGATGTAGTTGGCGATCGGCTGGCCGGGCGTGGGCAGGGTCAGGCCGAGGGCTTGTACGCGTTCGCGGATGGAGTTGCTCATGGTGAATCCTCCTGGGTTGAGAGGTTCCAGCATGTTGGCTGCACCGATGGGCGACAAACGGATAGATCTCACCTGACGTATCGAAATAACTCACACGTCGCTGCAGGCTTCCTTCAACCATGCGCCGAAGCAGGCCGCCGCTTCGCTGGACGGGCCTTGCGGGGCGATCAGCCAGTAGCCGATTTCACTGTGGTAGGGCGGCCAGTCGAATGCCTCGACCAAACTGCCGTCCTGGAGCCTGCGCTCGATCAAGCGATGTCGGCCCATGGCGATGCCTTGGCCGGCCACGGCGGCTTCGACCACGATGTTGTAGTCATGCAGCATCACGCGGGGGTGGCGCTCCAGGTCGACTTGATAATGGGCGGACCAGTCTGTCCATTCAAACGGGCGGTGCGAGGTGGCCATCAACAGCGGGCCGTTGCGCAGGTGGCTGGCCTTGAACGCCGGGCTGCACACCGGGGAGATCACTTCGGGCATCAGTCGTGTGGCCTGCACGTCGGGCCAGTCGCCCTTGCCGTAGCGAATCGCCAGGTCGACCTCGGCTGCCGCGACGTCTGCCAGTTGAATCGCCGGCAGCAACTCCACCTGGATATGCGGGTAGCGGTTGAGAAACACGGCCAGGCGTGGGGCCAGCCACAGGGTGGCAAAGGATGCGAGCAAGCCGACGCGCAGCACGGTGCTGCTGGGGGCTGTTTTCTGGGCGCGGGTGGCGGCGGCGATGGCATCGAGGGCAGGGCGGATTTCGTCGTAGTAGTGTTGGCCGTCGGTGGTCAGATCGATCGCACGGGTGCGTCGGATAAACAGCGCTTTGCCCAGGTGCTGTTCCAGTTTTTGCACCTGATGGCTCAGGGCACTCTGGGTCACTGACAACTCGTTCGCCGCCTTGATAAAGCTCAAGTGCCGCGCCACGGCTTCGAACGCGCGCAGGGCCAGCAGCGGGGGAAGGTCCTTGTGCAGTGCCACCTGAATGTGCCTCTTGAGCCGGGGAGATAGGCCGATTTTGTGCGATGGCCCGCCTTTTGTCGCCCGCTGATTTGCCGTCGAGAAGAGGAGGCCGCATTATTGGGCCATTCCCGCCACGACGTAAGCCAAGCCATGAGTGATGACGACAAGCTGATCGACCTGAATGCCGAACGCGCCAAGCGGGTTCATGACCTCAACGATAAGCGCCTGAATGAAGTGCGCCAGGCGTTTGAACAGGCGATGCCCCTCGGCAAAGTTAAGAAAAAACCAAAGAACAAACCGAAAAAGCGTTGAAACGCCCTGCATCTATTGATGCAGGTCAGTTATTGCCCTTCTTTACGCCCCGTTGCGGGCGACATTGATCCCCGTCAATTTTCCCAAGTGCCTTCTCCATTAACTTAGCCCTATCGCAACAGGGCAAGCACGGGAGGCCGGTCATGTTTATCGATAATGTGGTATTCGCCGGAGTGCTGACAGTCAGCCTCATGGTGCTGTTTTTTGTAGGGTTTGGAATTTTTATCTGGAAAGACGCGAACAAGCGGAAAAAACCTTAGTTCTTTCCAGGTTACATGAGCACGCAAGGCATTTTGGGCGACTTCGGTCGCCCTTTTTTTTGTGCCAGGAATAACGCTGTCCCACTGTAGGAGCCGGCTTGCCGGCGATAGCGATCTTGAAAGTTGCGGTGATGGTTAGGGCGCCATCGCCGGCAAGCCGGCTCCTACAAGTTTGGGTTGAACAGGTAAAAACGGTTAACGGGCAGCCATAAAAAAAGGTACGAACCTCGCGGTTCGCACCTTTTTTCATTACCGGGAAACGATCAACTGCCCAGCGCCTTCGACGCCAGCCAGAACAAACCGGCCGACAGGCCAACCGTGGCGGGCAGGGTCAACACCCAGGCCATCAGGATGGTCTTGACGGTGCCACCTTGCAGGCCGCTCTTGTTGGCAACCATGGTGCCGGCCACACCGGACGACAGCACGTGAGTGGTCGACACCGGCAGGCTGAAGATGTTGGCTAGGCCGATCATGCTGGCGGTGGTGATTTGTGCCGACATGCCCTGGGCGTAGGTCATGCCCTGCTTGCCGATCTTCTCACCGATGGTCAGTACCACGCGTTTCCAGCCGACCATGGTGCCCAGGCCCAGGGCCAGTGCAACGGCCAGGATCACCCAGAACGGCGCGTACTCGGTGGTGGCGGTCAGGTCTTTGCGCAGCTTGTCCAGGTCGGACTTCTCACGCGCATCCAGGCCCGGCAGCTTGCCGACTTTCTTCGCGGTGTCGTCCAGGCAGAGCAGGTAGCGACGCACTTCAATGCGGTGCTCGGCGGTCAGCGAGTGATAGTCGGACACACCTTTGAGGGTCTCCATCAGCGCGCTGATGGTCGGCTCGGTCTGCTGCGGGTTGCACTGGAACTTGCCTGGCAGGTCGTTCTTCACGCTCTTGCCCAGGGCCAGGAACTCGCCGAGGGTGGCATTGTTGCGCTGGTAGAACTGGCTCAGGTGCACGGTGGCATCACGGGTGCGTTCGATCTGGTAGGTGGTGCTGCCCAGGTCGAGCACGAACTGCGCCGGCACGATACCGATGAGCACCAGCATGATCAGGCCGATGCCTTTCTGGCCATCGTTGGAGCCGTGCACGAAGCTCACGGCCATGGCGGAAATCACCAGCACCAGGCGGTTCCAGAACGGCGGGTGTTTCTTGTCGTCGAGCTTGCGGCGCTGGTCCGGGGTCTTGTGCATCTTCGACAGTGGGCGCCACCATTTCAGGCCGATCAGCACCAGAGCTGCGACCAGGAAACCGGCCATCGGCGAGAACACCAGGGAAGCGCCGATATCGATCGCTTTCTGCCAGTTCACACCGTCCGCCAGGGGGATGTCGTTGATCAAGGCGTTGGCCAGGCCGACACCGAGGATCGAGCCGATCAGGGTGTGGGAGCTGGACGCCGGGATACCGAAGTACCAGGTGCCCAGGTTCCAGGTGATCGCGGCTGCCAATAAAGAGAAGACCATGGCCAGGCCGTGGCCAGTGTTCACATTGATCAGCAACTCCACCGGCAGCAAGTGCACGATGGCGTAGGCGACGCCCACACCGCCGAGCAACACGCCGAGGAAGTTGAACACCCCGGAGAAGAACACGGCCAGGTGCGGCGGCATGGCTTTGGTATAGATGACTGTGGCCACCGCGTTAGCGGTGTCATGAAAGCCATTGATGAACTCGAAGGCGAGGACAAAGGCCAGGGCGAGCAACAGGCTCACTAGAACCCAAGCATCCAGTCCGCTGAATAAATCGATCATGAAGGTTTTCTGACCCGGTCGTAAGGGGGCGCGATTATGCCAGAAAACCTCAGTAATCGATGCATTAGCTGCTCATCGGTAACATTTCTCGACCCAAAGGTACGCCGAAAAGAGGCGCATCCCAGGGTTTTCGGGGCTTTGGCAAGTCTTTGATTTTTAAAGCACGGGGCTGAAAAGGTGGGGTTTTGCCAGGCAAATGGCCTGCGTGAAACATTTGTATGAAATTTCGCTGCCGGCAGCAGGATATTGAATAATCAGGTGTAAGCGAGGTGCCCTCCGCCGGCGGTGGACCGGCAGAGACAGCAAACCCTGGAGGCTCGAATCGAAGCGCTTATGGCTCTTCGGCTTTGAGCTCCTGTTCAATCTTTTGGATTTCCTGGGCAAATGCCTGATCCAACAGGCTGGCTCGTTTGCGCCATGGCTTGCGCTCAGGTTCAGGCTGGGCGGCGTAGGTGGTGACTTCCCCGCCGTAAACGTCCTTGTAACGTTGCTCCTGGCGCTCAAGTTCCGCGCGCAGTTCATCTTTCGTCACAGTGTTACCTAATTGAGTTGAGTTTAATTACCGTGCAGCGTCTTGCCTGAAAGTCGCCCTCGGGGTGTTTCAAGTTGAACGATTGAGCGGTTCAAGTTTGAAAGGCTGCCGAACGTGATTTCTTTTAAGCCGGTACTTGTGGTCGGTGATGCACATAGCCTGCATCGTCCGGCGAGCTCCGATCCCGATTATGATACCGGGCTGACCTCTGCACAGGTTGCATTATAGCGGCGTGTTTGAATAACACTATCTCCATGAAGTTAAAAGGTGCCAGCGTTGTGTGAGCGTTTTGTTACATGGCTGCGTCAGTAGTTGCACAATTCTGGCGTCATAAATTCCCCACACGTTCTAACTACCACGGTATGCGCGCTTTTTATCGCGTTATTGGGTAACGCCCCAACTTGGCCTATCTGCCCGTCGCCGGCGCGGGTCGGCCAAATTGCGATAATCGAATGATCGTCCGATAATCGCCCAATCTTGCCGGCCCCGCCTTGTGCATCCCAAGCGGCGCGGCTTGTAATAGCGGCCAACCCTCCCAGCGGTTGAAAACAAGAGAAAGGACCCTTGAAATGAACGATCAATTGCGCAACTCCTTCGCGTCAGTGGCGCCGCCGATCGTGGCCTCGCCGGCCAAGCGCATCCAGGCGTTTACCGGCGATCCGGATTTCATGACCTCGTTGGCCCGTGGCCTGGCGGTGGTGCAGGCCTTCCAGGAGCGCAAGCGCCACCTGACCATCGCCCAGATCAGCCACCGCACGGAAATCCCCCGCGCCGCCGTGCGCCGTTGCCTGCACACCTTGATCAAACTCGGCTACGCCACCACCGACGGGCGTACCTACTCGCTGCTGCCCAAGGTGCTGACCCTGGGCCATGCCTATTTATCCTCGACACCCTTGGCGGTGTCGGCCCAACCCTACCTGGACCGCATGAGCGAGCAGCTCCACGAAGCCTGCAACATGGCGACCCTGGAAGGCGATGACATCCTCTACATTGCCCGTTCAGCGACGACCCAGCGCCTGATTTCCGTGGACCTGTCGGTGGGCGGGCGGCTGCCGGCGTATTGCACCTCCATGGGCCGCATCCTGCTGGCGGCGCTGGATGACGCCTCGCTGCGTGACTACCTCGACCACGCCGACCTGCAAACCAAGACCAGCCGCACCCTCACCACCCCGGACGCCTTGCTCGAATGCCTGCAACAGGTGCGTCAGCAGGGCTGGTGCATCGTCGACCAGGAACTGGAGCAGGGCCTGCGCTCCATCGCCGTGCCGGTGTATGACGCATCCGGCCAGGTGCTGGCTGCGCTCAACGTCAGCACCCACGCGGCACGGGTCAGCCGCAGCGAGCTGGAACAGCGTTTTTTACCGAGCATGCTCAGTGCCAGCCGTGAGTTGAGTGCGCAGTTGTTTGCCTAAGTGTGCGGTGACCGCACAGATCCCGTTTCGATGAATTGACGATGTTTCCCCTGGCTTATTAAGGTGCGGCAGCGCTCTGTGCGCCGCCCAATAATAATGACGACCCCAGGTCGTTGGCCCGCCCATCGGTGTGGAAATAAGAATAATGAATCAGCCTTCTGTCGGTACCAACCTGGACGTGCAGTCCTTTATCAACGCCCAGCCGCTGTCACGCTATCAGTGGCGCGTAGTCATCCTGTGTTTCCTGATCGTCTTCCTCGACGGCCTCGATACGGCCGCCATGGGCTTTATCGCGCCCGCCCTGTCCCAGGATTGGGGCATCGACCGCGCCAGCCTGGGCCCGGTGATGAGCGCCGCGTTGATCGGCATGGTATTCGGCGCACTGGGTTCCGGCCCGTTGGCCGACCGCTTCGGGCGCAAGGTGGTACTGGTGGGTGCGGTGCTGGTGTTCGGTGCATTCAGCCTGGCCTCGGCCTACAGCACCAATGTCGACCAGTTGCTGGTGCTGCGCTTCCTCACCGGGCTGGGCCTCGGGGCAGGCATGCCGAACGCCACCACGCTGCTCTCCGAATACACCCCTGAACGCCACAAGTCGCTGCTGGTGACCAGCATGTTCTGCGGCTTCAACCTGGGCATGGCCGGTGGCGGGTTTATCTCGGCCAAGCTGATTCCGGCGTTCGGCTGGCACGCGTTGTTGATGATCGGCGGCATCCTGCCCTTGATCCTGGTGGTGGTCCTGATGCTGTGGCTGCCGGAGTCGGCGCGCTACCTGGTGGTGCGCAACCGTGGCACCGACAAAGTGCGCAAGACCCTGTCGCCCATCGAGCCCCATGTGGTGGCGCAGGCCACCAGTTTCAGTGTTCCCGAACAGAAGAGCGTCAAGGCACGCAATGTCTTCGCGGTGATTTTCTCCGGCACCTACAGCGCTGGAACCTTGCTGTTGTGGCTCACCTACTTCATGGGGCTGGTGATTGTTTACCTGTTGACCAGTTGGCTGCCGACGCTGATGCGTGACAGCGGCGCCAGCCTGGAGCAGGCGGCCTTCATCGGCGCGCTGTTCCAGTTTGGCGGGGTCCTCAGCGCCGTAGGTGTGGGCTGGGCGATGGACCGGTTCAACCCTCACAAGGTCATCGGCACTTTCTACCTGCTGGCAGGGGTGTTTGCCTACGCGGTAGGGCAGAGCCTGGGCAACATCACGCTGCTGGCGACCCTGGTGTTGATTGCGGGGATGTGTGTGAACGGCGCGCAGTCGGCGATGCCGTCACTGGCGGCGCGTTTCTACCCGACCCAAGGGCGTGCCACTGGCGTGTCGTGGATGCTCGGCATCGGCCGCTTTGGCGCGATCCTCGGCGCCTGGATGGGGGCGACCTTGCTGGGCCTGGGCTGGAACTTCGAGCAAGTGCTCACTGCGCTGGTCATCCCCGCCGCACTGGCCACCACTGCCGTCGTGATCAAAGGCATGGTCAGCCACGCCGACGCTACCTGAGGCTGATGATCGCCCCTGTTGAAATAGGCCTTTGTAGGAGCCGGCTTGCCGGCGATGGCATCACCTCGATAAGCCTGATTGACCGAGGTGCCTGCATCGCACAGAGGACCGAGTCAGCACAAAAGATTAGCTAGACAACAATCCGTTCGATAATCGAACACTGCGTCGATTATCGGATTGTTCGGGTCATTTCCCCGGCTTAATCTTCAAGCACTCCGGCGCCACCTCAGCGCCTTTTTCGATCCACACCGGGAGCCCGAACCCCATGGCTGAAATTCTTGCGCTGCGCGACGCGGTGAAGCGATTCGTGAACGACGGCGATACCGTCGCACTGGAAGGCTTCACCCACCTGATCCCCACAGCAGCGGGTCATGAAATCATTCGTCAGGGCAAGAAAGACCTGACACTGGTGCGTATGACGCCTGACCTGATCTACGACCAGTTGATCGGGGCCGGTTGCGCCAGGAAGCTGATTTTCTCCTGGGGCGGCAACCCGGGCGTGGGCTCCTTGCACCGCCTGCGTGACGCGGTGGAGAAACAATGGCCGCAACCGCTGGAAATCGAAGAACACAGCCATGCCGACCTGGCCAATGCCTACGTGGCCGGGGCGTCGGGCCTGCCGTTCGCGGTGCTGCGTGCCTACGCCGGTTCCGACCTGCCCAAGGTCAACCCGCTGATCAAGACCGTCACCTGCCCATTCACCGGCGAAGTGCTGGCAGCGGTGCCGTCGGTGCGTCCGGATGTCACCGTGATCCATGCGCAAAAGGCTGACCGCAAGGGCAACGTACTGCTCTGGGGCATCCTCGGTGTGCAAAAAGAAGCCGCCCTGGCAGCCAAGCGCTGCATCGTCACCGTCGAGGAAATCGTCGATGACCTCAACGCCCCCATGAACAGCTGCGTGCTGCCGACCTGGGCGCTGACAGCGGTATGCCATGTACCCGGTGGCGCGCACCCGTCCTACGCCCATGGCTACAACGAGCGGGATAACCGCTTCTACCAGGCGTGGGATCCGATTGCCCGTGACCGTGGGACCTTTACCGCCTGGATCGACGAATACATCCATGGCACTGCCGATTTCACCGAATTCCAGGCCAAGTTGGCCACCGCGCAGGAGGCCAAGTAATGGCTTACTCCACCAATGAAATGATGACCGTCGCCGCCGCGCGACGCCTCAAGAATGGCTCTGTCTGCTTTGTCGGCATCGGCCTGCCGTCCAAGGCGGCCAACCTGGCGCGCCTGACCTCGTCGCCGGACGTGGTGCTGATATACGAGTCCGGCCCGATTGGCGCCAAACCGTCGGTACTGCCGCTGTCCATCGGTGACGGCGAACTGGCAGAAACCGCCGACACCGTGGTGCCGACCGGCGAGATCTTCCGCTACTGGCTGCAAGGCGGACGCATCGACGTGGGCTTCCTCGGCGCGGCCCAGGTCGACCGTTTCGGCAACATCAACACCACCGTGGTCGGTGACTATCACCAGCCCAAAGTGCGCCTGCCGGGTGCCGGTGGCGCGCCGGAGATCGCCGGTTCGGCCAAGAGCGTGTTGATCATCCTCAAGCAGTCGGCCCGTTCGTTTGTCGACAAGCTGGACTTCATCACCTCCGTGGGCCACGGCGAAGGCGGCGATTCGCGCAAACGCCTGGGCCTGCCGGGCGCCGGTCCCGTCGGCATCATTACTGACTTGTGCATCATGGAACCCGAAGCCGGCACCCATGAATTTGTCGTCACCGCCTTGCACCCAGGCGTGACCCGCGAGCAAGTGGTTGCCGCTACGGGCTGGCCGATACGGTTTGCCCCGCAGGTGAGCACCACCGACGAACCGACCGAAGTAGAACTCACCGCGTTGCGTGACCTCGAAGCCCGCACCGCCGCCGCCCATGGCCAAGCGCCGGGAGAAGCCTGATGCGCGACGTATTTATCTGTGATGCCATTCGTACCCCCATCGGCCGTTTTGGCGGTGGCCTGTCCACCGTGCGCGCCGATGACCTGGCGGCGTTGCCGATCAAGGCACTGATCGAGCGCAACCCGTCGGTGGACTGGAACGCGGTCGATGAAGTGTTCCTCGGCTGCGCCAACCAGGCCGGCGAAGACAACCGCAACGTCGCGCGCATGGCGCTGTTGCTGGCGGGCCTGCCGGAGAGCATTCCTGGCGTAACCCTCAACCGCTTGTGCGCCTCGGGGATGGACGCCATTGGCACGGCGTTTCGCGCCATTGCCAGCGGCGAAATGGAGCTGGCGATTGCCGGTGGTGTCGAGTCGATGTCCCGTGCCCCGTTTGTGATGGGCAAGGCGGGCGCGGCGTTTTCGCGTGACATGAAGCTGGAAGACACCACCATCGGCTGGCGTTTCATCAACCCGTTAATGAAGGCCCAGTACGGCGTGGATGCGATGCCGCAGACCGCCGACAACGTGGCCGATGACTACGGCGTGTCCCGTGCCGACCAGGACGCGTTTGCCTTGCGCAGCCAGCAACGCACCGCTGCCGCCCAGGCTGCCGGCTTCTTCGCCGAAGAAATCGTGCCGGTACGCGTCGCCCATAAAAAAGGCGAGACCGTGGTGGAGCACGATGAGCACCCCCGCGCCGACACCACCCTGGAAGCCCTGGCCAAACTCAAACCCGTCAACGGCCCGGACAAAACCGTGACCGCCGGCAATGCCTCGGGTGTGAACGACGGTGCGGCGGCGCTGATTCTGGCCTCCGCCGAAGCCGTCAAGAAACACGGCCTGACCGCCCGCGCCCGGGTACTGGGCATGGCCAGCGCTGGCGTGGCGCCACGGGTGATGGGCATCGGCCCGGTGCCTGCAGTGCGCAAGCTGGTGGAGCGCCTGGGTTTGGCGGTCACTGATTTTGACGTGATCGAACTCAACGAAGCCTTCGCCAGCCAAGGCCTGGCGGTGTTGCGCGAGCTGGGCATTGCCGACGACGCGCCGCAGGTCAACCCGAACGGTGGCGCCATCGCCCTCGGTCACCCGCTGGGCATGAGCGGCGCGCGCCTGGTGTTGACGGCCCTGCATCAGCTTGAGAACACGGGTGGCAGCAAAGGCCTGGCAACCATGTGTGTGGGCGTTGGCCAAGGCCTGGCGCTGGCGATTGAACGCATCTAATAAGAGAGGATTGCTCCATGAGTGACAAGCCCGGTTACCGGCGCCCGCAAGCGGGCACTCAACCTGATTACCTGCACCCGGCCTATCAGTCGACGAACCTGCGTTCGCCGTCCCAGCCGTTGGTGTTCCTGCCCCATTCGTTGTCGGAAATCACCGGCCCGACCATCGGTGCCGAACGGGTCAACGAGAAGGACAATGACCTCACCGCGCAGCACGACGGCGAGCCGCAAGGCGAACGCATCATCATCCATGGCCGCGTGCTGGATGAAAACGGCTTGCCAGTGCCGGGCATTCTGGTGGAGATCTGGCAGGCCAACGCGGCCGGCCGCTACAACCACAAGCGCGATCTGCACGATGCGCCCCTGGACCCGAACTTCACCGGCACCGGCCGCACCGTCACCGATGCCGACGGCTGGTACCAGTTCCAGACCATCAAGCCAGGCGCCTACCCGTGGGGCAACCACCACAACGCGTGGCGCCCGGCGCATATCCACTTTTCGCTGTTCGGCCCCAGCGTGCTGACGCGCCTGGTCACGCAGATGTATTTCCCCGGCGACCCGCTGCTGGAATACGACCCGATCTACAACTGCGTGCCGGACACCTCGGCCAAGGAGCGCCTGATCGCGCGCTTCGACCTGGAAAAAACCATTCCTTCCTATGCCCTCGGCTACCGCTGGGACATCGTCCTGCGCGGCCGCGACGCCACGCCGATGGAGAAATGAGATGACACTCAACGCGACCACGTCCCACACCGTCGGGCCGTATTACCACATCGGCCTGACCTGGCTGAACCGTGAAGATTTGACCACCGCCGCCACCCTCGGCGAACGCGTGGCGATCAGCGGGCAAGTGGTGGATGGCAACGGTGATGTCGTCAACGACGCCATGCTTGAAGTCTGGCAGGCCAACGCCGCCGGCAAGTACGACCACCCGGAAGATGAACAAGACAAGGCCGTCGACCCTAACTTCGAAGGCTTCGGCCGGGTCCCGGTGGATGGGGAAGGGCGGTTTCGCTTTACCACCATCAAGCCCGGTGCCGTACCGGGGTTGAAGGGCACGACCCAAGCGCCGCATTTGGTGGTGTTGGTGTTTGCCCGTGGGTTGGTGAAGCACCTGCTCACGCGGATCTATTTTGACGGTGAGGCATTGAATGGGGATGACCCACTGTTGGCGTGTGTGCCTGCCGAGCGGCGCGGCACCTTGATTGCCAAGCCTGATGCAGAGGGTGTGTATCAGTGGAATGTGATTTTGCAGGGCACAGATAAAGAAACGGTGTTCTTCGATTATTGAGTTGGCCTTGAGGACGCTATCGCAGGCAAGCCAGCTCCCACATTTGATCGAGTTCCAACTCTGGAATGCAATCAACTGTAGGAGCCGGCTTGCCGGCGATGAGGCCCGCTCAGGCAACACCCATCCAAAAGTCTGCTTGCATGACATGGTTGTTGCAAAGTATGTCTAGGCTATAACCGTTCCCACTGAGTGAAAAAAACATGACAACAACAACGAGTCACTACACCGGAGAAGAACGCAGCAAACGGATTTTTGCGATTGTCGGTGCGTCCTCCGGCAACCTTGTCGAATGGTTCGACTTCTACGTCTATGCCTTCTGCGCCATCTATTTCGCCCCGGCGTTTTTCCCCTCGGACGACCCGACGGTGCAACTGCTCAACACCGCCGGTGTGTTCGCCGCTGGCTTCCTGATGCGCCCCATTGGCGGCTGGCTGTTTGGCCGAGTGGCCGACAAGCACGGGCGTAAAAACTCGATGATGATCTCGGTGCTGATGATGTGCGCCGGCTCGCTGGTCATCGCCTTTTTGCCGACCTACAAAGACATCGGCGCCTGGGCCCCGGCGTTGCTATTGGTGGCGCGGCTGTTCCAGGGCTTGTCGGTGGGTGGCGAATACGGCACCACCGCGACCTACATGAGTGAAGTCGCGCTCAAGGGCCAGCGGGGCTTCTTCGCCTCGTTCCAGTACGTGACCCTGATCGGCGGGCAACTGCTGGCGGTGCTGGTGGTGGTGATCCTGCAACAACTGCTCACCGAAGAAGAATTGCGTGCCTGGGGCTGGCGCATTCCGTTCGTGATCGGCGCCATTGCGGCAGTGATCTCTCTGCTGCTGCGTCGCACCCTCAAGGAAACCACCAGCAAGGAAACGCGCCAGGACAAAGACGCCGGCAGCATGGCTGCGCTGTTCCGTAACCACAAAGCGGCGTTCATCACCGTGCTGGGCTACACCGCGGGCGGTTCGCTGATTTTCTACACCTTTACCACCTACATGCAGAAGTACCTGGTGAACACCGCCGGCATGCACGCCAAGACCGCCAGCTACATCATGACCGGCGCGCTGTTCGTGTACATGTGCATGCAGCCGCTGTTCGGCATGCTCTCGGACAAGATCGGCCGTCGTAATTCCATGCTCTGGTTCGGCGCCCTCGGAACCCTGTGCACCGTGCCGATCCTGCTGACCCTGAAAACCGTCACCAGCCCGTTCCTGGCGTTTGTGCTGATCTCCCTGGCCCTGGCCATCGTGAGTTTCTACACCTCCATCAGCGGCCTGGTGAAAGCCGAGATGTTCCCGCCGCACGTGCGTGCCTTGGGTGTGGGCTTGGCTTATGCCGTGGCCAATGCGATCTTCGGTGGTTCGGCGGAATACGTGGCCTTGGGCCTCAAATCCATGGGCATGGAAAACACCTTCTACTGGTACGTCACCGGCATGATGGCGGTGGCCTTCCTGTTCAGCCTGCGCCTGCCGAAGCAGGCGGAGTACCTGCACCACGATTTGTAAGGGACGTGTTATGACGCTGCGCACGAGCAATCAATTGTTCGACGCTTACTTCACGGCGGGCAGCATGGCCGAGGTGTTCTGCGACACAGGGCGCCTGCAGGGCATGCTGGATTTCGAAGCCGCACTGGCCCGGGCCGAGGCCCAGGTGGGGTTGATCCCCCAGGCTGCCGTCGCGCCAATTGCCCAGGCGTGCCTGGCTTCGTTGTACGACGTGGATGCCCTGGGTGTGGCGATTGCCACGGCGGGCAATTCGGCGATACCGCTGGTGAAGGCGCTGGGCAAGTTGATTGCCAGTGAAGATGCCGGCGCCGAGCGCTATGTGCACCTGGGCGCTACCAGCCAGGACGTGATGGACACCGGCCTGGTGCTGCAACTGCGCCAGGCCGTGGCACTGATCGAGACCGACCTGGCGCGCCTGGGCGACATCCTGGCGGCCCAGGCCCAGCGTTATGCCGACGTGCCATTGGCGGGGCGCACCTGGTTGCAGCACGCAACGCCCGTGACCCTGGGGATGAAAATCGCCGGGTGGCTGGGGGCGCTGACCCGCAGCCGGCAGCGTCTTGCCCAATTGAAACCGCGCCTGCTGGTGCTGCAATTTGGCGGCGCGTCCGGGACTTTGGCTGCGTTGGGCGAGCACGCCATGCCGGTGGCCGAAGCCCTGGCGGCGGAGCTGCAACTGGCGTTGCCCGAGCAACCCTGGCACACCCAGCGTGATCGCCTGGTGGAGTTCGCCAGCGTCCTCGGCCTGATCGCCGGCAGCCTCGGTAAACTGGGCCGCGATATCAGCCTGCTGATGCAGACCGAAGCGGCTGAGGTGTTTGAGCCTTCCGCGCCGGGCAAGGGTGGTTCGTCGACCATGCCGCACAAACGCAACCCGGTGGGCGCCGCTGTGCTGATCAGCGCCGCCACCCGCGTGCCGGGGTTGGTGTCGACGATGTTCAGCGCCATGCCCCAGGAGCACGAGCGCAGCCTGGGCCTGTGGCATGCCGAATGGGAAACCCTGCCAGAGATCTGCCGTTTGGTGTCTGGCGCGTTGCAGCAGGCGCTGCTGGTGAGCGAAGGGCTTGAGGTCGACGCTGAGCGCATGGGCAAAAACCTTGACCTGACCCAGGGCCTGGTGCTGGCCGAAGCCGTCAGCATCGTGCTCGCCCAGCGCCTGGGCCGGGAAACCGCGCACCACGTGCTGGAGCAGTGCTGCAAGCGCGCCGTCGCAGAAGGTCGCCATTTGCGCGCAGTGCTGGCGGACGAAGCACAGATCACCACCGAGCTGTCTGCGGCCGAACTCGACCGCCTGCTCGACCCGGCCCACTACCTGGGTCAGGCCCGTACCTGGGTCACCCGCGCCGTGACAGAACACTTTGCTTGAGGAGACCACCGTGGCCTTTGTACAACTCGCCGAGGGCGAACTGCATTACCAACTGGATGGCCCTGAGGGGGCACCGGTGTTGGTGCTGTCTAACTCCCTGGGCACCGACCTGCATATGTGGGACATCCAGATTCCGGCCTTCACCGAGCATTTCCGTGTGCTGCGCTTTGATACCCGTGGCCACGGCAAATCCCTGGTCACCGAGGGCCCTTACAGCATCGAGAAACTGGGGCGCGACGTGATTACGCTGCTGGATGCGCTGGATATTCAGCGTGCGCATTTTTGCGGTTTGTCCATGGGCGGTTTGATTGGCCAATGGCTGGGGATTAACGCGGGCGATCGCTTGAACCGCTTGGTGGTGTGCAACACCGCCGCCAAGATCGGCACGCCCGAGGTGTGGAACCCACGCATCGAAATGGTACTGCGCGATGGCGCGGCGGCGATGGTTGCCCTGCGTGATGCATCGATTGCGCGCTGGTTTACCGCTGATTTTGCGGCGGCCAACCCGCACCAGGCCAAGCAGATCACCGACATGCTGGCGGCCACTTCGCCTGAGGGCTACGCCGCGAACTGCACGGCGGTGCGGGATGCGGATTTTCGTGAGCAACTGGCGTCGATCCAGGTGCCGACCCTGGTGATTGCCGGCACTGAAGACGCCGTTACACCGCCTGCCGGCAGCCATTTTATCCAGGCCCATGTGCGGGGCGCCGAGTACGCCGAGTTCTATGCGGCGCACCTGTCCAACGTCCAGGCCGGCGCTGCGTTCAGCACGCGCGTCCTGGAATTTCTGTCAGCCCAATAATGGAGTGAGCGGGCTTGCCCCGCGCGGCGGTGTGTCAGTTTCGTATGAGGTGCCTGACATACCGCGGCGCGGGGCAAGCCCGCTCACTACAGGTGTAGAGGAGTAGTTTTTTTGGACGAGAAACAACGTTATGCCGAGGGCCTGCAAGTGCGCCGCGAAGTGCTGGGCGATGCCCACGTCGACCGCAGCCTCAATGCCCTGACCGAGTTCAACAGCGAGTTCCAGGAAATGATCACCCGCCACGCCTGGGGCGACATCTGGACCCGCCCCGGCTTGCCGCGACACACCCGCAGCCTGATCACCATCGCCATGCTGATCGGCATGAACCGAAGCGAAGAACTCAAGCTGCACCTGCGCGCCGCCGCGAGCAACGGCGTGACCCGGGCCGAGATCAAGGAAGTGCTGATGCAGAGCGCGATCTACTGCGGGATTCCGGCGGCGAACGCCACCTTTCATCTGGCTGAGTCGGTGTGGGATGAGCTGGGCGTCGAGTCCCGCGAAGCCTGAATTGAAATGCGATCAACCTGTGGGAGCTGGCTTGCCTGCGATAGGATCACCCTGGTCTGCCTGACAGACCGAGGTGCTTGCATCGCAGGCAAGCCAGCTCCCACAGAAAAGCTCATTTAACCGTGGGGTCAGCGGGTATCGGCGCTCCACACCCAATTCCACACACCGGGCAGGTGCACCGGCTCATTCACGTCCTTGACCGTACGTGCCAATGCAGCGCGTTCCAACGCGTCATGGTCGGTATAGAACGGCTCGGCGGCCGTCTTCATGCCATTAATCCGCGCACTGTCCAGCAGGATCTGCAGGTACTCCTGCATATGCCGCGCGGTGTAGCGGTTGATGTCGTGGAAGGTCACCACCACCGGGATCACCCCGCCCACCGTCGGCAGCTCACCCAAGGCAATGTGCTCACGCAACACCGACAGTTGCCGGTACAGGTTGGCGCGGCGGCGCGGGCTGCCGTTGAAACCCCAGATCTTGCCGTCGTTGGCACTCAGGTCGGTCAGCAGCACGTGCATGCCATGGCGCTGGTAGGCGGCGAAGGTGCGCTTGTCGTAGTTCCAGAAGGGCGGGCGCACCAGATTGGGCGGGCTGCCAGTGATCGCGGCAATGTCCACCGCGCCCTGGGTGAGGGTGCTTTCCAGCTCGGTATCGTTCAGCCAACGGTGATTGGTGTGAAACGCCGTGGCGGTGTGAAAGGCCAGGATGTGCCCGGCGGCATATTCGCGCTCCATGGTCTTGTGACCGCGCGGGCTGCCACCGGAGCGGGAGGCTTCGGTCTGCAGGAAAAACACCGCCTTGATGCCCGGCAGTATCGGGTTGTTTGCCAGGTCTGCCACCACCGAGCGGCTTGGGTTGTTATAGCCCGACGCGCTGGGGCCGTCATCGAAAGTCAGCAGAAAACGGATCGGCGCCTGGGCTTGCAGGCGTTGCTCGGTCTGCGGCGTCAGGGCGATGGGCGCGCCGATGCAGCCGCTGAGGCTCAGTGCCACGGCCAGGAGGGCAGACGCTAAGGCGAGGGATTTCATGGTGTGCACGGGCTCGAATAAAGGCCGCTGCTGGGTGGATCAGCAGCGGCAGGCGCGCACCATACAGCAACTGCCGCGCCGGTTTACAGCAGGCTGAGCGGGTAACTGACGATCAACCGGTTTTCATCGAACTCGTTGTTGCTGTAGTCGCGGCGCATGCTCGAATTGCGCCAGCGTACGTTGAGGTCGCGCAGTGGCCCGCTTTGCACGGTGTAACCCAGCTCGCTCTCGCGGCCCCATTCCTTGCCATCGGTGACGGTGCCGGTGTGCACGTTGCTGCCACTGATGTAGCGGTTCATCAGGGTCAGGCCCGGCACGCCGAGGGTGACGAAGTTGAAGTCGTGGCGCACTTGCCAGGATTTTTCCTGGGCATTGTCGTAGCTGGCGTTGTAGCTGTCGTTGGCTAGGGTGCCGCCGCTGGTGCCGTTGACGCGCATCCAGGCGCTGTTGCCGGCGAGTCGTTGCAGGCCGACGTAGAAGGTGTTGCCGCCGTAACGCGCCGAGAACAGGCCGGACCAGGTCTTGTTGTCCAGTTCCCCGGCGCGGGCGCTGCCGTCATCCTTGCCGTAGAAGAACCCGAGGTTGGCGCCCAGGGTCCAGTCGCCCACGGGTTGGCTGTGGGTGAGGTTGAGGTATTGCTGGCTGTAGATGTCCTTGAGCTGGGCATTCCACAGGCCGACCTGGGTCCGTTTGTCGTTGAACGCGTATTCCAGGCCCTGGAAGTTGAAGCGGTCGGAGGTGAAGGCGGTTTTACCGAACATCGACATATCGCTCATGCTGCTGTCGTCACGCGGGCTGTTGGCGCGGAACTGGCCGCCGTACAGCGTCAGGCCGCTGATTTCCTTGGAGGTGATCTGCCCGCCGCGCAGGGTTTGCGGCAGGGAGCGGCCATCGTCGGAGCGCAGGATTGGCAGCACCGGCATCCACTCGCCGACCTTCACTTCGGTCTTCGAAATACGTGCCTTGAACGCCACGCCCAGGCGCCCGAATTCATCGGCAGGGCGGCCGTCGTGGTCCAGCGGCAGCAACTGCGTACCGCCCGTGCCGCGCCCGCCGTCGAGCTTGAGCGAGTACAAGCCGAGTACATCCATACCAAAACCCACGGTGCCCTGGGTGAAGCCGGACTTGGCGTCGAGGATGAAACTCTGCGTCCACTCCTGCGCGCCGCCCTGGGCTTTGGTCGGGTTGGTGTAGTTACGGTTGAAGAAAAAATTGCGCAGGTTGAGGTTGGCGCTGGCGTCTTCGAGAAAGCCGTGTTCCTCGGCGAGGACGGGTAGGGTAACGCACGCGACAGCGGTCGCCAGCACGAACTGGCGCGGGTGGAAAATGCTCATGGTGTAGGACCTGTTGTTATTGGGGTTATGCAGGTGCCGGCCATGGTGAAGGGCGGTGCAGGGGCGTTGAAAGTGGGGGAAGGCGGGTTGTGGGCGATGATCGAACGCAAGTTGGCGGGCCTGTGCGTTGCGCTCAGGCCCGCCTTTGGGCTTAACGCCGGGGCAGGTCGAAGTGGGTCCAGGGAACCGCCGGCAAGTAATGCTGGGCCGCAACAATCGCGCTCACCATCACCACCAGGAACACCACTTGCAGCGGGCTCCAGAACGCCCAGTGCAAACCGTTGAGCCACGGGTAGCCGTGGCTGAATGCCTGGCTGATGTGGCCGATGCGTTTTTTATGCAGCAGGTTGATCAGCACCATGCCGGCGTAGGTGACCATGCCCAGCACGCCGAGCATCAGCCCGCAGGCCAGCAGCATGACGGCCTGCGGCACGCCGTGGCGTATCACCAGCCAATAACTGTTGGGGTTGAACCGCTTGGGCACCAGGCGCTCAGTCAGCCACAGGTCCGGGACCTTGAAGGTCGAACTCATTCCTGCCCACAGCTGCGTGACGCGAAAGCCAATCCCGGCCGGAACGAACGCCATCAGCATGAAGATCACGATCGACATCAGGTCCATGCGGTCGGGTTTGTCGTGGGCGATGCTCAGGCCGAGGCCTAATGCAAAGACGGCCCACAGTCGGATAAACACCTGGGTGTAGATCGGCCGAGGGACAAATCTGCGCCAGAAAAACAGGTCGTCTTGCGGCACGCGTTCAGCCAGTTGCGGGTAACGCCAGGTCAGGGTCTCGGCCAGGTGCTGGCACGCGTTCCACTCGTTTTCGCCGAACTGGTCGATGACGCGTTTGTGTTGGGTGGCCGACATTGGCGTCAGCAACAGCCGCGCCGCCAAGGCATCCGGAGACGTACGCCGAGGGTCCTGGGCCTTGTCTTGCAGATTGGCGAAGAAGCTTTCCTGCTCGCAGCGCGAGACCAGTTGGCGCCACATCCACGCGGGTTCCGGGAACACGCCTTTCTGGTCGTCCCAGCCAAACGCCTGGCACACCCGCTCGAACAGCGGCACGCTCCACTGGGTGTCGTACAGTAGTTGAAGGACGATGCGCTGCCACTGTTGCTGCAGGTCGAACACGCGCAGCCAGGGCTGGCTGTTGTACTGCGTGAGCTGGGTGATGAATTCGCGCTCGGCCTTTTGCTCCAGCATTTCTTGCAAGGTGAGGCGATAGTCCTGCAACAGTTCGGCGCTCAGGGCCTCGTGCTGCCAGGGCGTCATGCTCACCTGTTGCCAGGGTGTCAGCCATTCCAGGTGCTGAACCGCCCAGCGCGCGATGGCGCTGCGCTCGCCTGGCGCGTCGAAGCAGTGGCGCAACAGGCCGTCCTGGAAGGCGTCGGCGCACCCTTGAAGTTGGGCATGGGCCCAGCGTTCATCGAGGTTGTGCACATTGAGGCCAGCGAGCAGGGCCTGGGCCGGGCTCGGTGCTGGGGCGTCAAACGGCGCAGGGCTGAGAGGCCGTACGTCCATCAGTTCGGCCAGATCGCTGAGGTTGGCGTAGGCCGGTTCGGCGACAGGCGCGTGAACGGTCTCCTCGGCCTCGTCATCCGTGCGCCAGCGCGCTTCATTCAACGCTGCTTCGTAGGCTTCGCGCAGGCGCTGGAAGCCTTCGGGATCATCGTCCGGCCGGCAGCCCTTGAGCAGGCGCGCGTAGGCGCGCTTGATCGTGCGCTCGTCGGCATCGTCTGCCAGTTGCAACACTGTCCAACAATCCATGTTGTTTTCCTTTAGCGCCAGAACCCGTTGTCGAGTTGCTCAAGGTGACGGGTGAGTTCACTGCGCGCCTCGCGAATGCGGCGTTCATCCTGGGTGTCGAGCACTTGCTGGAACTGTGCGGCCCAGTGGCCGAGTTGTTCGCGCACCTCGCCCAGGCTTTCCTGGTAGAGACGTTCGAGGCGGGCGACCAGTACCGTGTTGACCTGCTGGTCACGCGGGTGAACCTTCAACTGCGCCAGGGCTTGCAGGCGTTGCTGGATCTCCTCCGGACTCAACACGCCAGGGTTGTTCTCGATGACCAGCGAATGTTGCTCGCCGGTCAGCGGGATCTTCACCTGGGCTTCCAGCAGGCCGTTGTTGTCGTAGGTGAAGCGCACGTCCAGCGAGACTTCGCCGGCCTTGCGCTTGGGCACCGCGATGTCCAGTTGGCCGAGTTCGATGTTGTCTTTGACCAGGCGGCTTTCGCCCTGGAAGATCTTGAGCAGCACCTGGCTCTGGTTGTCATGCAGGGTCACGACTGACTTGACCCGGCTCACCGGCACGCTGCTGTTGCGTTCGATCAACGGCAGGTAGTGCCCGCTTTCGATATGGCCGCCGTACTGGTTCGAGGTCTCGATGCCCAGGGTGTAGGGGCAGACGTCGGTGAGCACCACTTCTTCCAGGGCCGCCGAGCGGGCCTTCAGTGCTGCCTGAATCGCCGCGCCGTGGGCGACGACCTGGTCCGGATCGAGGCTGATGGACGGGAAGCGCCCGAACAGGCCGGCGGCGAGCTTGCGCACCAGCGGCATGCGCGTGGTGCCGCCGACCAGCAGGATTTCATCGAGGTCGCCCACGCGGATCCGCGCATCACGCAGGGCGCGTTCGATCGGCGCGCGCAGGCGTTCCAGCAGGGGCGTGTAGAGCTTGGCGAGTTCTTGCTGGGTGATGGTCTTGACCCATTGCTGGCCGTCGACGCGCAGGCTGAACTCGGCGCTGTCGTCCTGGCCCAGGGCTTTACGCACGCGCTCGGCTTCGCGGCGCAGGGCTTGCAGCACGCTGCTGGTGGGCGGGAAGCCTTGGGCGTTACGCTGGCTGTCGACGAAGTGTTCCAGCAGCAGGGTGTCGAAATCTTCGCCGCCAAGGAAGTTGTCGCCTGCGCTGGCACGCACTTCCATCACACCGTCGAACAGCTCGATGATCGACACGTCGAAGGTGCCGCCACCCAGGTCGAACACCAGGAACGAGGTTTCCTTGTCCCGCTGGTGCAGGCCGTAGGCCAAGGCGGCGGCAGTGGGTTCATTGATCAGTTTTTCAACGTTGAGACCCGCCAGCTCGCCGGCGATGCGCGTGGCCTTGCGTTGGCCGTCGCTGAAGTAGGCGGGCACGCTGATCACGGCGTCGGTGACGGTCTGGCCGTAGGTGCGCTCGATGTCTTCCTTGAGGCTCTTGAGCACCAGCGCCGAGAGTTCTTCGGGACGGAACGAGCGGTCGCCCAGGCGCACTTCGGTGGCGCTGCCCATGTAGCGCTTGAACAGTGAGGTGGTCAGGTGCGGGTGGGTGTGCAGGCGTTCCTTGGCGGCTTGGCCCACCAGGACGCGGCCTTGATCATCCAGGCCGACCACACTGGGGGTCAGCAGCTGGCCAAGGGCATTGGGCACCATTTCGGCGGCATCGCCGCGCCAGACGGCGGCCAGGCTGTTGGTCGTTCCCAGGTCGATTCCTACGATCATTACGACAAGCTCCCTCTGTGGTCTGTAAGAATCTGTTACCAATTTTACCCTGAAGGGTTGGGCGAAAAGCAAGGCAACAACGCTACGCCGCTCTCTGTAGGAGCCGGCTTGCCGGCGATAGCGGTGTGTCAGCTAAAAATGTAGTTGCTGACAGATCGCCATCGCTGGCAAGCCAGCTCCTACAGAGAGCGGCGGGCATAAAAAAACCGCTTCCGGTGAGGGAAGCGGTTTTGTTTATTGCGCGGCTATCAGAACAACTTCAGCGCCGGCGCTTCTTCTTTCAAAGGCTCGTTTTTGGCCGTCTGCTCGTTCCAGCCACCGCCGAGGGCCTTGTACAGGTTGACCTCGCTGGTGAGTTGCGCCAGGCGGTCGGTGATCAGCGATTGCTGGGCACTGAACAGTTGGCGCTGGGCATCGAGGAACGTCAGGTTGCTGTCGACACCAATGCGGTAGCGACGCTCGGCCAGGCGGTAGTAATCCTGGTTGGCCGCGACGAAGCCACGTTGGGCATCCAGCTGCTGCTTGTAGGTCTCACGCGCGGCGAGGCCGTCGGAGACTTCCTGGAAGCCGGTCTGGATGGCCTTCTCGTAGTTGGCCACGTTGATCTCTTTCTGGATCTTCGAGTAGTCCAGGCTTGCGCGCAGGCTACCGGCGTTGAAGATCGGGATGTTGATCTGCGGGGCAAACGACCAGGTACCCGAACCGCCCTTGAACAGGCCGCCCAGGGTCGGGCTGGCGGTGCCGGCGCTGGCCGTCAGGCTGATGCTCGGGAAGAACGCTGCCCGGGCTGCGCCGATATTGGCGTTGGCGGCCTTGAGGTTGTACTCGGCCTGCACGATGTCGGGACGACGTTGCAGCAGGTCCGAAGGCAACCCGGCGGGCACTTCGCTGAGCAGGTCATCCGCCAGCGGCTTGCTGGTGATGTTGGCCGGCAAGCCGGTGCCCAGCAGCAGGGTCAGGCTGTTTTCGTCCTGGGCCACCTGGCGCGTATAACGCGCCAGTTGCACACGGGCGTTTTCCACCGAGGTGCGCGCCTGGCTGAGGTCGAGGGCCGAGGCCACGCCGACTTCATTGCTGCGCGAGGTCAGCTTGTAGCTCTGCTCGAACGCGCCCAGGGTGTCCTGGGTGAGCTTGAGCAGTTCTTTGTCGGCCTGCCAGGTCAGGTAGGCGTTGGCTACGCTGGCCACCAGGCTGATCTGGGTGCTGCGCCGTGCTTCTTCAGTGGCGAAGTACTTCTGCAGGGCTTCTTCGCTCAAGCTGCGCACGCGACCGAACAGGTCCAGCTCATAGGAGCTGATACCCAGGCCAGCCGAGTATTGGCTGCTGATGGTCGATTCGCCGGTCTGCGACAGCTTGGCCGGGGTACGCGAACGGCTGCCGCTGCCCGTGGCCGAGACGGCCGGGAACAGGTCGGCGCGCTGGATCTGGTACTGCGCGGCGTAGGCATCGATGTTCAGGGCCGCGACACGCAGGTCGCGGTTGTTCACCAGTGCCGTCTGGATCAGCTGTTGCAGGGCAGGGTCATGGAAAAACTGCTTCCAGCCTTGCTCCGCCGCGGCCTGGTTCGGCGCCTGGGCCGACGAATACGCCGGCCCCTGCGGGAACTGGGCGGCCACCGGCGCCTCAGGGCGCTGATAGTCAGGTATCAGCGAGCAGCCACTGAGCACGAATGCCGTGACGGCTAAGGAGAGTAGCGACTTGCTCATTGGCCAGCCTCTTTAGGAGTTTCAGTGGTGTCTTTCTTTTTACGTTCGCCAGCCGAGGACACGGTTGCATAGAACAGTGGCACCCAGAAGATCGCCAGCACGGTGGCGGTGATCATACCGCCAATTACGCCCGTACCGATGGCGTGCTGGCTGCCCGAGCCGGCACCAGTGGAAATCGCCAGGGGCAGTACGCCGAGCATGAACGCCATGGAGGTCATGATGATCGGACGCAGACGCATGCGGGACGCCTCGATGGCCGCCTCCACGATGCCCTTGCCTTGTTCATGCAGCTCCTTGGCGAACTCGACGATCAGGATGGCGTTTTTCGCCGCCAGGCCCACCGTCACCAACAAGCCCACCTGGAAGAACACGTCGTTGGACAGGCCGCGCAGGCTGGTGGCGATCAATGCACCGATCACACCCAGTGGCACCACCAGGATCACCGCGATCGGGATCGACCAGCTTTCGTACAGGGCCGCAAGGCACAGGAACACCACCAGCAGCGACAGGGCGTACAACGCTGGCGCCTGGGAGCCGGACAGGCGTTCTTCGTACGACAGGCCGGTCCAGGCGTAGCCCACGCCGGCTGGCAAGTCCTTGGCAATACGCTCGACTTCGGCCATCGCGTCACCGGTACTGTAGCCCGGTGCTGGCGTACCGAGGATTTCCATCGCCGCTACACCGTTGTAACGCGAGAGCTTCGGCGAGCCGTAGATCCACTTGCCCGACGAGATGGCCGACAGCGGCACCATCTTCCCGGAGTTGCTGCGCACGTACCATTTGTTCAGGTCTTCCGGGGACATACGGCTGGCGGCGTCACCCTGCACGTACACCTTCTTCACACGACCACGGTCGATGAAGTCATTGACGTAGCTGCCACCCAGGGCAATCGCCAGGGTCTGCTGGATGTCCGACAGGCTGATGCCCTGGGCACTGGCTTTTTCGTCGTCAACGGTGAGTTCGTATTGCGGCTCATCGTTTACGCCGTTGGGGCGCACGCCCGCCAGGACCTTGCTTTGCGCTGCGGCACCGAGGAACTGGTTACGTGCAGCCATCAGCTTCTCGTGGCCGACGCCACCCTGGTCTTGCAGGAACACGTCGAAACCGGTGGCGTTACCCAGTTCCAGAACCGAAGGCGGCACAATGGCGAAGACCATGGCGTCCTTGAAGGCCCCGAAGAAGTAACCCTGGGCACGCTTGGCCACTTCAAATACCGATTGCGTGGCATCCCGCTCGCCCCACGGCTTGAGCATCACGAACGCAAGGCCCGAGCTCTGGCCACGGCCGGCGAAGTTGAAGCCGTTCACGGTGAACACCGACTTCACGGCCTTGCCTTCGCCAGGCTCGCCTTCCTTGTCGTTGAGCAGGAAGGCACGCATGTCGTCGATGACTTTTTGCGTACGTTCAGCCGACGAACCGACTGGCGTCTGCACCTGGGCAAAGATCACACCCTGGTCTTCCTCGGGCAGGAACGCGCTCGGAATACGGGTGAACATCCAGATCATGCCGGCCAGGATCAACGCGTACACCAGGAACGCCGGGATCTTGTGCTTGATCATGCCGCCGACGCCACGCTCGTATTTCAGCACGCCGCTGTCGAAGGTACGGTTGAACCAGCCGAAGAAACCGCGCTTGGGTTGGCCGTGTTTTTCCGGGTCGATGTCCTTGAGCATGGTGGCGCACAAGGCCGGGGTGAAGATCAGGGCAACCAGTACCGACAACGCCATCGCCGACACAATGGTGATGGAGAACTGTCGGTAGATCACACCCGTGGAGCCGCCGAAGAATGCCATCGGCAGCAGTACCGCCGACAGTACCAGTGCGATACCCACCAGGGCGCCCTGGATCTGGCCCATGGATTTGATCGTCGCTTCTTTAGGCGACAAATGCTCCTCGGCCATCACCCGCTCGACGTTTTCCACCACGACGATGGCGTCGTCCACCAGCAAGCCGATGGCCAGGATCATGCCGAACATGGTCAGGGTGTTGATGGTGAAGCCAAAGGCCGCGAGGATCCCGAACGTACCCAGCAATACCACCGGTACGGTCATGGTGGTGATGATGGTGGCGCGGAAGTTCTGCAGGAACAGGAACATCACCAGGAACACCAGGACGATCGCTTCGACCAGGGTGTCAACCACACCGGAGATCGATTCGGTCACCACAGGCGTGGTGTCGTACGGCACCACGGCCTTCATGCCTGGCGGGAAGAACGGTTCCAGGGACGCCACGGTGGCGCGGATGGCCTTGCCGGTGTCCAGGGCGTTGGCGCCTGCTGCCAGCTTGATCGCCATACCGGAAGCCGGCTTGCCGTTGAACTGTGCGCTGATGCTGTAGTTCTGGCCGCCCAGTTCGATACGGGCAACATCGCCCAGTCGAACCTGCGAGCCGTCGGCATTGACCTTCATCAGGATCTTGCCGAACGCTTCCGCGGTTTGCAGACGGGTCTTGCCGATGATGGTGGCGTTCAGCTGGGTACCGGGCAGGGCAGGCAGGCCGCCGAGTTGGCCGGTGGCCACCTGAACGTTCTGGGCCGCGATGGCGTTACTGACATCCACCGGCGTGAGCTGGTAGTTGTTCAGCTTGGCCGGGTCGAGCCAGATACGCATGGCGTACTGCGAACCGAACACCTGGAAGTCACCCACACCTGCGGTACGGGAGATCGGGTCCTGGATGTTGGACACGATGTAGTTGGACAGGTCGTCCTTGGTCATGCTGCCGTCTTCCGACACCAGACCGATCACCATCAGGAAGTTCTTCACCGACTTGGTCACGCGGATACCCTGCTGCTGCACTTCTTGCGGCAGCAGTGGGGTCGCCAGGTTCAGCTTGTTCTGCACCTGAACCTGGGCGATGTCCGGGTTGGTACCCTGGTTGAACGTCGCGGTGATGGTCATGCTGCCGTCGGAGTTACTGTCCGAGGCGACATAACGCAGGTTGTCGATACCGTTGAGCTGTTGCTCGATCACCTGAACCACGGTGTCCTGCACGGTTTGTGCAGAGGCACCCGGGTAGGTCACCTGGATATCGATGGCGGTTGGCGCAATGGCCGGGTACTGGTTGATGGGCAACTTCAGGATCGACAGTGCCCCGACCAGCATGATCACCAGGGCAATTACCCAGGCGAAAATGGGACGGTCGATAAAAAATTTCGACATGGGTTACTCCCCTTTGCCAGCTGCGGCAGCAGGAGCTGGAGCGGAACCTGCAGGTTTGGCGTTGTCGGCGTCCTTGACCTTGACTTCGATGCCCGGCTTGATGAATTGCAAGCCTTCGGTGATCACGCGGTCACCGGCGTCCAGGCCTTTTTCCACCAGCCAGTAAGCACCGGCCGTACGGTTGGCAACCAGTACGCGTTGCTCGACCTTGTTGTCCTTGTTCACGATCAGCGCAGTCGGGATGCCCTTGAGGTCGCGGGTCACGCCTTGCTGCGGTGCGAGGATGGCCTTGCTGTTCACGCCGGCTTGCAGTTGGGCGTGTACGAACATGCCTGGCAGCAGGGTGTGGTCAGGGTTGGGGAACACGGCGCGCAGGGTCACGGAACCGGTGGTCTGGTCAACCGACACTTCGGAGAATTCCAGCTTGCCGTCCTGGGCGTAGGAACTGCCGTCTTCCAGGGTCAGCTTGACCTTGGCGGCATTGTCGCCGGCTTTCTGCAGCTGGCCGCTTTCCAGGTCGCGGCGCAGTTTCAGCATCTCGGCCGAGGACTGCGTGACGTCGACGTAGATCGGGTCGAGTTGCTGGATCACGGCCATGGCATCGGTCTGGCCGTTGCTGACCAGCGCGCCTTCGGTCACCGAAGAACGGCCAATACGCCCGGAGATCGGCGCGAACACTTTGGTGTAGCGCACGTTGATCTGGGCGGTTTGAACGTTTGCTTCTGCGGTCATGCGGTTGGCGACGGCGGTGTCGTATTCCTGACGGCTGACGGCTTGTTCATCGACCAACTGCTTGTAGCGGTCGGTGATGGACTTGGTCTGGGTCAGGCTGGCTTGTGCGCTTTTCAGGGTGGCTTCATACACCGACGGGTCGATCTGGTAGAGCTGTTGCCCTTCCTTCACGTCGCCGCCTTCCTTGAACAGGCGCTTGAGAATGATGCCGTTGACCTGTGGGCGAACTTCCGCAATGCGGTAGGCGGTGGTGCGGCCTGGCAGTTCGGACGTCAGGGTAAAGGCTTGCGGTTGAATGGTGACCACGCCGACCTGAGGGGTTTGAGCGGGCGGAGCCGCTTCTTCCTTTTTACATCCGCTGAGCAGCGATGCCAGGGCGACGGCAGTAACCAGAGCGGTAACAGCTGGCTTAAGTTGCATGAAGATCCTCGGGTCAGGCGCGCAGACTGCGCACAAGAAGTGTGGAAGGGTAAAAAACAAGCTGTGAGTAGATAAGTAGCTTGCTACGCAATATACTTACGTTCACGGTTGTTTGTAAACTCTTGACAGGCTTTGCGAAATGTTGACAAAGCAGCTCCGAAAGCCTCGATTTTAGTACGTTCGGCGCCCATGACGGCGTCGTCCCACAATTATTCAGATGATGGTCCAGCACCATCCACAGTGTCCTGATAGAGGTTTTACTGCCATGGTTCGTCGCACCAAAGAGGAAGCTCAGGAAACGCGCAGCCAGATTCTCGATGCCGCCGAGCAAGCCTTTTACCAACGCGGTGTCGCGCGGACTACGCTGGCAGACATCGCCGCGCTGGCGGGCGTGACGCGGGGGGCCATCTACTGGCATTTCAGCAACAAGTCCGACTTGCTCCAGGCGCTGCTCGACACGCTGCACGAGCCGCTGGACGAGTTGGCCCGGGCGAGTGAAAGCGAAGATGAAGTCGACCCGCTGGGCTGTATGCGCAAGTTGCTCATTCATCTCTATCATCAAGTGGCACTGGACCCGAAAACCCGGCGCATCAACGAAATCCTGTTTCATAAGTGCGAGTTCACCGATGAAATGTGTGACATGCGGCGTCAACGCCAAACCCACAGTCTTGAGTGCAACCTGCGCATCGGGCTGACATTGCGCAACGCGGTCCATCGCGGGCAGCTTCCGGAAAACCTGGACACAACCCGCGGCGCGGTGTGCATCCATGCCTACATTCACGGGCTGATCGGCCAGTGGCTGCTGGTGCCCGACAGCTTCCAGTTGCATCAGGACGCCGAACGCTGGGTGGATGCAGGGTTGGACATGCTGCGCTTGAGCCCCAGCCTGCGCAATTAAGACAAAATGCGTAATTGCATCCAGTTGTGTCAACAGTAAAGCCCAGAGGCAGTCAATCGCCCCTTCGACTGATAGGTGGGGTGACTTTATATACGGGCTGGCGGGCGGTTGATAGGTAGCCGCCTAAGTATTTTGTAGCGATTTTGTTGCAAGGCTGTGAAGGAATGTTTCCCCGCGCCAATGAAAAAGCCCCGGTTCCTGCGAACCGGGGCTTTTTCGTTTCAGCGAGTTACATCAGATCGCCAGGGTCGGGTAGTCGATGTAGCCGACCGGGCCTTTGCCGTAGAAGGTTTCCGGGTGCGGTTCGTTCAACGGCGCATCGGCCTTCAGGCGAGCCGGCAGGTCCGGGTTGGCAATGAACGGTACGCCGAAGGCCACTGCGTCAGCCTTGCCCGACGCCAGCCACGCATTGGCGCTGTCCTTGGTGAAGCGTTCGTTGGCGATGTACGGGCCGCCGAAGGCTTTTTTCAGTTGTGGGCCGAGGCTGTCGGCGCCTTCTTTTTCACGGGAGCAGATGAACGCGATGCCGCGCTTGCCCAGCTCGCTGGCGACGTAAGTGAAGGTTTCAGCCAGGTTGTCGTCGCCCATGTCGTGGGAATCGGCGCGTGGTGCCAGGTGCACACCCACACGGCCTGCGCCCCAGACTTCGATGGCAGCGTCAGTCACTTCCAGCAGCAGGCGCGCACGGTTTTCCAGGGAGCCACCGTAGTTATCGGTACGCTTGTTGGTGCTGCTCTGCAGGAACTGGTCAAGCAGGTAGCCGTTGGCGCCGTGGATTTCCACGCCGTCAAAGCCAGCAGCCTTGGCATTTTCGGCACCGGTGCGGTAGGCGTCGACGATGTCGGCGATTTCAGCGGTTTCCAGGGCGCGTGGGGTTGGGTAGTCGGCGAGTGGGCGAACCAGGCTGACGTGGCCTTTGGGTTGGATCGCGCTCGGGGCCACCGGGCTTTCGCCGTTCAGGTACGACTCATGGGAGATACGGCCCACGTGCCACAGTTGCAGGAAGATCTTGCCGCCCGCGCCGTGGATGGCCTTGGTCACATTGGCCCAGCCACGCACCTGGTCGTTGGACCAGATGCCCGGGGTGTCCGGGTAGCCCACGCCCAGCGGCGTCACGGAGGTGGCTTCGCTGAGGATCAAGCCAGCAGATGCGCGTTGCACGTAGTACTCGGCCATCAGCGCGTTGGGTACACGACCGTCATCGGCGCGGCAGCGGGTCAGCGGTGCCATGATGATGCGGTTCGACAGTTCCAGGTCGCCCAGTTTGATGGGATCGAAAATAGTCGTCATGGGATAACACCCTTCTCTTTAAGTGGATTGATCAGTGGGTCGCAGGGGCCAGGTCGGCATCGCCGTTCTGACGGAAGGTAATCAGGGTCACCAGCAGCGCGAGGATCGCCAGGGCTGCCGCGGCCAAGGGCACGCTGGTCAGGCCGAAACCGTGGGCGATCACCGTGCCGCCGACCCAGGCGCCGAGGGCGTTGCCGATGTTGAACGCGCCGATGTTCAGGGTGGACACCAGGTTCGGTGCCGCCTTGCCGAAGGTCACCACGTTGATTTGCAGCGCCGGTACGGCGGCAAACGAAGCGGCAGCCCACAGGAACAGGGTGATTTCAGTCGGGATCACCGCAACGCTGGTCCAGGTCAACAGCGTGGAGACCACCGCCATGCTGGCGAACACGCCAATCAGGGTGGCTGCCAGGCGTTTGTCCGCCAGCTTGCCGCCGATGATGTTGCCCACGGTGAGGCCCAGGCCGATCAGCAACAGGGTCCAGGTCACGCCTTTTGGCGACACGCCGGTCACATCGCCCAGCAGCGGCGCGACGTAGGTGAAGAGGGTGAACATCGACGCGGAGAACAGCGCGGTCATGGTCAGCGACAACCAGATACCGGCGCCCTTGAGGGCTTTGAGTTCGGCGCGCATGTCGAGTTTTTCTTCGTCACGCTTGGCCGGCAGGAAGCGGATAAGGCCGATCAGTGCCACGACGCCAATCACGGTCACGGCCCAGAAGGTCGAACGCCAGCCGGCTTCCTGGCCCAGCGCGGTACCCAGTGGCACGCCCAGCACGTTGGCCAGGGTCAAACCGGTGAACATCAAGGCCACGGCCGAAGCCCGCTTGTTGGCCGGCACCAGGTTGGCCGCTACCACAGAACCAATCCCAAAGAACGCACCGTGGCACAGCGCGGTGACCACACGGGCAAACATCAGCACGTTGTAGTCACTGGCCAGGGCGCAGAGCAGGTTGCCGATAATGAAGATCCCCATCAACGCTACCAGAGCGGCCTTGCGTGGCAGCTTGGCGGTGGCCAGTGCCATGAAGGGCGCACCGATGGCCACGCCGAGGGCGTAGCCGGTGACCAGCCAGCCGGCGCCAGGGATCGAGACGCCCAGGTCCGTCGCCACATCGGGCAGCAGGCCCATGATGACGAACTCGGTGGTGCCGATGGCGAAGGCGCTCAGGGCCAGTATGAGTAGCGAGAGGGGCATTATCGTTTCCTTGGTTACAGCGGTTCGCTGATATCGGGGGTTAGCTCAGTGATGAGCGCATCGAGGAACGCGCGGATGGTGTCCTCGTTGCGTTTGAAAAAATTCCACTGTCCGGCCTTCTGGCTGCTGATCAGACCCGCCCGTTGCAACGTGGCCAGGTGGGCCGACACGGTCGACTGGGACAGGCCGCAGCGCTGGTCGATCTGCCCGGCGCAGATGCCGTATTCGTGGTTGTGCACTTGCTCGGGGAATTGCACTTTCGGGTCTTTCAGCCAGTTGAGGATGTCTCGCCGTACTGGGTGCGCCAGGGCTTTTATTATTTCGTCGAGGTCGATGGACATGGCAGGTGCTCGGTGTCGTGCAGCGTTATATCGCGATGAGGCGAACTTTAAATCGTTATATCTCGATATACCAATATGAATTTGATCTGAGTCCAGCTCAAATCGGTATATCGGGTTATAACGATACGTTGATGGCAGTGTTAGACTGCGCACCATGAATTATCTCGCACATCTGCACCTGGGCGGCCAACTTCCTGCGCAACTGCTGGGGAGTTTGTATGGCGACTTCGTCAAAGGCCGTCTGCACGGCCAGTTCAGCCCGCAAATCGAAGCGTCGATTGCGCTGCACCGCAGCATCGACCGTTTCACCGACAGCCATCCGTTGGTAGGGGAGGCGCTGTCGCGTTTCACCCTGACCCGCAAGCGCTACGCCGGGATCGTCCTCGATGTGTTTTTCGACCACTGCCTGGCGCGGGATTGGGCGTTTTACGCCGACCAGCCGCTGGAGCATTTCACGTCGCAGGTGTACCGCGTGCTGGCGGCCGAGCCGCAATTGCCAGGGCGATTGGCGCAGATTGCACCGTGGATGGCGGCGGATGATTGGTTGGGGTCGTATCGCGAGTTTGCGGTGATGGAGCAGGTGTTGCGCGGGATTTCGCGGCGGCTGTCACAGCCGGGGGAATTGGGGTTTGCGATGCAGGAGTTGCGCGAGCTCTACGAGCCGCTGAGTGAAGACTTCCGGATCTTCTATCCCGAATTGCAGGCCTTTGCACAAAATCAACTGACCACCGAGATCTAAATGTGGGAGCTGGCTTGCCTGCGATGGCGTCGGTGAATTCAACACCGCCATCGCAGGCAAGCCAGCTCCCACATGTTTAACCGTGCCCGCTTTAAGCCGCGAATGCCGGTCGAACCGCGATCTGCTCTGCTTCCGGCACCGGCCCAAACAACGCCTTCTGCACCGCCTGCTGCGCCTGGAACGCCAGCGCTGCACGCTCCTGCCCGGCACAGGCAATTGGCTTGAGCACATGGATTTCCACATCGCCCTGATCATTGGCAAACAGTCGCATCAAGTGCGATAGCAAATCATCATCGCCAATAAACGGAGCCAACGAATCCACCTGCCCATCACGCAGATACCGGATCGCCACCGGTTGCAGCGACACGTCTGCATCGATGGCACTGGCCAGCAAGCGCCCGTGGAAGGTGCGCAGGCTGCGTCCGTCGGTGGTGGTGCCTTCGGGGAACATCAGCAACGGGTGCTGTTGCTCCAGATGGCGGGTCATCTGCTTGCGGATCAACTGGCTGTCGCCCGAACCGCGGCGGATAAACAAGCTGCCCGCCTTGGCCGCCAACCAGCCGGCCACCGGCCAGGTGCGCACTTCGGCCTTGGACAGGAACGACATCGGCGTGACCATCCCCAGCAACGGGATGTCGGTCCAGGACACGTGATTGCTCACCCACAGCATCGGGGTTTGTGGCAACTCACCGTGCACCGTCACGCGAAAGGGCAGGGCGTTGGTCAGCCGTGCCATGAAAAACCGCGACCAACGCTGGCGACGCACCATCGAGTTGGCAATGCCCAAACGCTCGAACACACCAAACACACTGGCCATGCTCAAGCCCAGCGCCACCACCAGCAGCACGCGGGCAATGCGCCCGTACACCCGCAGGCGGCTCATCACATTGCAGCCTTGAAGTGACGGGCATAGCGGGGGCACAACTCGTCGCGCTTGAGCAGGATGAACACGTCGGCCACCTGAAAATCTTCATCCCAGCACGGCTCGCCGCAGATCTTCGCGCCCAGGCGCATGTAGGCCTTGAGCAAGGGCGGCATCTCGGCGATCACGTTGGACGGCAGATCCAGTGCCGGCAGTGGCTTCTTCGGTTCGGCGCGCAGGTGTTCGTTGCACAGGTAGCGTTCGCGCAGGCGCTGCATGATCGCGTGGGCCTGGATGCCGCCGTCGTGCATCGGGATGCTCGCGCAGCCCATCAGGTAGCTGTAGCCGCCCTGGTTCAGCACCTCGGCCAACTCGCCCCACAACACCGCGATGGTGCCGCCGTTGCGGTAAGCCGGGTCGACGCAAGTACGGCCGATTTCGAGGATCGGGCCTTGCAGGTGTAGCAGGCCATGCAGGCTGAATTCTTCTTCGCTGTAGAAACGACCCAGGGTGCTGGCCGCCTGGTGGTCGAGCAAACGGGTGGTCGCCACCAAGCGGCCGGTGTTCAAGTCCCGCACGCCGATGTGGCTGCAGTGAACATCATAGTCATCCATGTCCAGACCCTGTTCCGCACCTTTCAGCTTGGCGTTGAACTCGCCGCTGAACACGTTGAAACGCAAGGCCTGGGCTTCCTGCAAAGCCTTGGCGCCAATCAGGCGTTCGGCTTGCAGACGGCGTTCATTGCCGGTGTCGCTGATGCGGGCGATCTGAGTCATGGCGAATCTCCGAGTGCCAGCCACTTTCGGCCGGTCGACTTGTTTGTCCAAACTCAGGCTATGTAGGCTCGGTGTCATCTCCATGAAGTTCCGGTGACGGTTGGATGACAGGGGGTTTATCCGTTATTTCGGTGATGGCTACTTAGGGTTCCGCCCTTACGGCGGGTCACTTTTGGAAAAGAGCCCGGAATGCCGGCCCAGCCAAAAGTAACCAAAAGGGCTCTTGCCCCAACACTCGGCACCTCGCCCAGGCTCGGTGTGCCCGTAATCCGACAGTGATTTGGGGGGCCGCCGCCACGCGCCATCCATGGCGCGGGGCGGCTAAACCGGCATCCCTGCCGGTTTACCCCCCAAATCCCTGCCGAATTCCGGCCAGCGTGTTTGACGGGGCGCCTAAGATCAAAGTCAAAAGCAAAAGCACAGCGGCCTGACAGCCGGCTTGAGTGGTGTAGAGCAAGAGCAAAGGCCAACGCGGTCCACTGTAGGAGCCGGCTTGCCGGCGATGGTCGTCAACGATGACACTAAAAACCAGGCAGAATCCGGTGCCCTCATTGTGGGAGCTGGCTTGCCTGCGATGGCATCAACCGGGTATGCCTGATTCACCGAGGTGTCTGCATCGCCGGCAAGCCAGCTCCTACACGTATCTGCCTTTGATCTAACCACTCAGGTCGGCTACCAGGCCGCCGTGCTCTTGCTGTTGATCTTGATTTTGATCTTAGGCGCCCCGTCAAACACGCTGGCCGAACGCAGGCTTGAATCCGTGGGTAACCCGGCAGGACGCCGGGTTAGCCGTCCTGGGCCATGGATGGCCCATGACGGCGGCCCACGGATTCAAGCCGGAGTGAGGGCACACCGAGCCTAAGCGAGGTGCCGAGTGTTGGGGCAAGAGCCCTTTTGGCTGGGCCGGCATTCCGGGCTCTTTTCCAAAAGTGACCCGCCGTAAGGGCGGAACCCATATCAGCCATCACCCATATAACGGATATGCCCCCAACCCCCCGGTCACAAAACCGTCATCCCCCTCATCTAGCCTCGCGACCACGAATGCCCCCCGTGAGTCCGTATCCATGTTCAGAGGCCTGCTATCCGTCGCCCTCCTGCTAGTCACCGTCACCGTTACCGCCCACGCCGAAACCTGGCCAGACAAGGACTGGGCCAAGGGCACGCCGCTCGCAGGTCCCGCCGTCGATGCCCTGAATGCCTACGCTTTCCCCCCTCGTGACGACAACACCCGCAAGGGCATCCGCACCGACGCGCTGTTGGTGATCCGCGACGGCGAAGTCATCTACGAACGCTACGCAGCGCCCACCACCGTCAGCACGCCGCACCTGACCTGGTCCGTCAGCAAGAGCCTGATGGCGACTGTATTGGGCGTGGCCTACGGCGAAAATCGCTTCAAACTGACCGACCCCGCCGCACGCTTTTACCCGCCGATGAAGCAGCATCCCAAAGTCACCATGGCCGACTTGCTGCACTGGGCGTCGGGCCTGGACTGGCAGGAAGACTATGAATTCGCCCCGCTGAAATCCTCGGTGGTGGCGATGCTTTACACCCGCGGCCGCGCCGACATGGCCGACTTCGCCGCCGATACGGACGCCGCCAGCGCGCCCGGCCAGGTGTTCCGCTATTCCAGCGGTGACACCAACATCCTGTCCGCCACGCTTAAAGGCATGCTCGGCCACAAGGCGTATATGAGCTACCCGTGGGACGCGCTGTTCAAACCATTGGGCATTCGTAGCGCCACCTGGGAAACTGATGCCGACGAGACGTTCGTGGCCTCGTCCTACGCCTACCTCACCGCCCGCGACCTGGCCCGCGTCGGCCTGCTGATGGCGCGCGATGGTCGCTGGGGCGAGCAGCAATTGCTGCCCAAGGACTGGGTCGCCTTCAATCGCCAACCCTTCACCAATTACCGGGCGGGCCAGGATGAGGCCGTGCCGGGTGGCCATTGGTGGCTCAATAAAGGTGCGCCGCGGCCTTGGCCGGATGCTCCCGGTGACACGCTCGCTGCCCTCGGCCACTGGGGACAGGCGCTGTACGTGATGCCCGCCGAACACTTGGTGATCGTGCGCTACGGCGATGACCGCGACGGCAGCTACCGCCACAACGACCTGCTCAAGCACGTGCTCGCGGCGGTGCAACCATGATCCGTCGCCGGCCGTTTACCAGTGTGTTTCTGTTGCTGTTGCTCGCTTTGCTGGGCTGGATCTGGCACGAGCGCGTCAACCTGCAAGCCTTCCCGGACATCATCGCGGCGTACACGGCCAAGGAGTACTGCTCGTGCCGCTATGTCGAGAACAACCCGGCTGACTATTGCCGGGGCTACGTGAAGCAATACGTGCCCACCAGCGCGTTCAGCGACAACCCCGAGCGCAGCGAAGTCACCGCCAGCGGGCTGGGCCGCACCCACACCGCCCGCTGGCTCGGCGACCGCCACGGCTGCCGCCTGACGCCCTGACCCACCCCCCATCCCCTTGTGGGAGCGGGCTTGCCCGCGATGAGGCCAGGTCAGACGCTGCATGCGGTGACTGATCCACCGCCATCGCGGGCAAGCCCGCTCCCACAGGGTTCGCTGACCAACAGTAAAACCCTGAGGTTCCACAGGGTGGAACCACCTTTGATTGTCCTCCTGCGCACATCGCGGTTAGCTGGCGGTGTGCAGCAAACAAGAACGGGAATACCCGCCTGTGAGGAGAATCACCATGCGCCCACACCAGCACATCCTGGATTGGCTCAGCGACGTCGCCGGCGACTTGCACGCCGTGCGCCACGACATCCACGCCCATCCTGAACTCGGCTTTGAAGAGAATCGCACCAGCGCACTGGTCGCCCGATCCTTAAAGGAATGGGGCTACGAAGTGCACACCGGTATCGGCAAGACCGGTGTGGTCGGGGTACTGCGCAATGGCAGCAGCCCACGCACCCTGGGCATTCGTGCCGACATGGACGCCTTGCCCATCATCGAAAACACCGGCGCGGCCTACACCAGCCAACACGCCGGTTGCATGCACGCCTGCGGCCACGACGGCCACACCACCATGCTGCTCGGTGCCGCCCGCTACCTGGCGGCCACGCGGCAGTTCGACGGCACGTTGAACCTGATCTTCCAGCCCGCCGAAGAAGGCCAGGGCGGTGCCGAAGCCATGCTCGCCGACGGCTTGCTGGAGCGCTTCCCCTGTGACGGACTGTTCGGCATGCACAACATGCCGGGGCTGCCCGCGGGGCATCTGGGCTTGCGCGTCGGGCCGATGATGGCCTCCCAGGATTTGCTCACCGTGACCCTCGAAGGCGTCGGCGGCCACGGTTCCATGCCGCACCTCACGGTGGACCCGCTGGTGGCGGCCGCGAGCATGGTCATGGCGTTGCAGACGGTAGTGGCGCGCAACATCGACACCCAGGAAGCCGCCGTGGTTACCGTCGGTGCCCTGCAGGCGGGCCAGGCCGCCAACGTGATTCCGCAGCAAGCGTTGTTGCGTTTGAGCCTGCGCGCACTCAACCCGACGATCCGCGAGCAGATGCTGGAGCGCGTGTTCGCCATCATCCACACCCAGGCCGCCAGCTTCGGCTGCACCGTGCAGATCGAGCATCGCCCGGCCTACCCGGTGCTGGTCAACCACCCCGAAGAAACCGAGTTCGCGCGCCAGGTCGGCGTTGCCTTGCTCGGCGCCGACGCGGTGGACGGCCACACCCGCACGCTGATGGGCAGTGAAGACTTTGCCTGGATGCTGCAACGCTGCCCCGGCAGTTACCTGTTTATCGGCAACGGCGTGTCGCGGCCGATGGTGCATAACCCCGCCTATGACTTTAACGACGACATCCTGCTGACCGGCGCCGCCTACTGGGGCGCGCTGGCCGAGAGCTGGCTCAAGCCTGCCTGACGCCCCTCACTTTTTTCTGCCGCTGGACCCTTTCCCACGTTCGGTTGAATGGAGTGTTCCTCATGCAGACTTCACACACAGGCGTCTCCCGCACCCGCCAGGTCGTGGCGGCCGTGATCGGCAATGCGCTGGAATGGTATGACTTCATCGTTTATGGCTTTCTGGCCAGCATCATCGCCCGGCAGTTTTTCCCCTCGGACGATGAGTACGCGTCGCTGTTGATGGCCCTGGCCACCTTTGGCGTGGGCTTTTTCATGCGCCCGGTGGGCGGCATCCTGCTGGGCATCTACGCCGACCGCAAAGGCCGCAAGGCCGCGATGCAGTTGATTATCCGGCTGATGACGGTGTCCATCGCGTTGATCGCCTTTGCACCTAACTACGCCGCCATCGGCATGGGCGCGCCGCTGTTGATCGTGGTGGCGCGCATGCTGCAAGGCTTTGCCACCGGCGGTGAGTACGCCAGCGCCACAGCGTTTCTGGTGGAAAGTGCACCGGCCCATCGCAAGGGCTTGTATGGCTCCTGGCAATTGGTGGGGCAGTGCCTGGCGGTGTTTGGCGGCGCGGCCATGGTGGCAGCGGTTACGCACTTCTTCTCGCCGGCAACGCTTGACCTGTGGGGCTGGCGCCTGCCGTTCGTGTTCGGCTTGCTGATCGGCCCAGTGGGGCTGTGGATTCGCCGGCACATGGAAGACCCGGAGGCATTCATCGAAGCCCGCAAGCAAGCCACCGGCCCCGCGCCGAGCCTGATGCAGGTGGTGCGCGAACACCGGCGCAGCATTCTCGTGTCGATGGGCCTGGCCTGTGGCGCAACGGTGTCGTTCTACGTAGTGCTGGTGAACATGCCGACCTTCGCCCACAAGAACCTCGGCCTGCCGCTGGACCAGGTGTTGATGGTGCAGATGTTCGCGGTGGCGCTGATGACCGTGGTGATCCCGCTGTCGGGCCTGGCTTCCGATCGCTTTGGACGGCGGCCGGTGTTGATGGCGTTCACCTTGGCGTTTTTTGTGATGGTCTACCCGCTGTATGTGTGGGTGGCCGCCGCGCCATCCATCGAGCGCTTGCTGGTGATGCAGGTGCTGCTGTGCACGGCCATTGGCGGGTTCTTCGGCCCCGCGCCGACCGCGCTGGCCGAGCAGTTCCCCATCGAAGTGCGCTCGACGGGCGTGTCGGTGGCCTATAACGTGGCGGTCATGGTGTTTGGCGGGTTTGCACCGCTGATCGTCACCTGGTTGAGCAAGGTGCTGGGCACGCCGGTGGCGCCAGCCTTCTATGTGTTGTTCGCGTGCGTGCTCACGCTGCTGGGCACTTACTGTATGCAGGAAGCACCGCGGGCCAAGCAGCCGCAGCCGTTTTCCAAAGAGGTGAAGCCTTGAGTATTGTCGATTGGGATGCCACGCAGCTGTCGCAGGCGATCCATGCGCGGCAGGTGTCGTGTGAAGACGTGATGCAGGCGTATCTGGCGCAGATCCAACGCTTCAACCCGGGCGTGAATGCGCTGGTGTCGCTGCGCGATGCCGATGAGGTACTGGCCGAAGCCCGGGCCTGTGACAGTGAGTTGGATCAGGGCCAGTCACGCGGCTGGATGCACGGCATGCCCCAGGCGATCAAGGACCTGGCGGCCACCAAAGGTTTGCGTACCACCTTGGGCTCGCCGCTGTTCGCCGAGCAGGTGCCGAGCGAAGACGCCATCAGCGTGGCGCGGGTGCGGGCCAGTGGCGCGATCATCATCGGCAAGACCAACGTGCCGGAATTCGGCCTGGGCTCGCACACCTACAACAGCCTGTTTGGCACCACCGGCAACGCCTATGACCCGCGCTTGAGCGCCGGTGGCAGCAGCGGCGGGGCGGCGGTCGCGTTGGCGTTGCGCATGCTGCCGGTGGCCGATGGCAGCGACATGATGGGCTCGTTGCGCAATCCGGCTGCATTCAACAACGTGTTCGGCCTGCGCCCGTCCCAAGGGCGCGTGCCCCACGGGCCGATGCCGGAACTGTTCGTGCAGCAACTGGGCACCGAAGGCCCGATGGGGCGCAGCGTGACGGATGTGGCGCGGCTGCTGAGCATCCAGGCGGGTTACGACCCACGGGTGCCGCTGTCCTCCAAGGACGACGCCACTGTGCTGGGCCAGCCGTTGCAGCGTGACTTCAAGGGTGCGCGCCTGGGCTGGCTGGGGGATTACAACGGCTACCTGCCGATGGATGACGGCGTGATGAGCCTGTGCGAATCGGCCCTCGGCGACTTCACCGCGCTGGGCTGTGAAGTTGAAAGCTGCCAACCGGATTTTTCCCTGGCGCGCCTGTGGCGCAGCTGGTTGGTGCATCGCCACTGGCTGGTGCACGGCAACCTCGGCGCGGCCTACGCCAACCCGCAAAAACGCGCGCTGCTCAAACCTGAGGCGCAGTGGGAAGTGGAGGGCGGCCAGGGCTTGAGTGCCCAGCAGGTGTACCAGGCGTCGGTGGACCGCAGCGAGTGGTATCGCGCCCTGGCCAAGCTGTTCGAGCGTTACGATTTCCTGCTATTGCCCACCGCCCAAGTGTTCCCTTTCGATGCACAACAGCCCTGGCCACGCCTCGTCGGTGGGCGCGAAATGGACACCTACCACCGCTGGATGGAAGTGGTGATCGGCCCCACCCTGGCCGGCTTGCCCAGCATGAGCGTGCCGGTGGGCTTCAACCCTCAAGGCTTGCCCATGGGCGTGCAAATCATTGGCCCGGCCCAGGCGGACCGGGCGGTGTTGCAACTGGCTTACGCCCATGAACAGCTGACGCAATGGGTGCAGCGTCGCCCGCCGACCTGCCTTGAGTCGACGTGTTGAGGCACGACCGGGCCTGTATCTTGCTGTGAACAATGATCATCCACCGGCATCAGGGAGATCGAACATGGAGACAGGCACGGTACGCTCGGTTGAACGCGCACTGGCAATCGTCGAGCTGCTGGGCGAACACCAGGCCCTGGGGCTGGAGGAACTGCACTACCTCACGCGCCTGCCCAAGGCCACGGTGTCGCGCATGTTGCTGACCTTGCAGGACCAGGGCTGGGTCTACCGCGGCTTGAGCGACCGGCGCTATCGCCTGCGTGCCCAACGCCTGTTCGGTGACAGCCAGCAGCGCTTCAAGCGCCAGGTGGTGGAAAGTGCTGCGCCGTGGCTGCTGGAACTCAGCGAACGCACCGGGCTGGTGGTGGATTTGTCATGCTTTGATGGTGAGCGTCTGGAGGTCATGGAAAGCGCGATTCCCGGCGTGCTGCGCAAGCTGTATCCCAACAATTGCCAGATCGTCGGCCAGCACGCCAGCCTGTTTCATTCGGCCATGGGCAAGGCGTGCCTCACGCAATTGCCGGCCGAGGAAGTGCAGCGCCTGGCAGGCCGTGACCATGTGGCGGCGCACGAGCAATACGATGCCTGCGAGAGAACCCAGCACCAGGGTTTCGGCCAGCGCACCGAAGGCTATTGGGAATACCCGGTGCGCCTGCCGTTCCTGATCCGCGCCGTAGCCTTGCCGGTACAAGCCAACGGCCGCCTGGTAGGCAGCATGGCGCTGCATTGGCCGATGCACCAGGCGCCGGTGGAGCGCGTGTTGAACCTGCACATGGCCAGTCTGGAGCAGACCGTGCGGGAAGTGCAGCGCGCATTGGCCTGACAGTCACCGCCTCCTCACTGAGGGAATGGTGGTTTATGTGGGACCCGGGCTTGCCCGCGATGCAGGCAACTCGGTCTGTCAGTGATACCCAGTCGATGCCATCGCAGGCAAGCCAGCTCCCACATTGGGTTTGCGTCGCTTGTGACATGCGCTTAAGGTTCGTTCAGGTTTTTCGTCCCACGAGTCTTCAATGTCAATCAAACCCCTGGCCTTCGCCCTGCTGGCCGCCGCTGCTGCGCCTGCCCAGGCCGACTGGTACCTGGATAACGAATCGTCACGCCTGTCGTTCGTCACCACCAAGAACACCGAAATCGCCGAAGTGCAGCGCTTCCTGGTGCTGCACGGCAAGGTCGACAGCAAAGGTGCTGCGCAATTGGAAGTCGAGTTGGAGTCGGTCAACAGCGGCGTTCCATTGCGCGACGAGCGCATGCGCAATCAACTGTTCGACATCAAGACATTCCCCGACGCGCTGATCAACGCGCAGATCAACCTGCAGCCGATCAATGATTTGGCGCCCGGCGCACAACTGGAGTTGCGCCTGCCGTTGGCCGTGACCCTGCACGGCAAGACCCAGACCTACAACGCCGAGCTGCTGGCCACGCGCCTGGATGACCGACGTTTCCAGGTGGTGACCCTGGAACCGCTGGTGGTGCATGCCGAGGACTTTGACCTGGTGCCAGGCGTGGCGGCGTTGCGCCAGGCCGCTGGGCTCGAGTCGATCAGCCTGTCGGTGCCGGTGGGTGCGGTACTGATTTTCACGGCGCGCTGACATGAGCGGCGCAGTGTTCCCCTGGCGCAGCGCCAACCGTTTCGAGTTGTTGATCGACGGGCCACAGTTCTTTCCGCAGATGCTGGTGGGCATTGCCCGGGCCGAGCGCCAAGTCGATCTGGAGTTGTACCTGGTGGAAGCCGGCGCCTGCGCCGACGCCATGGTCAGCGCCCTGGTGCAGGCCGCTGAACGCGGTGTGCGCGTGCGTTGCCTGTTTGATGATTACGGCAGTCTGGCCTTTACCCTCGGCTTGCGAAAACGCCTGACCGACGCCGGTGTGGAGCTGCGCTTTTACAACCGCCTGAGCTGGCGTCGCTGGATGCGCAACCTGTACCGCGACCATCGCAAGGTGTTGCTGATCGATCAGGACGTCACGTTTGTCGGTGGCACTGGCGTCACCGATGAGTTCTGGACACCGGGGCAAGACCCCGCCGACTGGCATGAAGTGATGGTGCAGATCAGCGGCCCGCTGGTGATGGATTGGCAGGCGTTGTTCGACCGTCAATGGCATGCCAACGCGGCCCGCCGTGAGTGGAAACCTGCCACCCATTTTGGTTTGCCACGGTTGCCCAAACTGCCGGCGACCGGGCCAGGTCTGGGCCGTGTTGCCTATGCCGACGCCCGCCAGCATCGCGACATCCTGCAATCGTTGATTCGCGCCCTGAACAGCAGCCAGACCCGTATCTGGCTGGCCACGCCGTACTTCCTGCCCACCTGGAGCGTGCGCCGGGCCCTGCGCCGTGCGGCCGGGCGCGGGGTGGATGTGCGTTTGTTGCTCACCGGCCCGCGCACCGATCACCCGTCCGTGCGCTACGCCGGGCATCGCTATTACCCGCGCCTGCTGCGCTCGGGCGTGCAGATCTTTGAATACCAGCCGTGCTTCCTGCACCTGAAGATGGTGCTGGTGGACGATTGGGTCAGCGTGGGCTCGTGCAACTTCGATCACTGGAACCTGCGTTTTAACCTGGATGCCAACCTGGAAGCGCTGGACCCGGAATTGACGCTGGCCGTGGCGGGCAGTTTCGAGCGGGATTTCGAGCAGAGCCAGGCGGTGAGCCTGGAGGCGTGGAAGGCGCGACCGTTATGGCGGCGGGTGAAGCAGCGGGTGTGGGGGTGGATTGACCGGTTGGTGGTCAATTTGCTCGACCGACGCGGCTAAGAAGCACACCGCAAAACAAATGTGGGAGCGGGCTTCTGTGGGAGCCGGGCTTGCCCGCGATGCAGGCACCTCGGTGTGTCAGTCATACCGAGGTGATGCCATCGCAGGCAAGCCAGCTCCCACACAAGCCGGATTTACAGCCTTGGGTTACAGCAGTTCGAAGGTCTGCTGCTGCACATCCTGGGAATCCAGCCCGATCTGCACATTGAACTCGCCCGGTTCTGCCGCGTACTTGAGCTGGGTGTTGTAGAACTTCAAGTCGTCCTCGGTGATGGTGAAGTGCAACGTGCGTTCTTCACCGGCCTTGAGCATGACTTTCTGGAAGTTCTTCAGCTCCTTGATCGGGCGGATCATCGAGCCCGCCACGTCCTGGATGTACAACTGCACCACGGTTTCGCCATCCACCTTGCCGGTGTTCTTGACGGTGACGCTGGCGTCGAGCTTGCCGGTCTTGTTCAGGGTGGTGGACGACAGCGCCATGTCCGACAGGCTGAAGCGGGTGTAGCTCAGGCCATAACCGAACGGAAACAGCGGCCCGGTGATGTCATCGAAGTACTGCGAGGTGTAGTTGCCCGGCTTGCCAGGGGTGAACGGGCGGCCGATGGTCAGGTGGTTGTAGTAGGTCGGAATCTGCCCCACCGAACGTGGGAAGGTGATCGGCAGCTTGCCCGACGGGTTGTAGTCACCGAACAGCACGTCGGCGATGGCGTTGCCGCCTTCGGTGCCGGCGAACCAGGTTTCCAGGATCGCGTCGGCCTGTTGGTTCTCTTCCAGGATCGACAGCGGACGGCCGTTCATCAGCACCAGCACCAATGGCTTGCCGGTGGCCTTCAGGGCCTTGATCAGGTCGCGCTGGCTTTGCGGGATGTTCAGGTCGGTGCGGCTGGACGACTCGTGGGACATGCCACGGGACTCACCCACGGCCGCCACGACCACGTCGGCGTTTTTGGCCGCCTTGACCGCTTCGTCGATCAACGCTTGCGGCGAGCGAGGGTCATCCACCACTTCCGGGGTGTCGAAGTTGAGGAAGTTGAGGTAGTCGACCACGGCCTTGTCATTGGTGATGTTGGCACCGCGTGCATACACCAGCTTGCCTTTGCCTGCGAGGGCGTCGGTCATGCCTTTGAGCAGGGTCACCGATTGTGCCGGGCGGCCGGCAGCGGCCCAACTGCCCATGATGTCGATCGGGGCATCGGCCAGCGGGCCGACCAGCGCGACGGTCGCGGACTTCTTCAGCGGCAGGGCGTCGTTCTGGTTTTTCAGCAGCACCAGGCTGCGGCGCGCGATATCACGGGCATCGGCGCGGTGCAGTCGGTCCTCGGAATAGGTATCGGCCGGGTCATCTTCGGCCTTGCCGATGCGCAGGTACGGGTCCTTGAACAGGCCCATGTCGTACTTGGCAGCGAGCACCTCACGCACGGCGTTGTCGATGTCGCTCTGTTCGATTTCACCGGACTTGAGCAAGCCGGGCAGTTCCTTGCCGTACAGCGAGTCGTTCATGCTCATGTCGATGCCGGCCTTGATCGCTAGCTTCGCGGCTTCGCGCCCGTCCTTGGCCACGCCGTGCTTGATCAGCTCGACGATTGCGCCATGGTCACTCACGGCCAGGCCCTTGAAGCCCCAGTCCTTGCGCAGCAGGTCATTCATCAGCCAGGTGTTGGCGGTGGCGGGCACGCCGTTGATCGAGTTCAACGCCACCATTACGCCGCCGGAGCCGGCCTTGATTGCCGCGTGGTACGGCGGCAGGTAGTCCTGGTACATCTTGACCGGGCTCATGTCGACCATGTTGTAGTCGCGACCGCCCTCCACCGCGCCGTACAGGGCGAAGTGCTTGACGCTGGCCATGATGCTGTCGGCGTTGGCCGGGCCGACACCCTGGAAGGCCTTGACCATCACTTCGGCAATGCGTGAAACGAGGTAGGTGTCTTCACCAAAACCTTCGGAGGTGCGGCCCCAGCGCGGGTCGCGGGAGATATCGACCATCGGCGCAAAGGTGATGTCGAGGCTGTCGGCGGCGGCTTCCTGGGCAGCAATGCGCCCGGAGCGGCCGATGGCGTCCATGTCCCAGCTGGAGGCGAGCGCCAGGCTGATCGGGAAAATGGTGCGGTGGCCGTGGATCACGTCGTAGGCGAAGAACATCGGGATCTTCAACCGGCTGCGCATGGCCGCGTCCTGCATCGGACGGTTTTCCGGGCGAGTGATAGAGTTGAACGTGCCGCCGATGCGACCGGCGGCGATTTCCTTGCGGATCATCTCGCGGGGCATCTCGGGGCCGATGCTGATCAGGCGTAATTGGCCTATCTTTTCATCGAGGGTCATCTGCTTGAGCAGGTCGTTGACGAACGCGTCCTTGTCCTTTGGCGCGGCGGACCCTGTTTCGGCCCAGGCGGGGTGGCAGGCCAACGTGGCCACAAGGCCGAGCAAACACAGCTTCTTCATGAATATCCTTTCGTGGCGTACTGCGCAGCGACAAAAGGAACGCTGCTCGGCCAAAGTGTTTGGAACATATGTTGTTGTTCGAGTGTTATGTCAGACGAATGCAGCACACATCTGAACTCTGATTCGCGCAGGGCATCTTTTTAGCTGATTGGGTCGATGCATGCCAGTCGTGGTGGCGGATTATGCCCCAGGCGCACGATGTACAGGGTTATCAAATTTCACAGCAATGGTTGCGGAGAGACTTATGTCAGTTATTCAAGGATATCGCTGGGGCTTCAAGGCGGCGGCGATGCTGCTGATCGGTGCGGTGTTGAGCGGTTGCGGCATCAACAAGATCCCCACACTCGACGAACAGGCCAAGGCGGCCTGGGCCCAGGTGCAGAACCAGTACCAACGGCGTGCCGACCTGATTCCCAACCTGGTGGAAGTGGTGAAGGGCTACGCGGCCCATGAACAGGACACCCTCACCGCTGTGATCGAGGCGCGGGCCAAGGCCACGTCAATTCAGGTGGACGCCGGCACCCTGGACAACCCCGAGAAACTCAAGCAGTTCCAGCAAGCCCAGGATGGCCTGAGCGGTGCACTCAACCGGTTGATGGTGGTGTCCGAGCGCTACCCGGACCTCAAGGCCAACCAGAACTTCCTCGCCTTGCAATCGCAGCTTGAAGGCACCGAAAACCGGATTGCCGTGGCCCGTCGCGACTTTATCCAGGCGGTGCAGGCCTACAACACTGAAATCCGCACCTTCCCGGGCCGCCTGTGGCACAGCGTGATGTACAGCGACTTGCCGATCCGCGCCAACTTCGAAGCCACCAGCGCCGATGCTGATAAAGCGCCGCAAGTGAAGTTCTGATGGGCGCACGGGGCTGGTTGTTCGCCGCCGTGCTGCTGTGCGGTCAGGTGATGGCGGCTGACACCCCGGTGTCGGTCGAGGCCTTGATCGCCGAGCAGTTTGCCCAGCTGGACGGTCGCATCGTCGACCGCGCCGGCCTGCTCGACGTCGCCAGTACGGCGGCGCTCAAGCGCACGCTGGATAGCCACGAGCAGCAGACCGGCGAGCAGATTGTGGTGGTCACCCTGGACAGCCTGCACGGCAACACCCTGGAAGACTTCGGCTATCAGCTGGGGCGGCACTGGGGCGTGGGCGAAAAGGGCAAGAACAGCGGCGCGTTGTTGATCGTGGTGCCCAAGGCTCATCAGGTGCGGATCGAAGTGGGTTATGGCCTGGAAGATCGCCTGACCGATGCCCAGAGTTCAGTGATCATCAATCAGGTGATCATTCCCCCGTTCAAGCAGAACCGCTTTGCCCAGGGGATCACGGCAGGCGTGAACGCCATGGTCCAGGTGCTGGGCGGTAAGCCGGTGCACGCCAAGGCCACACACAAAAACTGGGTGGGGTGGATCTTCGGGTTGGCCGGCCTGTTTGTGCTGGTGATCGGTTTTGTGGTGATCAAGTACGGACGCCGGACCACGCCCTCCGACGATGACGATGACGCCCCGCGCCCAGGCGACAGCGACAAGCGCTCCGATTCTGGCGGTGGCGGCGGCAGCTTCGGTGGCGCAGGGGCGACCGGCAATTGGTAGTCAGGCATTCACAGGCCAAGGGGGCATGATGCGAATGATACGAATGGGCCTGGCGCTGTTGCTGTTGCTCGGCGCCATGACGGCCCAGGCGGCGCTCACCTTTCCGGCGTTGACCGGGCGGGTGGTGGACGATGCCCAGATGATCGACCCGGCCACGCGCCAGCAACTGACCCAGCAGTTGCAGGCGCTGGAGCAGGCCTCGGGCGACCAGATCGTGGTGGTCACCGTGCCCAACCTGCAAGGTGTGCCCATTGAAGACTTCGGTTACCAGTTGGGCCGCCAGTGGGGCATCGGCCAGAAGGGCAAGGACAACGGCGCGCTGTTGATCGTCGCCCGGGATGAGCGCAAGTTGCGCATCGAAGTCGGCTATGGCCTTGAAGGCGTGCTGACGGATGCGCAGTCGTGGGTCATCATCAACCAAGTGATCGCGCCCAAGTTCAAGGCCGGCAACTACAGCCAGGGCATCAGCGACGGCGTGGTGGCGATGTTGCAGGTGGTGGGCGGTGACCCGTTGGCGGTGCCGGCGCATGTAGCCGACGCGAACTTTGCCAAGGATAATCCCGGGTTTTCCATCGGCCTGTTCATTCTGCTGATCGGCGTCTTGTGGTTGTGCCATCGCATGGGCCTGCCCGTGGGCGCCATGCTCCTGGCCATCCTCAGCAACAGCGGGCGTGGTGGCGGTGGTGGTGGGGGAGGCGGTGGCGGCTTCCGGGGCGGCGGCGGTGGTTTTGGCGGCGGCGGGGCTTCAGGCGGGTGGTAATGACAATAACTAAAAAAGAGCATCGACAACCATGGCTTTACTGACTGAACACGAGCAGCGCCAAGTCGCCGAGGCGATCGCCCGCGTCGAGAAAACCACCGACGCCGAACTGGTGACCGTGCTGGCGGCGCGTGCCGACGACTACGCCTACATTCCGTTGTTGTGGGCCAGCCTGATCGCCCTGGTGGTGCCGGGCGTGGTGCATTACCTGTCCGGCTACCTGACCATGTACACCCTGCTGCTGGCGCAATGGGCGACGTTCATCGTGTTGTGCCTGGTGTTCCGATTGCCCAAGGTCACCACGCGGTTGATCCCCCGTTCGGTTCGCCACTGGCGCGCGTCCAACCTGGCGCGGCGCCAGTTCCTGGAGCAGAACCTGCATCACACGCTGGGCAGCACCGGGGTGCTGATTTTCGTCAGCGAGGCCGAGCGGTACGTGGAGATTTTGGTGGATGACGGGATTTCCCAGCGCCTGGATGACAGCAGCTGGGAGGTGATCGTCAAGGCGTTTACCCAGCAGGTGAAACAGGGGCAGACGCTGGCCGGGTTCATCGCGTGCATCGAGGCCTGTGGCGAGTTGCTCAAGGTGCATGTGCCGTTGACGCAGACGCGCAATGAGTTGCCTAACCGGTTAATCGTGTTGGAGTGACCCTGACACACTGATCTCTCTGTGGGAGCTGGCTTGCCTGCGATGCGGGCAACTCGGCCTGTCAGTTAAACCGAGGTGATGCCATCGCAGGCAAGCCAGCTCCCACACAAGCCCGCTCCAAGGTGTGCTAATCGACCGTTGATCAAATAACCCCGTGCCCTCAAGCCCCATCCCCCCTAAAATGCCCGGCATTCCCTGCCCGAGGCGTTTTTGTTCATGTCTGTCACTGTTCAACCGGATCATCACGCCCAGTTCATCGCACTGCTGAGCGACAGCCTTGCGCAGAATGCATTCATCAAGCTGGTGCTGGCCAAGTACGTCGGTGCCGAAGCCGAATTGCAGCGGCTGATCATCAAGCAGGTGGTGGTCAAGGAGCAGGCCTGCCTGTCGTTCGTGTACCGCTACAAGACCCGCGACATCACCAAGAACCTGCCCCTGGCCGACGGCGTGGCGGCGATTGCCGAGCTGTTGCCGGCCCAGTTCAAGAACGCGCACCTGTTGTCGCTGACCGATGAAGCCCAGCTGGAATACAGCAAGAAGAACAAAAGCTCACTGTTCAAAAGCAAGCCGCAGCAGTTGCGCGAGGCGCCGTCGGCAGAGCACAACCGTGAGAAGAACCGCTACCTCGACCTGAGCCGGCCGTTTCTCGCCGACCTGGGCGTGACCGACGCCAAGCAGGCGCTGATCCCGTCGATGTCGCGCAAGTGGAAGCAGATCAACAAGTTCATCGAAGTGTTCAGCCATGCGCTGACCTCGTCACCGTTGAAGCTGGACCAGCCGGTGCGCGTGGCCGATTTTGGTTCGGGCAAGGGTTACCTGACGTTTGCCATCCACGATTACCTGCGCAACACCCTCAAGGCCGAGGGCGAAGTCACCGGTGTGGAGTTGCGCGAAGACATGGTGACCCTGTGCAACACCGCTGCTGCGCGCCTGGAGCACCCGGGGCTGGTGTTCAAGTGTGGTGATGTGCGCAGCGTGGCGCCGAGCGAGCTGGACGTGATGATCGCGCTGCACGCCTGTGACATCGCCACCGACTACGCGATCCATACCGGCATCCGTTCCGGTGCGTCGATCATCATGTGCTCGCCGTGCTGCCACAAACAGATCCGCCTGCAGATCCAGAGCCCGGTGCTGCTCAAGCCAATGCTGCAATACGGTTTGCACCTGGGCCAGCAAGCCGAGATGGTTACCGACAGCCTGCGCGCGTTGTTTTTGGAAGCCTGTGGGTATGAGACCAAGGTGTTCGAGTTCATCTCGTTGGAACACACCAACAAGAACAAGATGATCCTGGCGGTGAAACGCGCGGAGCCTGTGGACAACGCGCAGTTGCTGGAGAAAATCCAGGAACTGAAGGTCTTCTACCACATCACCGAACACTGCCTGGAAACCCTGCTGCGCGCCGACGGTTTCTTAAGCTGAACACACCCCCTGTAGGAGCCGGCTTGCCGGCGATGGCGGTGGTTCAGTCAGCACCGCTATCGCAGGCAAGCCAGCTCCCACATTAGATTGTGTTCGGCCTTGGAATTGGCGCGGGCTGTACGGCGGTTTTGCGCCCCAACATCACCGTCACGATCACCCCGCACGCAAACAGCCAGGTAATCGGCTCGATATGCTCACCAAAGAACAGCGCCGAAAACGCGATGGTGAAGAAGATCTGCAGCAGTTGGATCTGGCTGACCCGTGCAATGCCGCCCATGGCCAGCCCGGCGTACCAGGCGAAGAACCCCAGGAACTGCGAGAACAACGACACATAGCCGAACGCCCACCAGGCACGCATCGAGATTGCGCCTTGATGCTGAGCCGCCAGGTACCACACCGGGCCGATCAACACGGGTGTTGAGAGCACCAGCGCCCAGCAGATCACCTGCCAGCCACCCATTTCCTTGGCCAACCGACCGCCTTCGGCATAACCCAGGCCACCCACGGCAATCGCGCCAAGCATCAGCAGATCGCCGGCCTGGATACTGCCGGCGCCGGTGATCAATGCATAACCGAGCACCAGGGCACTGCCGAGCGCGGCACAGGCCCAAAAGGCTTTGGATGGTCGCTCATGGGACAGCCAGGCGGCGTACAGCGCCACGCACAGCGGTTGCAGGCCGTTGACCAACGCGCCATGGGACGCCGGCAGGGTTTGCATGGCCCAGGCCGACAGCACCGGAAAGCCCAGGATCACACCGGCAATCACCAGGCACAGCCCGCGCACCTGGCGCCAGGTCGGCCAGCGTTCACGGCGCCACAGCAGCAACGCCGCCGCCGGGACCGCCGCGAACAGCGCACGGCCCAGGCCGTTGAGCAGCGGGTGGATTTCCTGCACGACGATGCGCGTGAACGGCAGGGTCAGGCTGAAGATGATGACGCCCAGCAGGCCGAGGGCCATGCCGGTGTTTTCGCGCGAACTCATGGTGGTGGGACCGGGATCAAGAGGGCTTCAAGGGAAACCCATCTAGCCACAACCCCCGGCAAATCAGGGCCTACAGCTGGGTGCGGATTTATCCGTACAGTTTCAAAAACTGCTGGGTGTGTGCAACGACAAAGATCCACTGTAGGAGCCGGCTTGCCGGCGATGCAGGCAACTCGGTTTTCAATTGGACCGAGGGGATGCCATCGCTGGCAAGCCAGCTCCTACAGGTGTGCGGGTTTAGAAGAAGCGCGTGACGCTGATCTTCGCATCGCGGCCCTTGGTGTAGGCGCGGTCGCCGCTCAAGGCCGGGCGGAAGTTGTTGTTGAACAGGTTGTCGATGGTGAAGTTCACCTCGGTGCCCTTGAGGTAGGCCTGCTGCGGTTTCCATTTGGCGAACAAACCCTGGGTGTTGTAGCGCTTGTTGCCGTACTGGTCGTAGAACAGGTCGCCGACGCTGCTGCCCGGGCCACCGGAATAGCTGTCGCTGGGCAGGCGTTTGGTGGCGCCGATGAACTGGCCCATCCAGCCTACCTGCGCGTCCAGCGCCGGGATGTTGGTACCGAGCACCAGCACCCATTTGGTCGGCGGAATATCCCGCGCGGCCACATCCGGCCCCCATGGGTTGGTGTAGGCGCCTTCGTGATCGCCCTTGGCATAGGCGAACGAGGCGGAGCCGAACAGGTAGGTGGAGTTGTAGAACGTTTCCAGCTCAAAGCCCTTGATCGTCAGCCCGCCGATGTTGCGGTAGTTGGACATTGCGCCGGGTGGGCAGGCGCTGGAGATGGTGCCGCCGTTGATGGCCTGGTTCTGGCAGCCGACGCCGGTGGCCTTGAAGATTTCGTCCTCGACCTTGTTGTGGAAGAAGGTGGTGCGCACTTGCAGGTTGTCGTCCCGGGCGATCAGGTTGTCGAAGCTGCTGACGCTGCCCACGCTGATCGAGGTGATGCGTTCCGGGTCGAGGTCTACGCTGGTGGCGGTGCGACTGCCCAGGCCCTGCACTTCGTATTGCTCGTCGATCACGGGGGCGCGCCAGGTCTGGCTCCAGTTGGCGAACAGCCCCAGGTTCGGGTTGACCGTCCAGAACAACGCCAGGCGCGGCGACCAACCGGTGTAGGTGCGGTCGCTGTAGTCGTGGCCGACGGCCGGGTCCGGATTGTTGTAGTAAGGCGCATCGTTGCCTTCACCACGGTTGCGCACGTGGTCGTAGCGCAGGGATGGCGTGATGGTCACATCGCCGATAGTCACCGCGTCCTGGATAAAGAAGCTGTTGGTATCGACCTTGCCGTGGGGCATGAAGCCTGGCTGGAAGTGCCCATAGTTGTAGCGCGGGGTGTTGTAGGTGGCGCCGGGCATCCACATCTCGGTTTCGCGGATGTGCTTGCGGATCTGCCCGCCGACGGTGACGGCGTGTTGCAAGGGACCTGTGTCGAACAGGCTGACGTTACGGATATCGAGGTTCTTGTCGGTGTAGGACGTGTCCATCTTGCGCCCACCGGTAGCCAGCTGGAAAAACGCGGTGGCGTCGCGCTCGTCGGTCTGCTCGGTGTTGGACTGCGAATACTTGACGGTCAGGTCCACCAGCGGGTTGTCCACCGGGGTAAATTCATACTTGCTCGACCACGTGGTGTCGACGGTGTCGCGATGGGCCAGAAAACGCTTCAACGCCCCTTCGTAGCCGTAGCGGTCGATGTTGGCCTGGGTCGGCGGCGTCGGATAGCTGGCGGCCGAGAACGGCGTCCAACGGTTGCTATGGGAGCGTGAATAGGAAAGGCCGACGCTGTGTTCCTCGCTGAGGTGCGCGTTGACCTTGAACAGCTTGCCGTCCACATCCTGGGCGGTGTTGGGCAGGCGCTTGGGGTTGATCGGGTACTGGTTGTTCTCGTTGGGCAGTTCGGCGGCCACCTTCATGTCGCCGCCGTCGCGTTGGGTCAGGTAGGCGAGGGCGTCAAAACGGCCGTCGTCGGTACGGCCATACACTGCGCCGCTGTAGACCTGTTCGTGGTCGTTGCTGGAGTAACCGTATTTGAGCATGGCGCCACTGTTGCGGCCGTCCTTGAGCAAGTCGGGGGCGTCCTTGGTGGTCATGTTGACCGTGCCGCCAAACCCGCCATTGCCGGTGAAGGGCGAGTTGGGGCCTTTCTCCACTTCAATGCTCTTGATCAGCTCGGGCTCGATAAACACCGTGCCTTGCTGGTAGCGCTCGAAGCCGCTCTTGGTGGCGCCGTCGACGGTCAGCGGTACGTCTTCGGCATCGCCGAAACCGCGGATGTTGATGGTCTGGCCACCGGGTTTGAGCGAACCGCCCTGGCTGACACCGGGCAGGGTCTGCAACAGGCTGGGAATGTTGTTGGACTGGTAGCGGTCGATGTCTTCCTGGGTCAGGGTCGAGCGGCCGACCGTACTGGAGTTCACTTCCGTGCCGGTGCCGATCACGCTGAGGGTGTCCAATTGGATCGCACCGCTGTTGGTGGTTTTGCCTTCATCGGGGCGTACCACGTAGGTGGTGCCGACTTTGATCAAGGTGAACTCGCCGTTTTTCAGCAGGGTGCGGATCGCCACTTCCGGGGTGAAGTCACCGTTGAGTGCCGGCGCCTGCACGTTCTTGAGCAGGGTCTCATCGAACAGCAACTGGATTTTTGCCTGTTGCGCCACTTGGCTCAAGGATGTCGCCAGCGGCTGGGCGGGCAGTTGCAGCGTGAGCGACTCGGCCTGGGCGCTGAGGCTGAATGCCAGGCAGGTGGCGATGATCGACGGTCTAAGAAACAGGTGCGAAACGTGGCAAGGCGCGCGAAACATGAAATCCCCCGGAGTGGCCAAACGGCCAAAAAGGCGTGCGTATCAAACGCAGACGGGGGGAAGACGGGGCAGGCAAAAAAATCCACACATGCGAATGCAAAATATTCTCAAGTGTGGGTTTTTTGCGGGGTTATTTGCTCGGTTCGATTCGCACGATGCCATCCGCTGACGGCACGGTTTTCACTGGAAGCAGGGCCGGCAGGGCGTTGAGCAGGGCGTCTGGGTCATTCACGTCCAGGTTGCCCGACACCTTCAACTGCGCCACCGCACGGCTCACTTGCAACGGCGCCTGGGGGCGGTACAGGCTCAGTTCGTCGATCAGGCTGGCCAGCTCGCGATTGCGAAACGTGAGGTGCCCGCTGCGCCAGTCGGCGACTTCTTCGGCGTTCAGGCTTTGCTGCTGCAACGTGCCCTTGGCATAGCTGTAGGTGGCGCGCTGCTGGGCGCCGAGCAGGGCTACCGGGCTCTTGGGGTCCGGCTCGAAGGCCACCTGGCCGTGGGCCACGCTCACCACCAGTTGCTGCTGGCTGCGGCGCACATCGAAACCGGTGCCCACCACCCGCACATTCGCCTCGCCGGCCTGCACGTAGAGGGGTCGTTCCTTGTCGGCGGCCACCTCGATGTAGACCTGGCCTTTGTCGAGATGAATGATGCGTTGGTGCGCGGTGAAGTCGATTCGCACGCGGGTACTGGCATTCACATACAAGGTGCTGCCATCGGGCAGGTTCAAGGTGCGCATGCCTTTGGCATGGGCGGCTACCTGGCTGTGGTAGAGCGCACGTGGGGCGTCGATAGCGCTGGCCATCACGGCGCAGACCAGGGCAGCGGCCACCGCCAGGGCAGGGCGCCACACCGAGGGTTTGCGTTTGGGCAGCGCCACGGGTTTGTTCAGTTGCTGCAACTGGGCGAGGTCGGCCCACAGTTGTTCGAATTCGGCGTAGGCGCGGGCATGGGCAGGCTCCGCTTGCCAGGCGGCAAAGGCTTTGCGGTCGGCACGCCCCGCCTCGTTGCGGTTGCGGGCAAACCAGCTGGCGGCTTGGGCATCGATGGAGTCGCTCTGCTCGATGTCCAGGGCGTCGATGTCGCTCAGGCGGTTCATTCTGGCTGCTCCGTGCCGGGTTCGTTGTGAAGGCGTCGCTTGCAGTGCAGCAGGGCAAAGGCGATGTGCTTTTCCACCATGCTGGTCGAAATGCCCATGCGCTCGGCGATCTGCGCCTGGCTCAAGCCTTCGAAGCGGTGCAGCATAAGGGCTTCTCGCCTTCGGGGCGAGAGTTCGGCGAGGACTTCTTTCAACTGTTCCAGGCGTTGCAAGCGCTGCGCGGCGGCCATGGGATCGTTTTGCTCATCGGTGACCGGCTCGGCGTCCATGTCGTCCGGATCTGAGTGGACGGTCTGCCGTACCTTCTGCTTGCGCCAGTGATCACGCAGCAGGTTGCGCGCCATCTGGAACAGAAACGCCCGTGGCTGCTCGACCTTGGCCCGGTCGCGGTAGTCCAGCCATTGGGTGAAGACATCCTGGGTCATGTCCGCGGCGTCGCTGGCGTTGTCCGTGCGTTTGCGCAGGAAATACAGGATATCTGTATAGAACCCGCGAAAGGCATCGGCCGACAACGGGTCGGGCTTGGGACGAGACATGGAGACCCTTCTTGAGGAAGCACGACGTAGAAAAGTCGTGAATGGTATCGAGAACCATTGTCATTTGTCTCTATGAATCGGATGTCTCCTTCCAAAATTGTGCACGGGTTCCCTGTAGGAGCCGGCAAGCCAGCTCCTACAAGGGTTAGCGCAGTAATGTTTTCAGCTGTTCGATCGCCGCTTCACCCAGCGGGAAAACCGGCAATCGAGGATCACCCGCTTCCAGCCCGGTCAACCGCAACCCCGCCTTGATCGTCGCCGGCAACCCACCTTTGAGGATGAACTCCAGCAACGGCAACTGGCGATAAAACAGCTCTCGCGCCTTGACCAGGTCATTGGCCAATACCGCCTCATACAAATCCAGATTGAGTTGCGGAATCAGGTTCGGCGCCGCCGTGCACCAGCCCTTGGCACCTGCCGCGAAGGCTTCCAGCGCCAGCGGGTTGCAGCCGTTGTAGAACGGCACCTCCGTCTGGCGATGCAGCTGATGCATGCGCTGAACATCCCCGGTGCTTTCCTTGACCATGGTTACGTTGGCCACCTGCTTGATGATGCGCAGGATCAGCGCCACCGACATGTCCGTACCACTGGTGGCCGGGTTGTTGTAGAGCATGATTGGCACGCCGATGCTGTCGCCAATGGCGGCGTAGTGGGCGAGGATTTCCGCTTCACTGAGCTTCCAGTACGACGCCGGCAACACCATCACCACGTCGGCGCCGTTGGCTTCGGCGTAACGGGCGCGGCGCACGGCCTTGGCGGTGGTCAGGTCGGACACGCTGACGATGGTCGGCACGCGCCGGGCAATCTTTGCCAGGCTGTAGGCGCTCACTTCGTCCCACTCGGCGTCGCTCAAGTAGGCGCCTTCGCCGGTGCTGCCCAGGGGCGCGATGGCGTGTACGCCGCTGTCGATCAAGCGGTCGATGGAGCGGCCCAGGGCGTCAAGGTCGATGCGCTGGCCGTCGGCGCTGAACGGGGTGATGGTGTAGCCGATGATGCCGTGAATCGTTGGGCTGGACATAAACAGTCTCCGGTCAAAAAGGGGCAATCAGTTCAGGCAATCGGCGTGCTGGCGCAGGTTCTGCCGGGCGTAGTAATTGAACGCGGCACCAAAGCGTTTGGGCTTGGAGATCCAGTCATGGGCCTCGCGCCCGAGTTCCGGCAGGATCGGCTTGATCGTGCCCGCGGCCATCGCCAGCAACTGCAACCTGGCTGCGCGTTCGATCAACTGCGCGATCACGCAGGCCTCCTCGATGCTCGCCCCGGTGGACAACTGGCCGTGGTGCGAAAGCAGAATCGCGCGTTTGTCCCCCAGTGCCGCCGTGATGATTTCCCCCTCTTCATTGCCCACCGGCACGCCGGGCCAGGCTTCCAGGAACGCGCAATCCTCGTACAGCGGGCAGAGGTCCATGTGGGACACCTGCAGCGGCACTTCCAGCATCGACAGCGCCGCGATATGGGTAGGGTGGGTGTGGATGATGCAATTCACATCCGGCCGCCCACGGTACACCCAGGTGTGAAAACGGTTGGCCGGGTTGGGAATGCCATGGCCTTCCAATACTTCCAGGTCTTCGTTGACCAGCAACAGATTGCTCGCCGTGATCTCATCAAAGCCCAGGCCCAGTTGCTGGGTGTAATAGGTGCCAGGCTGTGGCCCGCGTGCAGTGATCTGCCCGGCCAGGCCGGAGTCGTGACCGTGCTCGAACAGGATGCGACACGTGAGCGCCAGCTTTTGCCGGTCAGTCCACGTATTATCCGCCAGGGTGTTTTGCATCTGGATCAGTGCTTGCTTGACCAGTTGGTCTTTGGGGAGTGCTAATGTCTTGGCCATATCGGGTGCCCTCGGTGGTTGCAAATGACACTAACGATGCTATATGACACTTTGTGTCATTGGCAAGCATGGCTCTTGCCTTTCTGCAGGGATTAACCGCAGCACATGTCTATCCGTTTGAAATTATTGAGAAAAAAACTTGGCGTGACCCTGGAAGCCCTGGCTGAAAAATCCGGGATGACCAAGAGTTACCTGTCCAAGGTCGAACGCGGGCTCAATACGCCGTCGATTGCCGCCGCGCTGAAGCTGGCCAAGGCCTTGAACGTGAAGGTGGAGGAGCTGTTCAGCGAAGACAGTGTCAGCCTCGACAGCTACAGCCTAGTGCGCAGCCACGAGCGCCCCGACACCTCGCCGGGTTACGCGGTGCTCGCCCATCAGGTCAGCGAGCGCAGCCTGCTGCCGTTCATCATCTACCCGCCAGCGGAGTTCACCGACAAGACCTTCAAGGAGCACGTAGGGGAAGAGTTTCTGTTCGTGCATGAAGGCCGGGTGGAGGTGGACTTCATGAACGAACGGGTGATTCTGGAGCGCGGTGATGCGCTGCATTTTAATGCGCAGAAGCCTCATCGCCTGCGTTCGGTGGGCGATGTTCAGGCGCAGCTGCTAGTCGTAGTCCACAGCTCGGAAGACTGACTACGCCAATGACCTGAAATGCAATCCACTGTGGGAGCTGGCTTGCCTGCGATAGCGGTGGGCCAGCTTGCACATGGTTAACTGACAGATCGCTATCGCAGGCAAGCCAGCTCCCACAGTTGAGCGAAATCGCCCGTGAGATCAGCGTTCGACAGGGACGGACAGTGCAGGGTTGCCCAGCGCATGGGTGCGTGCTGCAAAGAACCTCAGTTCCACCCCCGTACCCTCGAACAACGCCGAATACCGCCGCTTCTGCTGACGAATAAACCCGTCACTGCGCCCCGACACCGAGATCGCCAAGGTCGATACATTCGCCTGGCGAATCGCGTCCACCAGGTGCTTGTCCTGCGCGCCCAGCTCATGGCCAAAAATGCACAGCGCCCCCTCATGGGTCAGCAACTGCTCATAACAGAACGACAGGTAATCCGAACTGCGGATGGTCTTGAGCTTCTCTTCAACCTTGCCCTCGCTGACAAACAGCGGCACATCGTCCAGGGTCTTGAGCGTGTTGTTGATGGCAAAACTGCTGAGCAGGGTGCTGTCGGTGGACGGCAATTTGCGTGCGGTGCCGTCGAGGTTGCGCACCAGGTGCAGGCCACCGTGCAGGTAGAGGATGCGCGTTGCTTCGGTGCGGGTATTGCGCAGGTCGAAGCTGGTGTCGGCGCTGCGGAACAGGTCGTCAATGCCCGGGGTATGCAGGATCGCCCAGTAGTTGAGCAAGTCGTAGTTGCTGGTGAATACCGTAGCGTAGCGCGCCAGTTCAGCGTTGATCGTCGCCAATGTCGACGGCTGCACCAGGCGCCAGGGAATGTGCACGCTGTGGATGGTGTTGATCAGCGCTTCCTTGATCGCGTAGTAGCGATTACGCGGCGCCGCCGAGCTGACGGCCAGGGCCTTGTTGACCCGGCTGGTGGTTTTCAACGCGCCCAAAGCCTGCTCGAAACTGCGGGTTTGCAGGGCGTCGAACACACTCAGCTCGGACTGGCTCAGGGGTTTTTCTTCGACGGTGCGCGCGTTTTCGAACAGCGAGTCGTAGGCGAAGTCTTCCCAAATCGTACGGCTGGCACCGTTGCCGATCAAAATCGCGCTGAAGTCGACGGCGCTGCGCAGCGCATTCCAGTCTTCTAGGTGGGCGTCACTATCCTGGAAATCCTTCATTGCGGCGGGTCTACTCGAAATCGGCTGGGCGGTGACTTTATCACGAGCGGGCGTTGATCCTGATCAAGATACGCCGCGCGGTAGAGGTGGATTCTGTTGGCATAACGCCTCTGAGGATTGACCATGAGCAGCACCTTCTTCATCCCCGCCGTGAACATCATGGGCATCGACTGCCTCGACGAAGCCATGACCGCCATCCGCAACTATGGTTTTCGCAAGGCGCTGATCGTCACCGACGCCGGCCTGGCCAAGGCCGGCGTGGCGGCCATGATCGCCGAGAAACTGGCGATGCAGGACATCGACTCGGTGATCTACGACGGCGCCAAACCCAACCCCACGGTTGAGAACGTCGAGAACGGCCTGGCGCTGTTGCAGCAAAGCGCCTGTGATTTCGTGGTGTCCCTGGGCGGCGGTTCGCCCCATGACTGCGCCAAGGGTATCGCCCTGTGTGCCACCAACGGCGGGCACATCGGCGACTACGAGGGCGTCGATCAATCGAGTAAGCCGCAACTGCCGCTGGTGGCCATCAACACCACGGCCGGCACCGCCAGCGAGATGACCCGCTTCTGCATCATCACCGACCAGACCCGCCACGTGAAAATGGCCATTGTCGACCGCAACGTCACGCCGCTGCTGTCGGTCAACGACCCGGCGCTGATGGTCGGCATGCCCAAAGGCCTCACCGCCGCCACCGGCATGGACGCCCTGACCCACGCCATCGAAGCCTACGTGTCCACCGCCGCCACGCCGATCACCGATGCTTGTGCGATCAAGGCCATCGAACTGATCAGCGCCAACCTGCGCCTGGCGGTCCGCGACGGCAGCGACAAGGCCGCGCGGGAAAACATGGCCTACGCGCAATTCCTCGCCGGCATGGCCTTCAACAACGCATCTCTGGGTTTCGTGCACGCCATGGCCCACCAACTGGGCGGCCTGTATGACCTGCCCCACGGTGTGTGCAACGCCGTGTTGCTGCCCCATGTGCAGAGCTTCAATGCCAGCGTCAGCGCCAAACGCCTGAGCGACGTGGCGCGCGCATTGGGCGCCGACATCAAGGGCCGCACCCCGGAAGAGGGCGCCCAGGCCGCCATCGCCGCGATCCGCAGCTTGTCCCACGACGTCGAGATCCCGGCCGGCCTGCGGGAACTGGGGGCCAAATTGCAGGACATTCCCCTGCTGGCCACCAATGCGTTGAAGGACGCATGTGGGCTGACCAACCCGCGGCGCGCGGATCAGCGTCAGATCGAGGAGATCTTTCGCAGCGCGTTCTGATCGGACCTGCATCGGGCGGCGCACGCGAATGCGCCGCCCGCCAGCGCCATGCACATCAGCGCCAACGGCCAGGCCTGCGCGGTTACCAGCAGGCTTGCCAGGCCACCAATCAGCGCGGCCATCATTTGATGCATAAAACCACTGAGTGCCATCGCATAAGAGCCACCTACCGGCGACTCATCGTTGGCCAGTGACAAACTGATCGGGTAACTCATCGACTGGCCCAGCACGGCGAGGCAATACGGCAGCCATAGCAATACTGCGAGCCCGCTGGCAAACACACTGCCCAGCAGCATCACCGCGGTGCCCAGAAACACCAGCGTCACACCCCAGTTCATCATCGTCGACCGCCCCGTGCGGGCAACGAAACGATTGACCATCAACGCCCCCGCCAAATATGCCCCGCTGATCGGCCAACCTAGCCAGCCATATTGCGCCGCACTCCATTCGAAATGCCCCTGCAAGATCAGCGGCGCGCAGGTGTTAAACGCAATGATCACCCCATAACCCAGCCCACCGGCCAACGCCGCGTTTAGAAAGGATGGATGCCGCACGATCTTGGTATAAATGCGCCAGGTCGACTCTGGCGAGTCAGCCTTCACCAAGGTCGGGAACGTGACCCGCTGCAACACCACCATCAACGCCAAAGCCCCGGTCGTCAACGCATAAAAGATCGCTTTCCAGCCAAACGCCAGCTGCAATATCGACCCCATGAACTGGCCGATACCCAGCGCGATCACAAACGTCATCCCCAGCCACGACAAACCCTTGGCCAGCAAGGCGCCGCTGAAACTGTCCCGCACCAGGACGCGCGCCATCACTGAAACGCCCCCGGCGCCCAGGCCTTGGATCAGCCGTAAACACAGAAAGGACTCAATGTTGAATGCCGATGGAATCGCCACACTCGCCAACGCATACAGCGCCAGTGCGGCGAGCAGTACGGGCTTCCTGCCAAATCGTTCACCCAGGCTTCCCCATAACAGCATTGGCAATGCCATGCCCGCCAAATAGATCGCGAGTGCGAGCGCCACCTGATCCTCTGCAGCGGGCAGAGAATGGGCGATGGCCGGGACTGCGGGCAAGTAGCTACTGATGCCCACTTGGCCGAGGAAGGCGGCGCAGCAGGCGAGGGTGAGTGTGGTGGTATTCTTCACGGGCTGACTTATCCTTTTCAGCGGTACGCTACAAGCTGATAGTGTGTTTGTCTCTAGCGTGCGGCTTATCGTTTGTAACTTAGGAAGCAACCCCTATGAGAGTTCTGCTATTCGGCGCCACCGGTATGGTCGGCCAAGGCGTGCTGCGTGAGTGCCTGTTGGCCGCCGACGTCCAGGAAGTCGTCGCCGTCGGCCGCACGCCGTTGACCCAGGAGCACGGCAAGCTGCATCAGGTGTTGCACAGCGACATGCTGGATTTCCAGCCACTGGAAAACCTGCTGCAAGGCTTCGACGCCTGCTTCTTCTGCCTCGGCGTTTCCTCGGCCGGGATGAATGAAACCAAATACACACACCTCACCTACGACCTCACGCTGGTCGCGGCCAGCACCCTGGCGCGGCTCAATCCGCAGATGACGTTTATCTACGTGTCCGGCGCTGGCACCGACAGTTCCGAAGCCGGCAAGTCGATGTGGGCGCGGGTCAAGGGCAAGACCGAGAACGCCTTGCTGCGCCTGCCGTTCAAGGCGGTGTACTTGTTCCGGCCGGGGGTGATCCAGCCGTTGCATGGCGTGCGTTCGAAGACGCCGTTGTACCAGTCGTTCTATACCGTGCTCGGGCCGTTGCTGTCGTTCTTTCGCCGGATCAAACCGGATTGGGTGGTGAGCACCGAGACCGTCGGCCGGGCGATGTTGCAGGCGGCGAGCGTGGGGGCGCCGCAGCCGGTGGTGGAGCAGGCCGGGATTAATCGCTTGGCTGACGAGCGTCACTGATGTTGCACAAGAGCCTGGTGCGCCGTCTTGATTTGATTACGCTGCAATTGTTCGTCGCGGTGTATGAAGAAGGCACGCTGACCCGTGCCGCCAACCGCGAAGCCATTGCCGTGTCGGCGGCCAGCAAGCGCTTGATGGAGTTGGAGCAAGTGCTCGGCGTGAGCCTGTTCGTGCGCCGTGCCAAGGGCATGGACCTGACCGCCGCCGGGGAAACCCTGTTGCACCACGCCCGGCAGATGTTGTTCAACGTCGAAAAAATGGGCCTGGAGCTGGGCGAGCACAGCCACGGCGTGCGCGGGTATGTGCGGATGCTGGCCAACCTGTCGGCGATTATTCAGTTTCTGCCCGAAGACCTGCGGGACTTTTCCCAACTGCACCCCGAAGTGAAAACCGATCTGGAAGAGCGCCCCAGCAACGGCGTGGTGCAAGGCGTGCTCGATGGCGTGGCCGACCTGGGCATTTGCTCCAGTGACACCGACACCAAAGGCTTGCCCGGCGTGACCTACCGTCTCGACAAACTGGTGGTGCTGATGCCCGCCGATCATCCGCTGGCCACGCGCGACAGCCTGGCGTTCGCCGAGACTCTGGACAGCGATTACGTCGGCTTGCACGCCGCCAGTTCGATCAACATGCGCACCCACGCGGCCGCGCGCGAGGCGGGCAAGATGCTGCGCCTGCGCATTCATGTGCCGGGCTTTGATGCGATGTGTCGGATGGTCCAGGCGAACATGGGCATTGGCATCCTGCCGCACAAGGCCTATGAATTGTTCGGGCGGGCGCTGGGCCTGCACGCGGTGCCGTTGACGGATGCCTGGTCGGATCGCAGCCTGATCCTGGTGGTGCGCGATGAGGCGCAACTGTCGCCGGTGAGTCGCCTGCTCTACGACTACCTGCGCAAGGCGCTGGTGTAACTGAAACCCTGTCGGCCTCATCGCGGGTAAGCCCGGCTCCTACAGATAATTCCCTAATCGTTCGTGTTTGGCGAACGCTCGTTGCCAACTGACGGTTGGATTTCTCCTGGCGCTGCCCTCTAGTCTTGGCCCCACATTCCAAGAACAAGAGGTACACCCCATGACGGCTCCCCTGAGCGGTATCAAGGTGATCGAGATCGGCACCCTGATTGCCGCGCCGTTCGCCGCCCGGCTGATGGCCGAGTTTGGCGCCGAGGTGATCAAGATCGAAGCCATGGGCCAGGGCGACCCGCTTCGCAAATGGCGAAAGCTGCACGAAGGCACATCGCTGTGGTGGTACCTGCAATCGCGCAACAAGAAGTCCTTGGCCCTGGACCTCAAGTCCCCGGAAGGCCTGGACCTGATCAAGCAACTGCTTGGCGACGCCGATGTACTGATTGAAAACCTGCGCCCCGGTGGCCTGGAAAAGCTCGGCCTGGGCTGGGATGTGCTGCAGGCCATCAACCCCAAGCTGACCCTGGTGCGCATCTCTGGCTACGGCCAGACCGGCCCTTACCGCGATCGTCCTGGCTTCGGCGCCATCGGCGAGGCCATGGGCGGCATTCGCTACACCACCGGCAACCCGGATTCACCGCCTGCGCGGGTCGGGGTGAGCCTGGGCGATTCCCTGGCGTCATTGCACGGCGTGATCGGCGCGCTGATGTCGCTGCTGCGGGTCAAGACCGGGCAGGGCGACGGGCAGGTGGTCGATGTGTCCCTGGCCGAAAGCGTGTTCAACCTGATGGAAAGCCTGGTGCCCGAATACGACATGCTCGGCCATGTGCGTGAGCGCAGCGGCGGGGCGTTGCCCGGCATTGCGCCGTCCAACACCTACCTGACCGCCGACGGCGCCTATGTGGTGATCGCCGGCAACAGCGACCCGATCTACAAGCGCCTGATGGCCACCATCGGCCGCGCCGATCTGGCCGACGCGCCCGAGTTCGCCCACAACGATGGCCGCGCCGCCAAGAGCGGTCTGCTCGACGCGGCGATCACCCACTGGACCAGCAGCTTGCCCATCGACCAGGTGCTCAGCGCCCTGGAAGCTGCCGAAGTGCCGGCAGGGCGCATTTACTCCGTGGCCGATATCGTCAGCGACCCGCACTACCAGGCGCGCGACATGTTGCTCACTGCCGAGCTGCCGGGTGGTGTGTCGGTGAAAATGCCGGGCATCGTGCCCAAGCTGTCGGAAACTCCGGGCGGCGTGAACTGGCAGGGGCCGAGCCTGGGCCAGCACACCGACGATATCCTCGGCAGCCTGGGCCTGACCGGGGCCGATATCCAACGCCTGAAAACCGCGGGAGTGGTGCAATGATTACTGATTATTCCGACGCGCTGATCGTGCAGGAAGTGTCCCCGCGTGACGGCCTGCAGATCGAACCGACCTGGGTTGAAACCGCTGACAAGATCGCCCTGATCGACGGGCTGTCCCAGGCCGGATTTTCGCGGATCGAAGCCGGCTCGTTCGTTTCGCCCAAGGCCATCCCGGCGCTGCGCGATGGCGAGCAGGTGTTCCAGGGCATCACGCGCACGCCGGGTGTGATCTACGTGGCGCTGATTCCCAACCTCAAGGGCGCTCAGCGCGCCATCGAGTCCCGCGCCGATGAACTGAACCTGGTGATGTCCGCCAGCCAGACCCACAACCTGGCGAACATGCGCATGCGTTGCGAGGCGTCGTTGGCGGCGTTTGGCGACATTGTCAGCTTTGCCGCCGAGCATCCGGTGAGCCTTAACGGCAGCATCGCCACCACCTTCGGTTGCCCGTTCGAAGGCAAGATTGATGAAGACCGCGTGCTGCACATTGTCGACGCTTACCTGGCGTTGGGAATACCGGGCATCAGCCTCGCTGACACCACCGGCATGGCCAACCCGCGTCAGGTAGCGCGCTTGGTAAAACGCGTGCTGGAGCGTGTGCCCGCCAGTGACCTGACCCTGCATTTCCATAACACCCGGGGCCTGGGTCTATGCAATGTGCTGGCCGCCTATGAAGCCGGTGCCCGCCGTTTTGATGCGGCCCTTGGCGGCCTGGGTGGCTGTCCGTTCGCGCCGGGGGCATCGGGCAATATCTGCACCGAAGACTTGGTGAACCTCTGCGACGAAGTCGGCATTCCCACCGGCATCGACCTGCCGCACCTGCTGGACATGTCTCGTCGCTTGCCGGCCCTGCTGGGCCATGAATTACCCGGCCAGGTGGCCAAGGCCGGGCGCAACTGCGACCTGCATCCGCCACCGGCGTACATCGCCACGTTGTAACGCCGCACCAGACAACAAAAACAATCGGGCGCCTGTGAGCAGCCCGCTGGAGAGAAACCATGAGCACTAATACGTTAGAGGCTGGCGCGCGCACGGCTGATGAGATTGACGCGGAAAAAGCCCTGGTCAGCAAGGTCGCCTGGCGCCTGATGCCACTGATCATGGTGTGCTACCTGTTCGCGTTTTTTGACCGGATCAACATCAGCTTCGCCAAGTTCCAGCTGCAGGCCGACCTGAGCCTGAGCGACACCGCCTACGGCCTGGGGGCCGGGTTGTTTGTGGTGGGCTATGTGATCTTCGAAGTGCCCAGCAACATGATGCTGTACAAGGTCGGCGCCCGGCGCTGGATTGCGCGGATCATGATGTCCTGGGGGCTGGCCACGGCGGCCATGGTGTTTGTCACTGCCGAGTGGCAGTTCTATGCGCTGCGTTTTCTGATCGGTGCCATGGAGGCGGGTTTCGCGCCGGGCGTGCTGTATTACCTGACGCTGTGGTTTCCCCAACACTTCCGTGGACGCATCACCTCGATGCTGTTCCTGGCCTCGGCCTTTGCCGGGCTGGTAGGCGCACCGTTTTCCGGCCTGGTGCTGGAGCACCTCGACGGCGTGCTGCAAATGCGTGGCTGGCACTGGTTGTTCCTGCTTGGCGGCTTGCCGTGCATCGGCCTGGGCTTGATGGTGTTGACCCTGCTCAAGGACCGCATCGAAGACGCCCATTGGCTGACAACGGCGGAGAAGGCCTTGCTGTCGAGCCGTATCGCCAAGCATGAGCCGAACTCGCACGGCGGTTCGCTGCTGTCGGCGATCCGTATTCCCGGTTTCCTGATGCTTGGTTTTATCTACTTCCTGATCCAGGTCGCGTCCTACGGTCTCAACTTCTGGGCACCGCAGTTGATCCGCAGCGCCGGCACCCAGAGCCCGGTGATGATTGGTTTGCTCACGGCCATTCCCTATGTATGTGGTGCGATCAGCATGGTGGTGATCGGGCGCTTGTCGGACGCTACCGGCGAGCGACGCAAGTTTGTCAGCGGCCTGGTGTTGCTCGGTGCCGTGGGCTTTTTCAGCGCCGGCATCTTTGCCGACCACACCACCTTCCTGATCATCGCCCTGGGCATGTTGGGAGCCGGCATCATCGCCTCGATCCCAACCTTCTGGACCTTGCCACCCAAGCTGCTGGCCGGTGCCGGAGCAGGTGCGGCGGGCGGCATCGCGGTGATCAATACGCTGGGGCAATTCGGCGGCATCGTCAGCCCGGTGATGGTGGGGCGCATCAAGGACCTGACCGGCAGTACCACACCAGCGCTGTACGTGATCGGTGTGTGTGCGCTGTTGGCGGCGGCCCTCTTGTTGTGGGGCTTGCCGCAAAAATTGCGCACCCTCGACAAGGGCTGATCAGCCCGCCGTTGCCAAGGCTCGGGCCGGTGTGGCGCTGAACTGAATCAACGCCACGCCGCCGATCAATAACAACGCCCCCAACACGCGGGGCGTTGTCAGTTGGCGCTCCACCAGGCCGAACAGGCCGAAGTGATCGAGCAGCAGCGAGGCGAGAATTTGCCCGGCCATGGCCAGCGCGATAAACCCTGAGGCGCCCAGCTTGGGCAGCAGCATCAATGCCAGGGAAATAAAGCACACGCCGAACGCACCACCGGCCCACATCCACAGCGGCGCTTTGCTGATAAAGGCCAGGCTCGGCAAGGGCAGGCGCAGTGCCAGGATCACCGGCAGCAGCACGATGATGCTCACCAGCAAGGAGGCCAGGGTGGCCCACAACGGGTGGCCAAGCCCGCGCCCGAGGTTGGCATTGATTGCGCTCTGAAACGGCACCACCGCGCCGGCGATCACTGCCAGCACCAGCAAACCCACCCAATGCAACGTCGTCATGTCGAATCTCCCAGAGGTTTTGCTGGACTCTAAGGTATTCGTCACGCACATTTAAATTCCAAGTTCTTATGGTGAGCATGCAGCTGATGAATGATCTGCGTCGCATCGACCTCAACCTGCTGGTGATCCTCGACGCGTTGCTGACTGAGCAACATGTCACCCGCGCGGCCGAGCGTTTACACCTGAGCCAGCCGGCCGTGAGCCATGCGCTGGCGCGCTTGAGGGACTTGCTGGGCGACCCGCTGCTGGTCCGCCAGGGCGGCAGCCTGGTGCCCACGGCCCGTGCCTTGGAGCTGGCAAACCCACTGGCCGAGGCGTTGGCGCAGGTGCAGGCGCTGCTGGCGCCGAACCGGTTTGATCCGGCGTCGGCCAAGCGCCGGTTTCGGGTGGCCATGTCGGACTACAGCGCGGCGATTTTCCTGCCTGGCCTGGTGCGTACCTTGCGCCGCGAAGCACCGGGTATCGACTTGCAGATTGTCCAGGCCAGCCGTGAAGGCATGGTCGATGGCGTGCTCAATGGCGACCTTGATTTGGCCGCCGGGGTGTTCCCCGACATGCCCGCCGAATTACGCACCACGCCCTTGTTCGAAGAGCACTACACCTGCCTGGTGGACCGCAGCAGCCTGCCGGAGGACGGCTCGCTGGAGTTGGCCACTTACCTGTCGCGGCCCCATGTACTGCTGGAAATGCGCGGCAGCGGCACGCCGGAAATCGAGCGCGCCCTGAGCGCCATTCGTGAGCGGCGACATGTGGCAATCAGCCTGCCGCATTGGGGGGTGGCGCCCCAGTTGATCCAGGGCACGGACCTGATCTTGACGGTGTCGTCCCGGGGCTTGCTCAGCATCGATCACCCGGCGCTGGTGAGCGTGCCGCCGCCGTTTCATATTCCTTCGTTTGCCGTTGAACTGGCGTGGCATGCGCGGCGGGGCGGGGATTCGGGGTTGCAATGGTTGATCGAGCAGGTGCAAGGCGTCTTGTCTTACACCCCCTAACTGTAGGAGCTGGCTTGCCAGCGATTGCGCCGGGTCAGCTTGCCCACGTATTGCCTGACAGTCCCCAATCGCCGGCAAGCCGGCTCCTACAGGAGGGCGGGGTTTTTTTCAGGATTGCGCTCCTCGGCAGAACGTGCAGAATCCCATCACCTTCCAACCGTTTGTTTGAGTCGCGCCCATGACCCCATCCTTGCTGCTCGCCGTCCTTGCTTCGGGTTTTATCTACGGTATTACACCCGGCCCGGGAGTACTGGCCGTATTCGGTATTGGCGCCGCTCGTGGCCGTCGTGCCGGTGCGGGTTTTCTGTGCGGGCACTTGCTGGGGGATGTGGTGTGGTGCAGTACGGCGCTGATCGCCATTGTTGGCGCGCGGGAAGTCGGCAGCAGTGCGTTTGATGTGCTGGGCGTACTCAGTGGCCTGTACCTGTTCTGGCTCGGCTGGCGCGCGATCCGCACCCAGCGTCGCAGCAGCGATGCGCCCCAGGGGGCGGCCCGCCATCCGTTCTGGCACGGCATTCTGTTTGGCCTGACCAACCCCAAGGCTTACCCGGTGGCAGTGGCAACCTTCACGGCATTGCTGTCCAGCCGCGCCGAATTGTTGACCTGGGCGATGCTGCCTTCGCTGATCTTCCTGAGCTTTGTCGGCGGTCTGCTGGCCTACGCCATCCTCATCGGCGTAGTCGGTGCCCAGCGCGTGCGCACGGTGTACCAGCGTCATGAAATCCTGATCACCAAGCTCTGCGGCGTGATGTTCATCGGTTTCGCCATCAATGCCCTGGCACACGCGTTGCCGGGCCTGTTTGGCAGTAAACCGGCCTGATAGACCGACGACCGTTCGTCGCACTGGCGAGTTTTTTCTAAACCTTTGCCGCCCTGAAAATTCGAATTCAGGGCGGGGCGTATTCTCCCCGCACTTATTTTTGCCCTGGAGGAACCCATCATGAGCCGCATGGCTATCCGGTTACGCACCGCCAGTTTCGCGATGCTGCTGGGCCTCGGCGCCAGCAATGCTTTCGCCCAGTCGCCTGCCGAATTCATCGAGCAGGCTTCGGCCAAAGGTATGGCCGATATCGAAACCAGTCGCATGGCCCACGCCAAAACCTCGTCCCAGGAAATCAAGGACTACACCATCGAGGTGATCAACGAACGCACCCTGGCCAACCAGCATTTGGCCGCGATCGCCAAGAAGCTCGACTTGCCTGTGGCGCCCCGGGAAAAGATCGTCGACAAGGCCGAGACTTTGATGCCTGAACTCAAGGACGGTGATTCCTTCGATGCCGCCTACACTGCCCAGCAGGTCAAGGAAAACGAAGACGCCATCGCTCTGTTCAAACAGGAAGGCGCGGCGTCGGATGTGCCCGAAATAAAAGCACTGGTGGATGAGACGCTGCCCAAGCTGGAAGAGCGTCTGCAAAAAGCCCGTGCCCTCGCGTCGACCTATGGCAAAGGTCATCAAGGCGACGGTTGATCACATCACCTGACAAAAAAACGGCGGTTAGAGTTCTCTCCAACCGCCGTTTTTTTAGGCCTGGTTCAAATCGGTTTTGCTCGGCGCCGCATCATCGGCAGCCTGCCCGCAACTGCTGTTGAGGTTCACGGTGCCGGTGTTGCCGATGCTGCGGTATTCCTGGCGCAGTTTTTCCAGCTCCTTGCGGTCCAGGCCGTCCAGGCTCAACACGGCATTCTGTGCATCCTTGGAGACCCGCAGCAGCTCGTCGATCTTGATGTGCAGGATGTCGTTGTCGCGGTTCTGCGTGTTCTGGATCAGGAACACCATCAGGAAGGTGATGATGGTGGTCGAGGTGTTGATGATCAGCTGCCACGTGTCGTTGTAATGGAAATACGGCCCGCTCAGGCTCCACGCCAGAATCAACACCACCGCCGCGTAGAACGTGCGGGGGCTGCCTGCCCAGCGGGACAGGGATTGCGACACTGCGGAGAATTTCATGACCGTGATTCCTTGAACAAGGGGGTGATGAAAGTATGGACCGCAGGGTCGTTCTGAAATTTCTTTTTACATTTGGGTCGGAGGGTTTCTCAGAACGCCCAGCGCGCCTGGCCTGTACCTTCCAGCGCGAGTAGATATTGCTTGGCTTCCAGCCCTCCGGCAAAACCGGTGAGTTCGCCTGAAGCGCCGATGACCCGATGGCAGGGCGCGATGATCGAGATGGGGTTGCGCCCATTGGCCGCCCCGACCGCACGCACGGCCTTCGGGTTGCCGATCTGCCGGGCGATGTCGCTGTAGCTGCGGGTTTCGCCGAAGGGAATGGTCAACAACGCCTGCCAGACCTGCTTCTGAAAATCGGTGCCGGTGAAGTCCAGTTCGAGTTCGAAATGGTTGCGCGTGCCGGCAAAATACTCCTTCAACTGACGCTGGGTTTCCAGCAGCACCGGGCTGTCATTGGCTTCGTGCAAATCCCCCAGGCGCACGCGGTTGGGCCGGTCTTTTTCCCACAGGATGGCGTTGAGTTTGCCGTCGCGTGCCACCAGGGTGAGCTGGCCGACGGGGGAGGGCATGAGCGTGTAGTGGAATAGCATGGTCGGGCTCCTGGGTGAGGTGTCGTTGCAGTCTAGGGCGACGGGCACATCGGCAAACTACGTTTCTTGCGGTTGAATTCGGCCCGGTCAGTTGGCCTGCTGGAGCACCTTGAGCGCAGCCGAAGCGAGGAAGCCCGAGCGGCTTTTTTCTTCGGGGTGGTGCAGTACATATTCATCAATGCGGTTGAGCAGATAACCCGGCAGCGTGATGTTGAGCTTCTGTGCCTTGCCCAGGTACTTGGTGACATCAATGTCTACGACAGCCCAAGTGCATCCCGCGTATTGCGGGTTGGCGGCATGCAAGGTGACTTTTTGCGCGGTGGGAATCGGTGCGCCATCTTCGGCAAGGATTTCGAAGTGCCCTTCGATTGCTTCGCGAGCCATGGCCATGGCGTTGTCCAGGTCGTCACCCGCCGAGTAGCAGCCAGGGATGTCCGGTACTTCCACGCCCCATGCGTGGTCGTCGTCGCCGGTTGAAATTGCGATGGGGTAAAGCATCATTGAACCCTCAAAAGGGTACTTACTATAACCACCAAAACCCGGTAATCAACGCGACAGTATCCATTCATATTGAACGAACTTTCCGAAAAAAGCGTATGAGCGTTTTGTGGCGCTTTTAATGCGCTAACGAGGTTGTGTCGCTTCATTTATTACGTTCATAAAAGCTTGTATCAATAAGCTTTGTTCCTGATTTCGGGTAAGCACCAACAACTGCGCACACGCATCCACCTCCACCAACGGCCTGTATGTCACGCCCTTGTTCATCAAGCTCTGCGTACAGGCCGGCACCAGTGCCACGCCTTGCTCAGCCGCCACCAGCGCAATGATCGAGGTGATCTGCCGCCCGGTCGGCCCTGGGTGCAGGGGCTGGCCGTGATGGCGGTAAAGCTGTTCGATGGACTGGTTCAGCCCAGAGCCATAATCGGCAGGAAACAGGATCAAGGGATAGGCACTGAGTTGCGCCAGGCTGACTGCATCAAGATCGGCCAGCGGGCTGTCCTTGGACACTGCCGCTACCAGGCGTTCCTCACCCAGGGACAACGCCTGGACCTCGTCGCCCTGGGGCAGCAGGCGGCTCAAGCCAATGTCCAATCGGCCATCTGCGACCTGAGCACCCAGGCTGCCGGATGCGCACTCCACCAGGGTCAGTTGCACGTCCGGGAAGCGCTGGGCAAACGCCTGGATGGCGTGGCTGAACAGGTCCGACAAGGCGATCGAGCTGACATAGCCCAACGCCAACTGCCCGGCTGTGCCTGCCGCGAGCTTGCCGGCGATCACCTGCGCCAGCTCCACTTGCTCCAGCACACCGCGCGCGTAGGGCAGAAATGATCGGCCTTGCGCGGTGAGGGTCACCGTGCGGCTGGTGCGATCAAACAGTTTGAAACCCAGCTCGGTTTCCAGCGCGGAAATCTGTCGCGTCAGCGGCGGCTGGGCGAGGTGCAGGCGAAGGGCGGCGCGGCCGAAGTGCAATTCTTCGGCGACCGTCAGAAAGTACCGCAGCTTGCGTAGGTCGAGCATCCTGGCCCCAGGGTATTGATCGGTCCGAATTCGGTATTGGTTCAGCACCTGCCCGCCATTCTATAAAGACCTCACAAAATAAAACGAGGGGTTTCATGAAACTGCACCTGCATTGTGCCCGCCTGGCCCTGTTCCTCTGTGGCTGCGCGGCGTTTCTCAACCTCTATGCCACCCAGAGCATCCTCCAAGTGTTTGCCGCGCAGTTTGATATCGGCGCCAGGGCGGCGGGGTGGAGCATTACCGTCACCACCTTGGCCGTGGCGATCACCGCGCCCTTTGTCAGCTGCCTGACCGGCCGTTTCGAGCAGCGAACGGTGATCAGCGTGGCGGCGTTGCTGCTGGCGGTGCCAGCGCTGATGACCGCCAATGCCGACAGCTTTTCCGAAGTGCTGGTGTGGCGATTTGTCGAAGGCATGCTGATTCCGATGGTGTTTGCCACCAGCGTGGCTTACATCGGCGACCGCTGGCGCGGCGGCACTGTGACGGAGGTCACCAGCCTGTATGTGGCGGGCACCGTATTGGGTGGGTTTGCCGGGCGTTTCGTGACCGGCGTGATGACCGAATACGTGGGCTGGCGCGAGGCTTTTGAATTGCTGGCAGTGCTGAGCCTGATGGTGGGCGGGTTCATTCAGTTCCTGCTGCCGCCCAGTCGTTCTCGGCCTGTGCAGGTCAACGCGTCGGTTTCGAGTGTTTTTCGCAGGCCGCTGTTGGCTGCCTATGCCGTCGGTTTTTGCGTGCTGTTCTCCCAAGTTGCCGCCTTTACCTACGCAGGTCTGTACCTTGGCCTACCGCCGTTCAACCTGGGGCCTGCCGCATTGGGCACGCTTTACATGGTGTTCTTGCTGGCGCTGATCGTGATCCCCATCGCCGGCCGTCTCAGCAAGGCCCGGCCCCATGCTGAACTGCTGAGCATCGCCGCCGTGCTGGGCGTCGTCGGCTCAGCCCTGACCCTGGCGCCATCCTTGTGGTGCATCGTGTTGGGCCTGGCCCTCAGTTCGACCGGTGTGTTCCTGGCGCAGGCGGCGGCGAATGCCTTTACCACCGCCACTGCGCGCGACAACAAGGCCGGCGCGGTGGGCGTGTACCTGACCTGCTATTACCTGGGCGGCAGTTGCGGCGCCATCGTCCCGGCATTGATCTGGGAACGTTGGGGCTGGGCGGGCTGCGTGGTGCTGATAATCACCTTTCAACTGTTGACCCTGCTGATCGCCCTGACCGGCTGGAAGCCCCCCAAATCTGAACCGATCCCAACACCATGACCCTGACTGCCCGCGAAATAATCACCCGCCGTCGCCACCTGGTCGCCAGCTGCGGCGCCCATGCCGTGCACGATGGTCTCACCGATGTGATCTACGTGTTGTTGCCGATCTGGCAAGCGCAGTTCGCCTTGTCCTACGCTCAGATCGGGCTATTACGCGGCGCCTATTCCGGGATGATGGCGGTGTTCCAACTGATGGCAAGCCGAGCCGCCAGGCGCTGGGGCCGCGTACCGTTGCTGGTGGGCGGGACTGCGCTGGCCGGGGTTGCCTACTTGCTCGTTGGGCAAGCTACGGGACTGGTCATGCTGCTCCTGGCGTTGCTGTTGGGCGGCCTGGGCGCCAGTACCCAACATCCACTGGCTTCCTCGATGATCACCGATGCCTACGAAGACGGCGGGGGCGTGAAGCAGGCCTTGTCCCAGTACAACTTTTCCGGCGATATCGGCAAGACCTTGGTGCCCGGCCTGGTTGGCCTGCTGCTGACGGTGATCAGTTGGCGCGCCAGCGCCACGTTGCTGGGCGTGCTGGGGCTCGCATCGGCCGGGTTACTGTGGTGGTTGATTCCCCGTCAGCCGCGCATCGCCACAGCCCCGGTGGCCGCCAAGCTTCATGCCGGAGCCGGCTCTGTTACGGGCCTGCGGGCCTTGATCGTTCTGGGCACCCTCGACAGCGCAGTGCGCATGGGCTTCCTCACGTTCTTGCCGTTCCTGTTGCAAACCAAAGGCGCTGGCACCGCCGGCATCGGCCTGGCCCTGACCCTGCTGTTTATCGGCGGTGCGTTCGGCAAGTTGTTCTGTGGTTACCTGGGCGCGCGCATCGGCATGATGAGGACCGTGTGGCTGACGGAAACCAGCACGGCCGCGCTGATCGTTATGGCGGTGTACCTGCCGCTGGAGGGCTTGATGCTGATGCTGCCGCTGCTCGGCCTGGTGCTCAATGGCACGTCTTCGGTGCTGTACGGCGCCGTGCCCGACCTGGCCGGCGCGGGTAAGCGGGAGCAGGCGTTTGCGCTGTTCTACACCGGCACCATCGGCGGCGGAGCGCTGGCGCCGGTGGTGTTTGGTGGCGTGGGGGATGCGCTGGGCGTGCCGGTGGCGGTGATGGTGTTGGCGGGGGTGTTGTCGGTGACGTTGCCGTTGGCGTGGGTGGTGCAGCAGGGTTGCACCTCTCAAGAGGGTTGATGGGTGCAATGACCAGGCCGAGCCAATAGGTCAATGCCGAGTGAGTGAAGCACCTTGAGCACCGTTTCAAAGCGAGGTTTCGCGCCAGGGGCAAATGCCTTGTACAAACTCTCGCGGCCCACGCCCGCGTCTGTAGCGATTTTCGTCATTCCACGGGCCTTGGCCACGTATCCGATGGCTCGAAGAAACTCTTCGTTGTCGCCGTCTGCAAGCACCTGAGAGAGGTATTCGCTGATCGCTTCGTCACTGTCGAGCAGTGCAGCCATATCAAATGTCGTCAGTGTTTGAGTCATTATCACACCTCTTTTGCTAATTTCTTTGCTCGCCGGATATCGGCATCTTGTGAAGATTTATCGCCGCCTGCCAGCAATATGACGATCTCCCCGCCTCGCAAGGTGAAATACACGCGATAGCCCACACCCACGTCTATCCGCATTTCTGAAATACCGCCACCCATCGTCTTGATATCGCCCAGGTTACCCCGACTGGCTCTTTCGATACGCCGAGCAATGGCGATTTTTGCTCGCAGGTCGCGTATCGCTGAGTGCCAGTGCGTGAACGTTTGTGTTTGCTGGATCAAATAGTTCAAAGAGCCTCACAGGAATTCAATGTATCCATATGGATACGAGCTGGCAAGAGAAATGACTGTGTCGAAGGCGGGGGAGAATGATGCGAGGGGCGTGTCGGTTTCAAACGTTCTTCAGGGGTTTCCTATTGCCAAAAGTTGCAGTAGGAACGGGAGAGTTGGAGCGTTTTAAAGTCTTGCGCCAACACCTAGGAAGCGATCGCCGGCGCGGGCCCTATGACCGGCGAGTTTGTCGAAAACCTGCCCAACTAGCGTCGCTAACTGACTGCAGCGCATCTAAAGGGGCGACGTCAGCGAAAACGGAATGCGCATTGCACCGATGGGCCCTTCACGTGTACCGCACATTTCGTCGTGCACACAGTGCTGCACCAGCACACAGGGAAACGGCGGCACCCGTTTCAACAGGCCGCGCAAATGTGTGGTGGAGCCAATACGCAGTGGCTTGGTATCATCGTCCATCAGTGTCGCCTCGGCATGCTCCAGCCTGACACGCGCAATGTAGAAACCTCCCTCGAGAGACAGCAGTTCCAATTCGCGTATCTCACCGTTCACGGCCAGTTCGGTCAGCCTATGCAGATTCATGATTCACCTTCGCTGTGGGTCACTTATTGGCGACGAAAGAACAGCGTGACCTGGCCCCATTCGACGCCGAACTTGGTCATGCTGGAACGGTTGATCAAGGTGTCGTCGTCCATCAAATACATCCAGTCATCAAAGCTGACTTCGTAGACCGAGCCGTCCACTGGCAGGTTCAGCCGGTAGCGCCAACGCAGTGCGTTACCCGACACTTCACCCAGCGCCTCGCCGACCACATCACCGGCACGCCCTCGCCAGCGTCCCGGGCCATCCGGCGTCAGCGTCCACACCCGTTGCTGGCGCGTGCCATCGCTGTACAGGAAGCGTTCGTCAAGAATCAACGCGTTGTCTTCGCGGCGGCTGGCGATAGTGACCTCAAAGCGTTTGGCCACTTCCCCCGAGCGCTTCTGGAAAATCCCCCACGCCTTGACGGGCTTGCTGAAGAATCGCACCAGGTCCAATTGCGGCTGCTGGTCCGCGTAGTGCTCCACCCCTACGTTGCCGCAACTGCTCACACTCAATACCAACAACAATGAAACCAATAGACGTGTCATTGCCCGGCTCCGTGTTCACGCGCGGCGAAGCGCCAACGCCAATCTTGATACTTGTACAGAAATTTTGATTTGTACAGGTTTTGCATGGCGAATAGCCGATACATCAAATCGCGCCCATAAAAAAACCGGCCACCAAGGACCGGTTTTTTACGCATCCTCCGTCAAGATCAATCTGACAGAGGCGCACTATCTGAGTGGAGCGGGTAGAGGGAATCGAACCCTCGTCGGAAGCTTGGGAAGCTACTGTTCTACCATTAAACTATACCCGCTCAGAGCGGCTGACTTTGTACCAGATGTTTGCCTGGATTTGAAGTTTTTCTTCAAAAATGTGTGGGTTACAGGTGCAGAGGCTGACTTGTCTGCGATACCGGCACTTCTGTGTGTCAGTCACACTTCGGTGATGCTATCGCAGGCAAGCCAGCTCCCACATGAGCCCAGTTCCTGCATAACCAGGTAACTCTCCGATACTGCATTTCAGATTGCAAAGGCATGCTGCGTCTGGCCCTGGTGGTAGCGCAAGCGACTGACCGGGCGCTGTTGTTTCAGGAAACCGACGACTGCGTCCCGGCTGTCCCGGCACGCCGCCTTGTGCTCCATGTCCAGGAAATGCCCGGTGGCCTGGATGGTGCTGAAGCTGCTGTTGGTCACATGCTGGCCAAACAGCTTGGCGTCCTGGGCGCTGGTGTACTCGTCCCATTCACCGTTCAGGAACAGCACCGGGATGTCGATCTGCTTGGCCGCCCTGAGGTAGCACAGGCGATCGCTGTTGAGCACGTGGCTGATGTGAAAGTGCATCTGCCCATACTCATGCTCGGCCAGGCTGCTCACGTGCTTGTAGTTGAACCGCTTGAACAGCGACGGCAGGTGTTTGCCGATGGTGCTGTTGACCAGGTGCCCGACGCGGTCGCGGTCGAGGTTGCCGAGGTAGTCGACCCCACGCTCCAGGTAGTCGCGCATGGGCGCGTTGATCACCGGGGAGAACGAACTGATCACCGCCTTCTCGACACGGCGTGGCCGGTGGGCGAGGGCGACCAGGGTGGCGGCGCCGCCCCAGGAAAATGACAGTACGTGTTCAGCGGCGAAGTGGTCGATGAGTTCCAGCAGGATCTGGCCTTCGACTTCCTTCGTCAGCATCTGCTCATGACGGTTATGGATCTTGGAGCGGCCAGCGTAGGGCTGGTCGTACAAAACCACATTGAACTGCGGGTACAGGCTTTTCACGGTTTGGGCGAAGGATGCCGTGGTGGCCATCGAGCCGTTGACCAGGATGATGGTCTTTTCAGCAGCGTCCGCGCGATAGAACTCCGTGTAAACCCGATACTGACCCTGTATATCCAACACAGCGATTTCTGGCCTCATGTCGTAAGACTCCTGGCAAGCGGGTAGGGCGCGCAGATCACTCTGCACGAGCTTTGTGACAGGTAGGCATACGCCTGGAAAAGGTGGGCCCATGTCGATCCGATGACGGCTGGCCGACGGGTGTTGTTATGGCGGGCTGTTTGCCTGAGAGGCCCGTAGATCAAGCGCGGGCGTGGCAAGGTGTCTCTTGGAGGTTATGGGTGACTCGCCAGTCATCATTTGGCTGACGGTTTGATTCAAGCAGCAGACCCGGGATGTCGCAAGTCACACAAATGGGTTTTTGCCATCACCGGCCGAACGGTCATCAGACCTGTCGGATTTCGTCGTCGGTCAGTGCCCGGTACTCGCCTGGCGCCAGGGCGGCGTCCAGTTCCAGCGGCCCCATGCGCTCACGGTGCAGGCCGATCACCTTGTTATCAAAGTGCCCGAACATGCGCTTCACCTGGTGATAACGGCCTTCGATAATGCTAAGCCGCGCTGTGGTCGGCCCCAGCACCTCCAGCTCGGCGGGCTGGGTGGTGAGGTCTTCGAAGGCGAAATACAGGCCTTTGACGAATGTCTCAGCGTACTCGGCGCCGATGGTCTGTTCGGTCTCGACGAGGTAGACCTTGGGCAGCTTGGTCTGGGGCTGGGTCAGGCGGCGCGACCATTGGCCGTCATTGGTGATGACCATCAGACCGGTGGTGTTGAAATCCAGACGACCGGCAATGTGCAGCTCATCCTTATCCGGCTCATCGAGCCAATCCAGCACCGTCGGGTGTTGCGGGTCCGACGTGGCGCTCACACAGCCCTGGGGTTTGTGCAGCATGAAATACCGCGCTGGCTTACCCGCCTGCAGCACCTCATCGCCCACGCACACCCGGCTGAATGCCCGCACCTCATGGTGAGGATCGCTGACCACTGCGCCATCCACCGTCACCCGCCGTTCCACCAACAGCAGGCGGACTTGCTTGCGATTGAAACGCGGCAGATTGCTGAGGAACCGATCAACGCGCATTACGAGTGCTCGGCCCCGCGTAACTGTGCGTCCACCTGGGCACAGCGCGGGCACAGGCACGCTTTATTGCGCAGTTCGTCGGGCAACGCTTCAAGCACCGCAGGGTCGATGGTGACGCTGTAGCACCAGCACGCCTGGTCGGCCGTGCGTGGGTCGGCCAGGGTGCAATCGTTGCGGGCGCCGCAGGCCGGGCAGAGGCTGGGTGTGGTCATGGGGGTATCGTGCAGGACGGTTCAGAGCCTGCACGATACAGCGCCGGTCAGTCCCGTTCCAGTACCACGACCCGTTGGCCGGCGCCGATGCCACTGCCCGGTTGCACCGGGATTTCCCGTACCACGCCGGCAAACGGCGCCAGCACCGGGATCTCCATTTTCATCGACTCCAGAATCACCAGCACATCCCCCGCCGACACGCGCTCACCTGTCACCACCTGAACCTGCCAGAGGTTGCCCGCGATAGGGCTGTCGATGCTGTGCTCGTTGGCCTGCAACGGTGTGTCCGCAGCCTGCGGTGCCGCCAGTTCCTCGCTGTCGAAATGCGCCTGGCCGCTGGCGATCCAGCGTTCGCGCTCGGCGTTGAACGCCTGCTGCTGTTGCGCGCGAAACGCGTCGATGCCCGAGGCTTCGCACGCCAAAAAGGCCTGGTAATCCGCCAGGTTCAACTGGCTCTGCTCGATAGTCAGGTCATAGCGCCCCAGCGGGAAGTCGCGACGAATGCGCAGCAACTCCTCAGCACTCACCGGGTAAAACCGGATCTGGTCAAAGAAGCGCAACAACCACGGCTTGCCGTCGAACGCCGCCACTTCTCGATAGCGGTTCCACATCTGCAAGGTGCGCCCGACAAACTGGTAACCCCCCGGGCCTTCCATGCCATACACACACAAATAGGCGCCGCCGATGCCCACCGAGTTTTCCGCCGTCCAGGTGCGCGCCGGGTTGTACTTGGTGGTCACCAAACGATGGCGCGGATCCAGCGGCGTGGCCACGGGCGCGCCGAGGTAAACGTCGCCCAGGCCCATCACCAGGTAGCTGGCATCGAACACCGTGTGGCGCACTTCATCGAGATTGGCCAGGTCATTGATGCGGCGGATGAACTCCAGGTTGCTCGGGCACCACGGCGCATCCTTGCGCACGGTGGTCATGTATTTTTCGATGGCCAGCTGGCACGCCGGGTCGTCCCACGACAGTGGCAGGTGCACGATGCGCGACGGCACCTGCAGGTTTTGCGTGGCGCACACGGCGGTCCATTCGCTGGCGATTAGCGTGAGCAACTCGGCCAGGGGCAGTTGCTCGGGTTGGTAGTGGATTTGCAGCGAGCGGATGCCGGGCGTCAGGTCGATCACGCCATGCAGGGCACGGGCTTCCAGCGCTTGCATCAAGGCGTGGGCGCGGAAGCGCAGCACCAGGTCCAGTTCGGGCGCGCCGATTTCCAGCAGCAGGTGCGTGTCGCCGGCGAGGCGCGCGACCAGGCGAGTGCTGCCTTCACCCCTATCGAGCACCACAGGAGACCTGTAGGAGCCCGGCTTGCCGGCGATGGCGCCCTTGAGCATGTC
>NZ_JBWKPU010000025.1:0-94625 GCF_059418405.1 Pseudomonas sp. GW821-FHT09A09
CCCCCCCCCCCCCCCCCCCCCCCCCCCCCCCCCCCCCCCCCCCCCCCCCCCCCCCCCCCCCCCCCCCAGCTCCCACACTGACCGCATTTCAATTTTGGAATGCTGTTTCGACGCCAGTTCAGGTGAAAAGACACTGCCTGATACCCATAAAAAATGCCCCGTATCGATTGATACGGGGCATTTCGGTACATCTCGTAGCCGTGGGTTAAGCGATGGCTTCGCTACGCTTGCCCAGCATACGGTCAACCACCACCGCGACGACCAGCGTCATGACCGAAGGCACCAACCACGCCAAGCCCTGTTCGCTCAGCGGCAGGTGCGCCAGTTGCGATGGCATCCAATCCGCCAGGCCTGCGCCCTTCAGTGCATCGATGCAACCAAAGATGAACGACACCAGCATCACCGGGCCCACGATACGGCCTTGCTCCTGCCAGAAGTCTTTGCAGAAGCTCAGGGCCACCAGCACGATGCACGGCGGGTAGATCGCGGTGAGCACTGGGATCGAGAACGCAATCAGCTTGGTCAAGCCCAGGTTGGACACGAACAGCGAGAACAGCGCCAGGATCACCACCAGTGTCTTGTAGGACAGTGGCAGGATACGGCTGAAGTACTCGGCGCAGGCGCAGGTCAGGCCCACCGCCGTCACCAGGCACGCCAGGGAGATCAGCACGGCCAGGAAGCCGCTGCCCAGGGAACCGAAGGTGTGTTGCACATAGGCGTGCAGCACCGCTGCGCCGTTGCTGGCCCCGGCGGCAACCGCGTGGCTGCCCGAACCAAGGCGGAACAGGCTGATATACACCAAGGCCAGGCCGACACCGGCGATCAGGCCGGCGATGATGGCGTAGCGGGTGATCAGTTTTGGCGACTCGACGCCACGGGAGCGGATCGCGTTGACGATCACGATGCCGAAAACCAGCGCGCCTAGGGTATCCATGGTCAGGTAACCATTGATGAAGCCTTGGGAGAACGGCGCTGCCACGTATTCCGGCGTTGCCACCCCCACTTCACCGGCCGGCAAGGCAAATGCAGCGATACCGAGGATGGCCAGAGCGATGATCTTCAGCGGTGCGAGGAAGCGACCCACGGTGTCCAGCAGTCGACCTGGGTACAGGGAGACGAAGAACACCACCAGGAAGTACACCGAGCTGTAGAGGAACAGCGCGAGCGGGCTTTCGCCGGTCAGCGGCGCCAGGCCCACTTCAAAGGACACGGTCGCGGTACGCGGGGTGGCGAACAGCGGCCCTACCGCCAGATACGCCGCCGCCGCGAGCAGGCCACCGGCGATCTTGCCGATCGGGCTGCTCAACGCGTCCATGCCGCCACCGACCTTGGCCAGGGCGATCACGGTGACCACCGGCAGACCCACAGCCGTGATCAGGAAGCCCAGCGCTGCCATCCAGACGTGAGGCCCGGACTGCAAACCAACGATAGGCGGGAAGATGATGTTGCCGGCGCCCACGAACAGGGCAAACGTCATAAAGCCCAACGCCAGGATATCCTGGCTTTTCAACACTTTCATTTGAGGAAATACCACACTACTGAATCGGAATTTAGAGAGGGATTCCCTATGGATGAGGGAAATGCTGCCGGCCCTTATGGCGGCCGACCGGTCTAGCGCGGGGCTTCCTTTTGGGATGCGCACGCATAAAGAGGCGGTAGGTTACAGAAATTGGCTGACGAACGCACTGTTGCGGGGCGAACTGTCCGATAAGCGACATCTTCATGTCGCGTTTTCATACCTTATTGGACAACCCGACCCCATGTGGGAGCTGGCTTGCCTGCGATAGCGGTGTGTCATCCAGCATTTTCGTTGGCTGACGCACCGCTATCGCAGGCAAGCCAGCTCCCACAGTTGACCGAGTAGACACCCAAAAAATGGGCAAACGCGGAAAGCACAAAGGCCACCCGAAGGTGGCCTTTGTGTTGGTAAAGCGTCAGCTAAGCGCGAGGCTTACTTGACAGCCCAACCGGTCAGCTCGGCCAGGGCCTTGCCGATGTCTGCCAGCGAACGCACGGTTTTAACGCCTGCGTCTTGCAGAGCAGCGAATTTCTCGTCTGCAGTGCCTTTGCCGCCAGAGATGATTGCGCCAGCATGGCCCATGCGCTTGCCAGCAGGGGCAGTCACACCAGCGATGTAGGAAACAACCGGCTTGGTCACGTGCGCCTTGATGTAGGCAGCCGCTTCTTCTTCAGCCGAACCGCCGATCTCACCGATCATCACGATCGCTTCGGTCTTCGGGTCTTCCTGGAACAGCTTCAGGATGTCGATGAAGTTCGAGCCTGGGATCGGGTCACCGCCGATGCCGACGCAAGTCGACTGACCGAAACCGGCGTCAGTGGTCTGCTTAACAGCTTCGTAGGTCAGGGTGCCGGAACGGGAAACGATACCGACTTTGCCTGGCAAGTGAATGTGACCTGGCATGATGCCGATCTTGCATTCGCCTGGAGTGATCACGCCTGGGCAGTTAGGGCCGATCAGGACTACGCCCAGCTCGTCGCACTTAACTTTAGCGTCCAGCATGTCCAGGGTAGGAATGCCTTCGGTGATGCAGACGATCAGCTTGATGCCGCCGAATGCCGCTTCCAGGATCGAGTCCTTGCAGAAAGGAGCTGGAACGTAGATCACGCTGGCGGTGGCGCCAGTGGCAGCTACAGCGTCTTTCACGGTGTTGAACACTGGCAGGCCCAGGTGCTCGGTGCCGCCTTTGCCCGGCGTTACGCCGCCAACCATCTTGGTGCCGTATTCGATGGCTTGCTGGGTGTGGAAACTACCTTGCGAACCGGTAATACCCTGGCAGATAACTTTGGTGTCTTTATTGATCAGGACGCTCATTATTTGCCCTCCGCAGCTTTAACAACTTGTTGAGCAGCGTCGGTCAGGCTGGTAGCCGCGATGATGTTCAAACCGCTTTCTGCCAGTACTTTAGCGCCCAGTTCAGCATTGTTACCTTCAAGGCGAACAACAACCGGGATTTTAACGCCGACTTCTTTCACTGCACCGATGATGCCTTCGGCAATCATGTCGCAACGAACGATGCCGCCGAAGATGTTGACCAATACTGCAGCGACGTTGGAGTCGGACAGGATGATCTTGAAGGCTTCGGTCACGCGTTCTTTGGTAGCACCACCACCTACGTCGAGGAAGTTGGCTGGTTTGCCGCCATGCAGGTTGACGATGTCCATGGTACCCATGGCCAGGCCAGCACCGTTGACCATGCAACCGATGTTACCTTCCAGGGCTACGTAGTTCAGTTCGAACTTGGCAGCGTGCGCTTCGCGCGGATCGTCTTGCGACGGATCGTGGAAAGTCTTCAGCTTAGGCTGACGGTACATGGCGTTGGCGTCGATGTTGATCTTGGCGTCCAGGCAGTGCAGATCGCCGTCAGCCTTGATCACCAGCGGGTTCACTTCCAGCAGGGCCAGATCGTGATCCTGGAACAGTTTGGCCAGACCTACGAAGATCTTGGCGAACTGGGCAACTTGCTTGCCTTCCAGGCCCAGCTGGAAAGCCAGCTCGCGACCCTGGAATGGCTGAGCGCCAACCAGTGGATCGATGGTGGCTTTCAGAATTTTTTCTGGGGTTTCGTGAGCGATCTTCTCGATGTCCACGCCACCTTCGGTGGAAGCCATGAACACGATGCGACGGCTCGAACGGTCAACGACAGCGCCCAGGTACAGCTCTTTAGCGATATCAGTGCACGATTCAACCAGGATCTTGGTGACTGGTTGGCCATTGGCATCAGTCTGGTAAGTCACCAGACGCTTGCCCAGCCACTGCTGTGCGAAGGCCTTGGCGTCTTCTTTGCTGCGAACCAGCTTAACGCCGCCCGCTTTACCGCGACCACCGGCGTGAACCTGGGCTTTGACAACCCACTCAGTGCCGCCGATTTTGTCGCAAGCTTCTGCTGCTGCTTCCGGGGTGTCTACTGCGTAGCCCTTGGATACTGGCAGGCCGTATTCAGCGAACAGCTGCTTACCCTGATACTCGTGAAGATTCATGCTTTTTACCGTCTTCGTTAGGTACTGCGCATTCGGCGCTGCGCTCATTATGAGTGCCGCGCCACCTGTGACTGCTGCTTGCGCAACTTGCGGGGCTTAACGCCCGTAAAGCTGCGCAAGACTGCGTCCAGCGGATATTCCGCGGTGAGTCTTGCGCGCAAGGCTCACGACGGGCAACTCCGCCGTGGTTTCTTATTATCTCGCTTAGCGCTTCTTGCGGTTGGCGATGTGGATGGCGCCGCCATTCACTGCCAACGCAGCTTCGTGCAACGCTTCGGACAGGGTCGGATGGGAGAAGACCATCATGCCCAGGTCTTCGGCGCTGGTGCCGAATTCCATACCGATAGCGCCTTGCTGAACCAGTTCTGCAGCGCTTGGGCCAATCACGTGGACGCCCAATACGCGGTCAGTCTTGGCATCAGCGATGACTTTGACAAAACCACCGGTGTCGTTGGCTGCCATGGCACGGCCAGAAGCGGCAAACGGGAAGGTGCCGACGTTAACTTCAACGCCTTCAGCTTTCAACTGCTGTTCGTTCTTGCCGACCCATGCAATTTCCGGGTGGGTGTAGATAACCGATGGGATCAGGTCGTAGTTCATCTGGGTTTTATGGCCCTTGATGCGCTCGACAACCATGATGCCTTCTTCGGAAGCCTTGTGCGCCAGCATCATGCCGCGCACCACGTCGCCGATGGCGTACACGCCAGGCACGGTGGTGGCGCAGTGATCGTCAACGTGCACGTAGCCGCGCTCGTCGAGGGTCACGCCGCTGTCGGCAGCCAGCAGGTCGGTGGTCACTGGACGGCGACCAACGGCTACGATCAGCTTGTCGAAGGTAATGGTTTTTTCGCCATCCTTGTCGGTGTAGTTAACAACGACTTCTTCGCCATTCACTTTCGAGCCGGTTACGCGAGCGCCCAGCTTGATGTCCAGACCTTGTTTGGTCAGGGTTTTCAGTGCTTCTTTGGACACAGCGGTGTCGGCGGCCAGCAGGAACGTGTCCAGGGCTTCCAGCACAGTCACTTCGGCGCCCAGACGGGACCATACCGAACCCAGTTCCAGGCCGATCACGCCAGCACCGATCACGCCCAGGCGCTTAGGTACAGCCTGGAATTCCAGGGCGCCGGTCGAATCAACGATCACGTTGTTGTCGACTGGAGCCGGTGGAATGTCGATCGGGCGCGAACCTGGCGCCAGGATCACGTTTTCAGCTTCGATGACTTCAACCGAACCGTCTGGCTTGGTGATTTCGATCTTCTTGCCGGCCAGCAGCTTGCCGTGGCCCTGGATCGAGGTCACACCGTTGGCCTTGAACAAGGTCGCAACGCCGGAAGTCAGGCCCTTAACGATGTTGGCTTTACGGCCGACCATTGCTGGCACGTCCATGGTCACGCCAGCATGGTTGATGCCGTGGATCGCGAAGCCGTCTTGGGCTTCGTGGAATTTCCAGGAGCTGTCCAGCAGCGCCTTGGAAGGAATGCAACCGACGTTCAGGCAGGTACCGCCCAGTGCCAGTTTGCCTTCCTTGTCGGTGTATTTTTCGATGCAAGCAGTCGAGAGGCCCAGTTGTGCGGCCTTGATGGCGGCAACATAGCCGCCAGGACCTGCACCAATCACTACAACGTCAAATTTCTGCGACATGAAAATAGTTCCTCTATTTAGCAGCAAGCTTTCAAGCCGCAAGCCCAGGGTCAAGCTGCCTTGACTGGCAGTTTGCCCCAGGGCCTGCAGCTGCTTCTATCAGATATCCAGCAGCAGACGAGCCGGGTCTTCCAGCAGGTTCTTGATGGTCACCAGGAAAGTCACGGCTTCTTTACCATCGATCAGGCGGTGATCGTAGGACAGCGCCAGGTACATCATCGGACGGATCACGACCTGGCCGTTGACGGCCATAGGACGCTGGATGATGTTGTGCATGCCCAGGATCGCAGCTTGTGGCGGGTTGACGATCGGAGTCGACATCATCGAACCGAAGGTACCACCGTTGGTGATGGTGAAGGTACCGCCGGTCATCTCGTCGATGGTCAGCTTGCCGTCACGGGCTTTCTTGCCGAAGGTGGCGATGCCGCCTTCGATTTCAGCCAGGCTCATCAGTTCGGCGTTACGCAGAACCGGAACCACCAGGCCGCGGTCGCTGGACACGGCAACGCCGACGTCTGCATAGCCGTGGTAAACGATGTCGTTGCCGTCGATCGAAGCGTTGACTGCCGGGAAGCGTTTCAGCGCTTCGGTGGCCGCTTTCACGAAGAAGGACATGAAGCCCAAACGCACGCCGTTATGGCTCTTCTCAAAGAGATCCTTGTACTTCGAACGCAACGCCATGACTTCGGTCATGTCGACTTCGTTGAAGGTGGTCAGCATCGCCATGTTCGATTGTGCTTCAACCAGGCGCTTGGCCACGGTGGCACGTACACGGGTCATCGGAACGCGCTTCTCGGTGCGGTCGCCAGCAGCGAACACAGGCGCAGCAGCAGCCGGGGCAGCAGCCTTGGCAGGTGCGGCAGCTGGAGCGTTCTTCTTGGCTTCAACAGCCGCAACCACGTCTTCCTTGGTGATGCGACCGTCTTTGCCGGTGCCTTTTACGGAAGCCAGGTTGATGCCGTTCTCTTCAGCCAGCTGACGGGCAGCCGGTGCAGCGATCGGGTCTTCAGCGCCAGCAGCCGGAGCGGCAGCTGGAGCAGCAGCGGCGGCCGGTGCGGCAGCGGCAGGTGCAGCGGCAGCAGCACTGCCCTCCTCGATCGAACCCAGAACCTGGTTCGACAGAACGGTAGCGCCTTCTTCGGCAACGATTGCGCCCAGTACGCCGTCAGCTTCAGCCAACACTTCCAGAACGACTTTGTCGGTCTCGATGTCGACGATCAGGTCGTCACGCTTTACAGCGTCGCCTGGTTTCTTGTGCCAGGTGGCAACGGTGCCATCGGCAACCGATTCCGGGAATGACGGGGCTTTGATTTCGATAGCCATTATCTGTGGGTCCTTAAAATTCGGTTTCAGTCAGCGCGAAGGCGTTAAACAGTGAAAGCATCTTGCAGCAGTTTTTCCTGCTGCTCGGCGTGCATCGACGCATAGCCACATGCAGGTGCAGCAGAAGCATCGCGACCGGCGTACTCCAGGTTCAGCGCCTTGTTGTGGTTACCCATGCTGCGACGCAGGTGATGCTGGCTGCTGTACCACGCGCCCTGGTTCATCGGTTCTTCCTGGCACCACACCACGTTAGTGAGGTTGGTGTAAGGCGCGATGGCCTCCATCAGGTCGTCTTCCGGGAACGGGTAAAGCTGCTCGATACGCACGATGGCGATGTCTTCGCGGCCTTCGGCACGGCGTTTTTCCAGCAAGTCGTAGTAGACCTTGCCGCTGCACAGGATCAGGCGAGTCACTTTGGCCGCGTCCAGCGTGTCGATTTCCGGGATCACGGTCTGGAACGAACCATCCGCCAGATCTTCCAGGGTCGAGATGGCCAATTTGTGACGCAGCAGCGATTTCGGGGTCAGCACTACCAGCGGCTTGCGCAGCGGGCGGATCACCTGGCGACGCAGCAAGTGGTAGATCTGGGCCGGGGTCGTCGGTACGCACACCTGGATGTTGTGCTCGGCGCAAAGCTGCAGGTAACGCTCCAGACGGGCCGAGGAGTGCTCAGGACCCTGACCTTCATAACCGTGTGGCAGCAGCATGGTCAGACCGCACAGACGGCCCCACTTGTGCTCGCCGCTGGTGATGAACTGGTCGATCACTACTTGGGCACCGTTGGCGAAATCGCCAAACTGGGCTTCCCAGATCACCAGCGCGTTTGGCGTGGTGGTCGAGTAGCCGTATTCGAACGCCAGTACGGCTTCTTCGGACAGGAACGAATCGTACAGGTCGAAACGCGGCTGGCCTTCGTACAGGTGTTGCAGTGGTACGTAGGTGGTTGCGTCTTTCTGGTTGTGCAGAACCGCGTGACGGTGCGAGAACGTACCACGGCCGATGTCCTGGCCAGTCATGCGGATCGGGTGACCTTCGAACGCCAGGGTCGCGTACGCCATGGTTTCAGCGTAACCCCAGTTGATCGGCAGGCCGCCGGCTTGCATCTTCTGACGGTCTTCGTAGATCTTCGCAACCTGGCGCTGTACGACGAAGCCTTCCGGGATTTCCAGCAGCTTGGCAGACAGTTCCTGCAGGGTCTTGAGGTCGAACGACGTGTCGTGACGGGCAGTCCAGCCGTGGCCCAGATACGGGCGCCAGTCCACAAACAGCTCTTTGTTCGGCTCTTTAACCAGGCTCTTCACAACATGCAGGCCGTTGTCCAACGCGTTGCGGTATTCATCGACTTTCGCCTGAACACGCGCATCGTCAACCACGCCGGCCTTGGTCAGGCTTTCGGCATACAGCTCACGGGTGGTGCGCTGCTTGGTGATCTGCTGGTACATCAACGGCTGGGTGCCGCTTGGCTCGTCCGCTTCGTTGTGACCGCGACGGCGGTAGCAAACCAGGTCGATGACCACGTCACGCTTGAACTGCATGCGGTAGTCGACAGCCAGTTGGGTCACGAACAGCACGGCTTCCGGATCATCACCATTCACATGGAGGATCGGCGCCTGGATCATCTTGGCAACGTCGGTCGCGTACTCGGTAGAGCGTGCGTCCAGCGGGTTGCTGATGGTGAAGCCCACCTGGTTGTTGATGACGATGTGAACGGTACCGCCGGTCTTGAAGCCGCGGGTCTGCGACATCTGGAACGTTTCCAGGACCACGCCTTGACCGGCGAATGCCGCGTCACCGTGGATGGAAATCGGCAGGACCTTCTCACCGGTAGCGTCGTTGCGACGATCCTGACGCGCACGGACCGAACCCTCGACCACCGGGGAAACGATTTCCAGGTGGGATGGGTTAAAGGCCATGGCCAGGTGAACTTCACCGCCGGTGGTCATCACGTTGGACGAGAAGCCCTGGTGGTATTTAACGTCACCGGAACCCAGCTCGACCTTCTTCTTGCCTTCGAACTCGTCGAACAGCTCACGCGGGTTCTTGCCGAAGGTGTTGACCAACACGTTCAGGCGACCACGGTGGGCCATGCCGATCACGATTTCCTTGGTGCCGTAGGAACCGGAACGCTGGATCAGCTCGTCGAGCATCGGGATCAGGCTTTCGCCGCCTTCCAGGCCGAAACGCTTGGTGCCCGGGTATTTGGTACCCAGGTATTTTTCCAGGCCTTCAGCTGCGGTCACGCGCTCAAGCAGGTGGCTGCGAACGTCGGCGGACAGAACCGGACGGCCACGCACGCCTTCCAGGCGATGCTGGAACCAGTGGCGCTGCTCGGAATCGGTGATGTGCGTAAATTCAGCGCCGATGGTGCGGCAATATGTCTGCTGCAACGCTTCGTGAATTTCGCGTAGGCTCGCTTCCTCTTTGCCGATGAACAGGTCGCCGGCACGGAAGGTCGTATCAAGATCGGCATTGGTCAAGCCGTAATGATTGATCGACAGGTCTGCAGGTGCAGGACGCTTCCAGAGCCCCAGCGGGTCAAGCTGGGCCGCCTGGTGGCCACGCATCCGGTAGGCCTGGATCAGTCGCAGTACTTCAACTTGCTTCTTCTCGTGCTCGCTGCTCACGCTACCGGCGGAAACCGGCTGGGCGCGGCGCTGGTTCTTTGCCAGCAGCACAAACTGATCGCGAATTGTTGCATGCGATACATCGGTGGCAGCGTTGCCGTCTGAAGACAACGTCTGAAATTTGGTGCGCCATTCTTCTGGCACAGCGTTAGGGTCGTGCAGGTAGAGCTCATAAAGCTCTTCCACATAGGCAGCGTTACCACCTGAAAGATAGCCGCTGTTCCACATGCGCTGCATCACGCTTTCTTGCATGCTTGGTCACCCTCGATTTGGGGACACCACCGGCGAAAACACCGAGTTTGCTTGCAAAAGGCCAAGTGCAGCGACCAAAACAAGCCACTTAGGATCACGCTGATAGTTCGGGTACCAACCCGAATGCCCCTGCTTGTCTCATTTCTTCAAAATAAGAGCCGCGGCTTTGTAAGTCGCTGCTCAAGTTAAAACTACGGCGCCGGTTGAAGCCTGCGCCGTAGCATTTACGGGCACAACGGTCCTGCTTTGCTACAACGTCAGTTACACGCCGCTTTGCAGCAGCATGTTACGGATGTGACCAATGGCCTTAGTCGGGTTCAGGCCTTTGGGACATACGTTGACGCAGTTCATGATCCCGCGGCAGCGGAATACGCTGAACGGGTCATCCAGTGAAGCCAGACGCTCGGACGTCTTGGTGTCACGGCTGTCTGCCAGGAAGCGGTAGGCTTGCAGCAGCGCAGCTGGACCCAGGAACTTGTCCGGGTTCCACCAGAAGGACGGGCACGAAGTCGAGCAGCAAGCGCACAGGATGCACTCGTACAGACCGTCGAGCTTTTCACGCTCTTCAGGGGACTGCAGACGCTCGATGGCCGGAGCCGGCGTGTCGTTCTGCAGGAACGGCTTAACTTTCTCGTATTGCTTGTAGAAGATGCTCATATCGACGACCAGGTCACGGATAACCGGCAAACCTGGCAGAGGACGAACGATCAGCTTGTTGCCTTTGACCACGGCCGACAGCGGCGTGATGCACGCCAGGCCGTTTTTGCCGTTGATGTTCATGCCGTCGGAACCGCATACACCTTCACGGCAAGAGCGACGATAGGAGAAACCTTCGTCCTGCTCTTTGATCAGTGCCAGTACATCCAGCACCATCAGGTCTTTACCACCGGTATCGACCTGGAATTCCTGCATGAACGGCGCGGCGTCCTGATCAGGGTTGTAGCGATAAACACTGACTTTCAACATGGCAGCCACCCTTAGTAAGTCCGAATCTTCGGTTCAAACGTCGGAACCGTCTTCGGCGAGAAGTTCACGGCACGCTTGGTTACGCGCTTGTCACCCGGGAAGTACAGGGTGTGGCACAACCAGTTTTCGTCGTCGCGATCTTCAAAGTCTTCACGGGCGTGGGCACCACGGGATTCTTTACGAACCTCGGCCGCGATCGCAGTCGCTTCGGCCACTTCCAGCAGGTTTTGCAGCTCAAGGGCTTCGATACGAGCGGTGTTGAACGCCTGGCTCTTATCGTTGATCTTGACGTTGGCGATGCGCTTGCGCAGATCCGCCAGCTGGGCAATACCCTTCTGCATGTATTCGCCGGTACGGAATACACCGAAGTAGTTCTGCATGCAGCTTTGCAGCTCGCGACGCAGGGTGGCTACGTCTTCGCCATCGGTGCGCTCGTTCAGCGCGTTCAGACGGGCCATGGCCGCGTTGATGTTGGCTTCGGTAGCGTCGTCGTAATGGATACCGTCGGTCAGCGCCTTTTCCAGGTGCAGGCCGGCAGCACGGCCGAATACCACCAGGTCGAGCAATGAGTTGCCGCCCAGACGGTTGGCACCGTGAACCGATACGCAAGCCACTTCACCCACTGCGAACAGGCCAGGGATGATGGTGTCTTTGCCTTCGCTGTCCTGGGTGATCGCCTGGCCATGAATGTTGGTGGCAACGCCGCCCATCATGTAGTGGCAAGTCGGAACAACCGGAACCGGAGCAACGACCGGGTCAACGTGTGCGAACGTCTTGGACAGCTCGCAGATACCTGGCAGGCGGCTGTGCAGCACTTCCTCGCCCAGGTGATCGAGCTTGAGCAGTACGTGGTCGCCGTTCGGGCCACAGCCGTTGCCGGCGATGATTTCTTTAACCATCGAACGAGCAACAACGTCACGACCCGCCAGGTCTTTCGCGTTCGGAGCATAACGCTCCATGAAACGCTCGCCGTGCTTGTTGATCAGGTAACCACCTTCACCACGGCAACCTTCTGTCACCAGTACACCGGCGCCGGCGATGCCGGTCGGGTGGAATTGCCACATTTCGATATCTTGTACCGGTACGCCAGCACGCAGTGCCATGCCGACGCCGTCGCCGGTGTTGATCAGGGCATTGGTGGTCGACGCGTAGATACGGCCCGCACCGCCAGTCGCCAAAACGGTAGCATTGGCGCGGATGTAGGTGGTTTCACCGGTTTCGATGCAGATGGCGATCACGCCAACAAATGCACCGTCGGCGTTCTTCACCAGGTCGACCGCGTAGTACTCGTTCAGGAACGTGGTACCGGCTTTCAGGTTGCCCTGATAAAGGGTGTGCAGCAGCGCGTGACCGGTACGGTCGGACGCCGCGCAGGTACGGGCAGCCTGGCCGCCTTTACCGTAATCCTTCGACTGACCGCCGAATGGACGCTGGTAGATACGACCTTGCTCGGTACGGGAAAACGGCAGACCCATGTGGTCCAGCTCGAACACCGCGGCCGGGCCTTCCTGACACATGTATTCGATAGCGTCCTGGTCACCGATGTAGTCGGAACCCTTGACGGTATCGTACATGTGCCAGCGCCAGTCATCGTTCGGGTCGGCGGACGCGATGGCGCAGGTGATGCCACCCTGGGCCGATACGGTGTGGGAACGCGTCGGGAACACCTTGGTGATCACGGCAGTCTTGTGACCACCCTGAGCCAGCTGCAGCGCTGCGCGCATGCCAGCACCGCCGCCACCAATGATGATGGCGTCGAAGGAAATAGTTGGAATGTTAGCCATGAATCAGATACCCCAAAGAATCTGCACACCCCAGACGAAGTAAGCGAACATTGCAACGCCGCAGACTGCCTGGAAGAGGAAACGTACTGCGGTCGCGGACTTGCCCAGCGCCATCGGCGTCAGGTAGTCGGTCGCGATGGTCCACATGCCGACCCAGGCGTGAGCGCCGAGGGCTACAAGGGCCAGCAGACTGAAGATTCGCATCGCATTGTGGGCGAACAGGCCATGCCATTGTTCAAAGGTGATGCCCGGGTGTGCGACGAGGTATCCGATCAGGAAAATGAAATAAGCCGCGAGAACGACCGCAGACACACGCTGTGCCATCCAGTCATAGAGGCCCGAACGCGAAAGGTTCGTAACGCTGGTTACCATATCCAAACTCCTGCCAGAACGATCAGCACCACGGAAATGGCGATGATGATTTTCGAGCCCAGGCGGCCGCCTTCCAGCGTCTCACCGATACCCGCATCCATGATCAAGTGGCGCACACCGGCAACCAGGTGATACAGCAGAGCGGACAGGAGGCCCCATGCTACGAACTTGGCCAGCGGGCTGGTCAAGCATGCCTTCACCTCGGCGTAACCTTCCTCGGAACCCAGGGATTTGCTCAATGCATAAAGCATGATGCCCAAGCCCAGGAACAGGATGATGCCGGAAACACGGTGCAGGAACGACGTAACGCCGGTGATGGGGAGTTTGATGGTCCTTAGGTCTAGGTTTACAGGTCGTTGGCTATTCACGGCTTTTTTTCACACTGAAGAGCCCCTAACAATCAGGGCAAAGTTGTTGGGGAGTGCACTGGTCAGGTAAGCACCACCCAGGGAGTGCGACCCCCAATGAAAGCAAGCCCAAAAGCCCTTGGCGGTCGGTGGCCGAGTATAGACAGTTAGGTTACTAATGACAACGCGCCGTCCTCACCCTAATAGCTGATTGCGCTGGCGGTATAAAAGGCGTAAATGGCAGTCAATTTCGAGGAAAAAGTACGGTTAAAGCCTTCTGGCGCAAGACTTTAGGCAAATTGACATCTGGATTTATATCAATATAGTGGTGCGGGCCCTGCGTGGGGGGTCTGTCTGATGATTTGAAGCATAAATAGGAGGCCACATGGCTGACAAAAAAGCGCAGTTGATCATCGAGGGCGCAGCCCCCGTCGAGCTGCCCATTTTAACCGGCACCGTTGGTCCCGATGTTATCGACGTACGGGGCCTGACGGCCACGGGCCGTTTCACTTTCGACCCAGGCTTCATGTCGACCGCCTCTTGCGAGTCGAAGATCACCTATATCGATGGCGACAATGGCATCCTGCTGCACCGGGGCTACCCGATCGAGCAGCTGGCCGAGAAGTCGGACTACCTGGAAACCTGCTACCTGCTGCTAAATGGCGAATTGCCAACCGCTGAGCAGAAAGCCAAGTTTGTCAGTAATGTGAAGAACCACACCATGGTTCACGAGCAGTTGAAGACCTTCTTCAACGGCTTCCGTCGCGACGCCCACCCGATGGCCGTCATGTGCGGCGTGGTCGGCGCCCTGTCGGCCTTCTATCACGACTCCCTCGACATCAATAACCCGCAGCATCGCGAAATCTCCGCGATCCGCCTGGTTGCCAAGATGCCGACCCTGGCCGCGATGGTGTACAAGTACTCCATGGGCCAACCCATGATGTACCCGCGCAACGACCTGTCGTATGCGGAAAACTTCCTGCACATGATGTTCAACACGCCGTGCGAGATCAAACCGATCAGCCCGACACTCGCCAAGGCCATGGACCGGATCTTCATCCTCCACGCCGACCACGAGCAGAACGCATCGACCTCCACCGTGCGCCTGGCCGGCTCTTCGGGTGCCAACCCGTTCGCCTGTATCGCCGCCGGTATCGCCGCACTGTGGGGCCCTGCCCACGGCGGTGCGAACGAAGCCGTACTGACCATGCTCGATGAAATCGGCGATGTGTCCAACATCGACAAGTTCATCGCCAAGGCCAAGGACAAGAACGATCCGTTCAAGCTGATGGGCTTCGGTCACCGGGTCTACAAGAACCGCGACCCGCGCGCCACGGTCATGAAGCAGACCTGCGACGAGGTGTTGAAGGAACTGGGCATCAAGAACGATCCGCAACTCGAACTGGCCATGCGCCTGGAAGAGATCGCCCTGACCGACCCGTACTTCATCGAACGCTCGCTGTACCCGAACGTCGACTTCTACTCGGGGATCATCCTCAAGGCGATCGGCATTCCAACCAGCATGTTCACCGTGATCTTCGCCCTGGCGCGGACCGTGGGCTGGATCTCCCACTGGAAAGAAATGCTCTCCAGCCCGTACAAGATTGGCCGCCCGCGCCAGCTGTACACCGGCTACGAGTCGCGTGACATCACCCAGCTGGAAGACCGCAAGTAAGCCGCTAACGGCTTGATTGCTCTGAATAAGGCCTCCCTAACGGAGGCCTTATTCGTTTCTGCGCCCCCCCCCCCCTACAACACCACCCCCTCTGTAGGAGCCCGGCTTGCCGGCGATGAGGCCCGAAAGATCAGCGCCAGGCTCAAGGACGCCATCGCCGGCAAGCCGGGCTCCTGCACACCCCACCACCTCCGTAGGAGCTGGCTTGCCAGCGATGGGGCCCGAGAGATCAGCGCCAAACTCAAGGACGCCATCGCCGGCAAGCCGGGCTCCTACAACGGATTGCGCGCAGCCTTCCTACAACTTTTATTGGTGCAGGATCTGAGAAACAGTTTTGTCGTATCTGTTACCAATAAAAGCAAAAAAATGCCCCGATCTCGCGACCGGGGCATTTTTTTGTAACAGCCAGAGCGATTAGTGGTTAACCGCCCCGCTCGCCCCCAAACCAGTCTGCGAACGCACAAACTGCGGGAAGTACAGCGCACGTTCCTTGTCTGCCGCCGCCGACTTGTCGGTGATGGAGAAGAACCAGATGCCGATGAACGCAATGATCATCGAGAACAGTGCCGGGTACTCGTAAGGGAAGATGGCTTTTTCATGGTGCAGGATCGAGACCCAGATGGTTGGGCCCAGGATCATCAGGCCAACCGCACTGATCAGGCCCAACCAGCCGCCGATCATCGCGCCACGGGTGGTGAGGTTTTTCCAGTACATGGAAAGCAGCAACACCGGGAAGTTACAGCTGGCTGCAATGGAGAATGCCAGGCCGACCATAAACGCAATGTTCTGGCTTTCGAACAGGATGCCCAAGCCGATAGCCAACACGCCCAAGGCGATGGTGGTGATCTTCGAGACGCGAATCTCATCCTTGTCGTTGGCCTTGCCTTTCTTGATCACGCTGGCATACAGGTCATGGGACACCGCCGAAGCACCGGCCAGGGTCAAGCCGGCAACCACCGCCAGGATGGTGGCGAAGGCCACGGCCGAGATGAAGCCCAGGAAGATACTGCCACCCACCGCGTTGGCCAGGTGCACCGCCGCCATGTTGTTACCGCCCAGCAAGGCGCCTGCCGCGTCCTTGAACGCCGGGTTGGTGCTGACCAGCAGGATCGCGCCAAAGCCGATGATGAAGGTCAGGATGTAGAAGTAACCGATGAAACCGGTAGCGTAGAACACACTCTTGCGGGCTTCTTTCGCGTCACTGACGGTGAAGAAGCGCATCAGGATGTGCGGCAGGCCAGCAGTACCGAACATCAGCGCAAGCCCAAGGGAGAACGCCGAGATCGGGTCTTTTACCAGGCCGCCAGGGCTCATGATCGCTTCACCTTTAGGGTGAACCTTGATCGCCTCGGAGAACAGGACATTGAAGTCGAAGTTGACGTGTTTCATCACCATCAACGCCATGAACGACGCGCCGGACAACAGCAGCACCGCCTTGATGATCTGCACCCAAGTGGTTGCCAGCATGCCGCCGAACAACACATAGAGCACCATCAGGATGCCCACCAGGATCACCGCCACGTGGTAGTCCAGGCCGAACAGCAGTTGGATCAGCTTGCCCGCCCCCACCATCTGCGCGATCAGGTAGAACGCCACCACCACCAGCGAGCCACAGGCCGACAGGCTGCGGATCTGGGTTTGCCCGAGGCGGTAGGACGCCACGTCGGCAAAGGTGTACTTGCCCAGGTTACGCAGGCGCTCGGCGATCAGGAACAGGATGATCGGCCAGCCCACCAGGAAGCCGATCGAGTAGATCAGGCCGTCATAACCGGAGGTATACACCAGCGCGGAAATCCCCAGGAAGGACGCCGCCGACATGTAGTCACCGGCAATCGCCAGGCCATTCTGGAAACCGGTGATCTTGCCGCCGGCCGCGTAGTAGTCGGCCGCCGACTTGTTGCGCTTGGACGCCCAGTAGGTGATGCACAGGGTGGCACCGACAAACGCGATGAACATCACGATGGCGGAGACGTTCAGCGGTTGCTTGTGCACTTCACCGGTCAATGCATCCGCCGCCCAAACGGCCGGAGCAAACAGCGAAGCGCCGAATACAGCCAATAGACGCCGGATCATTGCGCAGCCTCCTTGAGAATCGCATTGTTCAGGTCGTCAAATTCGCCGTTGGCCCGGCGTACGTAGATGCCGGTCAGGATGAAGGCGGACACAATCAGTCCGACGCCCAGGGGAATGCCCCAGGTAATCGAGGAACCGGGGCTGAGCTTGGCCCCCAGTACTTGTGGCCCGTAGGCGATCAACAGGATGAAAGCGGAGTAAAGCCCTAGCATGATTGCCGAGAGAATCCAGGCGAATCGTTCCCTTTTTCTCACCAGCTCCTTGAAACGCGGGCTGTTTTGAATCGAGAGGTAAATGCTGTCGTTCATTGTTTTTATCCTCGCAGCACAGCTTTTTATTATTTTGGAACGTATCCACTGTATGCGGCTGCCGTAGAGGTTCCAGACGACCTTAGTAGTAGATGGAGATCGCCACTTCGCAAGTTTTGCGGCCAACAAATAAACAACAGCCTGAATACAGACAAAAATGTGGGAGCGGGCTTGCCCGCGAATGCGGTGGTTCAGTCGGCTTATGCATCGACTGACACACTGCTTTCGCGGGCAAGCCCGCTCCCACATTAGGTCTGCGGCGTAATTTCTACAGATTAACGGTTACTTACCGGTCCACTCAGCAACACGCTCAGGGTGCTTGGCTACCCAATCCTTGGCTGCGGCATCAGGCTTGGCACCTTCCTGGATCGCCAGCATGACTTCGCCGATTTCGTCCTTGGAGGCCCACTGGAATTTCTTCAGGAAGGCTGCGACTTCCGGCGCTTTCTTCTCCAGGCCCTTGCTGCCGATGCTGTTAACGGTTTCAGCGGCACCGTAAACGCCTTTCGGGTCGTCGAGGAAACGCAGTTTCCACTTGGCGAACATCCAGTGTGGCACCCAACCGGTCACCGCAATGGATTCCTGCTTGTCTTCGGCACGGGTCAGTTCGGCGATCATCGCGGCGCCCGAACTGGCTTGCAGTTTATAGTCGAGGCCGTACTGCTTGATGGCTTCGTCGGTCTTGAGCATCACGCCTGAACCGGCGTCGATGCCGACGATCTTGTTCTTGAAGGTGGTGTCGGTCTTGAGGTCTTCAATGGACTTGGCCTTGACGTACTCCGGCACGATCAGGCCGATTTTCGCATCCTTGAAGTTGGGGCCGTAGTCGACCACCTTGTCCTTGTTCTTGGCCCAGTACTCACCGTGGGTCACGGGCAGCCAGGCGGAGAGCATGGCGTCGAGTTTGCCGGTGGCCACGCCTTGCCACATGATCCCGGTGGCGACCGCCTGCAGTTTCACGTCATAACCGAGCTTTTCCTTGATCACTTCTGCCGCCACGTGGGTGGTAGCCACGCTGTCGGACCAGCCATCCACATAGCCGATGCTCAGGGTTTTGCTGTCGGCGCTGGCCAGTGTGGAGCTCATCGCAACTACCAGAGTGGCAGCTGCGCCCAAGAGTCGTCGCATCTTCATAGTACTTCCCCGAAAGTGCTGCGCCCGACGGATGCCGAGCGACGTCAACCTAGTTGTTATGTGGTGCACCGCGCCCCCTTCACGCGCATCGATCCGGCTGCTGCCACATCAGTGGAGTGCTGACCCTTTGATCATCAACCTGACGGGGCTTGGAACCTGCTCTGCCTGCGACCTCAGGTAAGCAAGAAACGACATCACAACGCCAGCAGGACGTTTTGTAGGATATGGCGTCAAAATCCCGCCCGAACTTTGCATGTCAAAATTATGCGGCCCCACTGGGACCGGGCAAATCCGGGTAAGATGCGCGCCTTTGCTCTTCCAGATAAGCCGACCATGCCCGCGACTGCCCGCTTCCCTGCCCTGCCCTATTTCCTCGCCTTTGTCCTCGGCCTGCTGGCCCTCGTCGGTTACTGGTACGGCCTCGGCCGGCCCGTGGTGTTGCCGGACGTCGCCAGCGCCAGCCACAAGATGCAATGCGCGTCCTACACGCCTTTTGACAAAGACCAATCCCCGTTCGACCAGCCGTTCCAGCTGCGGCCAGAGCGCATGGACGCCGACCTGGCCTTGCTGGCCACCCGCTTCGAATGCATTCGCACCTACTCCATGACCGGCCTGGAAGCCCTGCCCGAAATGGCACGCAAGCATGGATTGAAGCTGATGGCCGGCGCCTGGGTCAGCAGTGACCCGGTAGCCACCGAGAAAGAAATCGACGAACTGATCGCCTCGGCCAACGCCAACCCGGATGTCGTGACCGCCGTAATCGTCGGCAACGAAGCCTTGCTGCGCAAGGAAGTCACCGCCAAGCAGCTGGTGACCCTGATCCACAAAGTCAAAAGCCATATCCAGCAACCGGTGACCTACGCCGACGTGTGGGAGTTCTGGCTACAGCACCCGGAAATCGCTCCGGCCGTGGACTTCCTCACCATCCACCTGCTGCCGTACTGGGAAGATGACCCGTCGGGCATCGACCAGGCGCTCAAGCATGTGGGCGATGTGCGCCAGACCTTCGGCAACAAGTTCGCCCCCAAGGATGTGCTGATCGGCGAAACCGGCTGGCCCAGCGAAGGCCGTCAACGGGAAACCGCCGTGCCGAGCCGGGTCAACGAGGCCAAGTTCATGCGCGGGTTCGTGGCGATGGCCGAAGCCAACGGGTGGCATTACAACCTGATCGAAGCCTTCGACCAGCCGTGGAAACGTGCCAGTGAAGGCGCAGTGGGCGGTTACTGGGGCTTATTCGATGCCGATCGCCAGGACAAAGGCATCCTCGCCGGCCCGGTGAGCAATGTGCCGTACTGGCCGCTGTGGCTCGGGGTGGGCGGGGTGATCCTGCTCGGTACGCTGGCGCTCGGCGGTTGTGTACGCAGCAAGCGCTCGGCAATCCTGCTGCCGCTGCTCGGCGCCGTTGCGGCCTGCTCCATCGGCACCTGGGCCGAACTGACCCGCGTGACCGCACGTTTTAATGACGAATGGGTGTGGGCAGGCTTGCTGGTGGTGTTGAACCTGCTGGTGCTGGCTCACGCCGCACTGGCCTTGAGCGCCCGGGAAGGTTGGCGTGAACGCGCATTCAACTGGCTGGAGCAGCGCGCCGGTTGGCTGGTGGCGATCGCCGGGTTTGCCGGCGCGGTGATGATGCTGGCACTGGTGTTCGACCCGCGCTACCGCAGCTTCCCGAGTGCGGCCTTGGTATTGCCAGCGCTGGTGTACCTGGTGCGTCCGGTGACCGGGCCGCGTCGGGAAATTGCGCTGCTGGCCTTTATCATCGGTGCCGGCATTGCGCCGCAGTTGTACCGTGAAGGCCTGTTGAACCAGCAGGCGTGGGGGTGGGCAGTGGTCAGCGTGTTGATGGTTGCAGCGTTGTGGCGTTGCTTGCGAGTGCGCAAAACCTGAGACCGCTATCGCAGCGATGCGGCGACCCGACAAGCCAGCTCCCACATTTGACCGAGTACATCCTTTGGAATGCGGTCAAGTGTGGGAGCTGGCTTGCCTGCGATAAGGCCCTATCAGGCAACCCGTGGCTTCCTGACCAACCGCAACCCGGCAATCACCACCGCAAACACCGCAAACGTGGTGTTGTACAACGCCAGCGCCGGCAGGCCGAACAGCATCCCCAGCACCGCCAGCCCCCATCCCGCACGGCCCGGCACAAAAAACGCCAGCACCGCCGTGACCAGCGCCGCCCAGCCCATCACCTTGAAGTGGATCATCAGGCCCAGGTTCGAGCGCAGTTGGCATTCCCAGCGGCTGGCCTCATCGGCACAGATGCCGACCCACCGTCCATCCTCCATGAAGCCGTAACGTGCGCCATAACTGGCGGCCAGCCATAACGGCAGGGCAATCAGCAGCAGGATCCAGGGTAAACGACGGGACATTGGGGCACTCCGATAGGCAAAAACGGCGCTCAGCTTAATGCCCCGGTGGCCATTGGCAAGGCGCATACACACAATTAGTGTTCACCAACGCGTGGCAAAGTGTATCGTCTGGCTACTATTACCCGGATTCCCACGCTTTTTCCGACTTTTCGTGCCGAGTGATGGCACTTCGGCGACAGCGCGGTGGTCATAGCCTGCGAACATCTTTCAGCACGTTTCCTCTTAGGGATTAAGTCATGCTCCGTTCCTTGCGCTGTGCTGCCTTATTGGGCAGCCTTTTTCTGAGTGCGTCAGCACTGGCGGTCGACATCGACCAAGCCACCTATGGCTTCCCTCTGACCAACCCGTTCGAAGCGACCATCGCCACCACCCCGCCCGATCTTCGGCCCAAGCTGCCGAGTGACGACGAGATCAACCAGTCCGACTACAGCCTGACGATGCGCCCCGAGCGCGAGTTCAGCCTGCCGGACAACTTCTGGGCGGTGAAGAAACTCACCTACCGCATCGCCAAGCAGGACCACGCCGCGCCGCTGATCTTCCTGATCGCCGGCACGGGTGCGCGCTTTGACAGCAGCATCAACGAGTACCTGAAAAAGCTGTATTACCAGGCTGGCTACCACGTGGTGCAGCTGTCGTCGCCCACCAGCTTTGACTTCATCAGCGCCGCCTCGCGCTTCGCCACCCCGGGTATCACCCAGGAAGACGCGGAAGACATGTACCGCGTGATGCAAGCCGTGCGCGCACAGAACGCCTCGCTGCCGATCACCGACTTCTACCTCACCGGCTACAGCCTGGGTGGCCTGGATGCGGCATTTGTCAGCAAACTGGACGAGACCCGCCGCAGTTTCAACTTCAAGAAAGTGCTGCTGCTCAACCCGCCGGTCAACCTCTACACCTCGATCACCAACCTCGACAAGCTGGTACAGACCGAGGTCAAGGGCATCAACAACACCACCACCTTCTATGAGCTGGTGCTGAACAAACTGACCCGCTACTTCCAGCAAAAGGGCTACATCGACCTTAACGACGCCCTGCTCTACGACTTCCAGCAATCCAAGCAGCACCTGACCAACGAACAGATGGCCATGCTGATCGGCACCTCGTTCCGCTTTTCGGCCGCCGACATCGCCTTCACCTCGGACCTGATCAACCGCCGCGGCCTGATTATCCCGCCCAAATACCCGATCACCGAAAGCACCAGCCTCACGCCGTTCCTCAAGCGTGCGCTGCAATGCGACTTCGACTGCTACCTCACCGAGCAAGTGATCCCGATGTGGCGCGCCCGCTCCGATGGCGGCAGCCTGTTGCAACTGGTCGATCAGGTCAGCCTGTACGCCCTCAAGGACTACCTGCACAACAGCCCGAAAATCGCCGTCATGCACAACGCCGACGACGTGATCCTGGGCCCTGGCGACCTCGGCTTCCTGCGTAAAACCTTCGGCGATCGCTTGACCGTCTACCCGCTGGGCGGCCACTGCGGCAACCTCAATTACCGCGTCAACGCCGACGCCATGCTGGAGTTCTTCCGTGGCTAAATATCTTCTGCTGCTCGCCGCCCTGATGTGCGCAGGCGTGGCCAATGCCGACAACAGCAAGGCCCATGAACCGGTCAAGGTCGACGCCGATGGTTTCAAGGAACCGCTGTCCAAGCTCAAGTTCAACCCCGGCCTGGACCAGCGTGAATTCGAGCGTTCCTCGCTGACTGCGCTTAACGTCTACGACCCGCTGGAGTCGTGGAACCGCCGCGTGTACCACTTCAACTACCGCTTCGACCAATGGGTGTTCCTCCCGGTGGTGGACGGTTACCGCTACGTCACGCCAAGCTTCCTGCGCACCGGCGTGAGCAACTTCTTCAACAACCTGGGCGACGTGCCCAACCTGTTGAACAGCCTGCTGCAACTCAAGGGCCACCGCTCCCTGGAAACCACCGGGCGCCTGCTGCTCAACACCACCATCGGCATCGCCGGCCTGTGGGACCCGGCCACCGCCATGGGCCTGCCGCGCCAGAGCGAAGACTTCGGCCAGACCCTGGGCTTCTACGGCGTCCCCGGCGGCGCCTACCTGGTGCTGCCGATCTTCGGCCCATCGAACCTGCGCGACACCACCGGCCTGGTCGTCGACTACGGCGCAGAAACCGAGATCAACTTCCTCAACGTGTCCAAAGTCAGCGAAAACCACCCGGAAATCTGGGCCCTGCGCGCCGTGGACAAGCGCTACCAGACCAGCTTCCGTTATGGGCAAATGAACTCGCCGTTTGAGTACGAGAAGGTGCGGTACATCTATACCGAGTCGCGCAAGTTGCAGATTGCCGAGTAAACAGCGCCCACAAAAAAAGGCCATTCGATTGAATGGCCTTTTTTATTTAAAAAATCTTTACTTTCTTACTCGGCTAACTTCTTTAAAAACTGTCTTTCAAGAGGCTACCGGGGGTACGCCGTAATCATTCTCTTCCTTATCGCCTTGAGTCAGTAACTGGATAGACACCATTATAAAACCTACTACCGGTATCAAAAACCAAAGTATATAGGCCCCTGTAATGTTTACGTCATGCAGCCGTCGAAATGTCACTGACAACAGTGGAGGCAACATGAAAAACACATAAAAACCAAAGGGTACATAGAACCATGGACTCGAAAATACATCTGCCCATTGCGCAATAAAATAAGAAACCCAAACTACCATCGTGTCCATCAACGCAAACGACCAGTACTCCTTTCTAGACGCTCGACCACTGAACTTGACATAGTTTTTTATCGCTTGAAAACACACCTTCATCCTTAACCCCTACTCGATCCATTTTTATCACGCCCCTTCACATGAAGAGGCGCGACGCATCCTATAAATGCCTGGAAAATCGAACTGTAGGATTAAGCTTAAACAGCGTTTCAAACTGTACTCGTTGTGAACTAATCAGCCCTTCGCCGCTCGCCATACCTTGCCCAGTACTTGAACAACGACCAATACCGCCGCCCCTGCAATCACTCCCGCCACGCCATTGAGCAGCGTCGGCACCAACCAGGCCACCCCACCCGCGCCTTGGCTGACCGTCTCGATCCAGTGATGCACCACCGGCACGCCATGGGTGAGGATGCCACCGCCCACCAGGAACATCGCTGCCGTACCAATCACCGACAGGCTCTTCATCATGTACGGGGCCGCACGCAGAATCCCGCCGCCGATACCGCGCGCCATCTGGCCAGGCTTCTGCGTAAGCCACAGGCCCAGGTCGTCCAACTTGACGATGCCGGCCACCAGCCCATAGACGCCGATGGTCATGACAATGGCGATACCCGACAGCACAACCACCTGCTGCATCAAAGGCGCGTCCGCCACCGTGCCCAGGGTGATGGCAATGATTTCGGCAGAGAGAATGAAGTCCGTGCGAATCGCGCCCTTGATCTTGTCCTTTTCAAAAGCCACCAGGTCGGTCGCCGGGTCCGCAACCGCTTCAACCAACTGCGCATGCTCAGCCTTGTCGTCGCTCTGACTGTGCAGAAATTTATGCGCGAGCTTCTCAAAGCCTTCAAAACACAGGTACGCCCCGCCCAGCATCAACAACGGCGTGACCGCCCAGGGTGCAAACGCGCTGATCAACAAGGCGGCCGGCACCAGGATCAGCTTGTTGACGAACGAGCCCTTGGCCACCGCCCACACCACGGGAATCTCCCGCTCGGCGCGTACGCCCGAGACCTGCTGGGCATTAAGCGCCAAGTCATCGCCCAACACCCCGGCGGTTTTCTTGGCGGCCATTTTGGTCATCAACGCCACATCGTCGAGCACGGCGGCGATGTCATCGATCAATACCAACAAGCTGCTTCCTGCCATGATTCGGGCTTCCTGCGTTTAAAGTGCCGCGAATATACCGCGAGCGTTACGAAGGAATATAGACACCCGCACAAACAACGGTTGCTCTGCTTTTGATCTGGCTTGTGATCTCAGACGCCCCGTCAACCACGCTGGCCGAACGCAGGCTTGAATCCGTGGCTAACCCGGCAGGACGCCGGGTTAGCCGCCCCGCGCCATGGATGGCGCGTGGCGGCGGCCCACGGATTCAAGCCGGAGTGAGGGCACACCGAGCCTAAGCGAGGTGCCGAGTGGTGGGGCGAAGCGTTTTTGGTTACTTTTGGCGCTCTTCCAAAAGTGACCCGCTGTAAGAGCGGAACCATAAGGCGCCGTTACCGCAGCAATGGATATGTACTCCGACCAAAAATCCCCGGCGACCACCACATAGCCTTCGCGAGCAAGCCCGCTCCCACAGTTGGATCGAGTGACATCAGTAAGTCAGTGAACAATCAATAGACCGCTATCGCAGGCAAGCCAGCTCCCACATTTTGACCGTGGGCCATCAGCAAAATAGTGTTCGCCTTTGAGGCCATCAGGACTGCCAGCCACCTCCCAAGCTCTGGATCAACGCCACACTGCCCTCCCACAGTTGGATCGAGTGGCATCAGTAAGACAGTGGACAATCAATAGGCCGCTATCGCAGGCAAGCCAGCTCCCACAATTTGACTGTGGTCCATCAGCAAAATAGCGGGCCATCAGGGCTGCCAACCGCCCCCCAAACTCTGGATCAACGCCACACTCCCCTGACTCAACTGCCCCTGCGTATCCCGCAAATTCTGCTCGGCCTGCAGCAACACCAACTGCTGGGTCAACACCGCCTCACGACTCACAGTGCCCGCACGCAATTGCGCCTCCTGGCTGCCAAACAATTGCTGATTACGCGCAAACACCTGCTGGAACGCATCCGCCTGCGTCTGCAGATGATTGATCGCCGACAGGTTGTCCTCGACGTTCTGCAACGCACTGAGCACCGTGCCACGGTAGTTCGCGGCAATCTGGTCATAACTCGCCTCAGCCTGCTTGACCGCGGCTTCACGGGCGCCGCCATCAAAGATCGTCTCCGCCAAGGCCGGCCCCAACGTCCAGATGCGGTTAGGCAGCGAGAACAAACCGCCCAGCGCACTGCCGCGATAGCCCAATGACGCGGTCAGGTCCAGGGTCGGGAAAAACGCCGCTTCGGCCACGCCGATCTTGGCATTCGCCGCCGCCGCCGAACGCTCGGCCGCCACCACATCGGGCCGGCGTTGCAGCAAGGTCGACGGCAAGGTCAAGGGCGGCCGGGGCACCACGAAGCTGAAGTCAGTGCGCGGCGCCACGCTGAACTCACTGGGCGCCATGCCCACCAGCACCGCCAAGGCATGCTCATATTGTTCACGGTCGCGCAGCGAGGTTTGCAGGTCGGCAATCGAGGTGGTCAGTTGGTCCTGGGCCACCAGCAACTGGTCGTTGGTCGCCACGCCCTGGGTGAACTGGGCCTGGATCATGTCCAGCAATTGCTGATTGATCGCCTGTTGCTGTTGCAGCAGGCGCACATCGATGTCCATCTGCCGCAACGCCAGGTAGTTGCTCGCCACACTGGAACTGATGGACAACCGCACCCCGGCCAGCAACGCGTCGGATTGCTGCGCCGTGGCCTGGCTCGACTCGATGCCTCGGCGCACCTGGCCCCACAGGTCCGGCTCCCAACTGGCAGTGAGGGTGGCGCTCACGCTGTTTTTCACCCCGGTGGACGTCGTGGCGGTGGAGGTGGTGCCGTCACCGCCCTCCCCCCGCGATCCCGACAGCCCCACGCCCACTGTCGGCCACAACCCGGCACGGCTCGACGCCACCTGCGCCTGGGCCAATCGGTACGCCGCCTCCGCCGCGATGATCGACTGGTTGGCCTTGGCCGAGCGTGCCACCAGGTCGTTCAGCACCGGGTCCTGATAGGCCAGCCACCACTGGCTGTCCAAAGCGCCCTGGGGGTTGGACACCGCACGCTGCCATTGCGCGCCTTCCTTGAACGTCTGCGGCAATGGCATCGCGGGTTTCTGGTAGTCGGGCCCGGCCATGCAACCGCCAAGCACCAGGCTGAGGAACAGCACGCTGTATCGAAGTTTCATGACCTTGCTTCCTTGTGCCGCCCCAGGCGTTGCGACGCCCGGTCGAGCCAGAGGTAAATCACCGGGGTGGTGTAGAGCGTCAGCACCTGGCTGAGCAACAGGCCACCAATAATCGAAATCCCCAAGGGCCGGCGCAGCTCGGAGCCGTAGCCATGCCCCAGCACCAGCGGCAATGCGCCGAGGATGGCCGCCAGGGTGGTCATCATGATCGGCCGGAAACGGATCAGGCACGCGCGGCGAATCGCTTCCTTGGCCGTGAGCCCGAACTCGCGCCGCTCGGTGATCGCAAAATCGATCATCATGATCGCGTTCTTCTTCACGATACCGATCAACAAAATCACCCCCACCAGCGCAATGATCGACAGCTCGGTGCCGGTCAGCAGCAACGCAATCAACGCACCGACACCCGCCGACGGCAACGTGGACAGGATGGTCAGTGGGTGCATCAGGTTTTCGTACAGAATGCCCAGCACGATGTACACCGACAGCAGCGCCGCGACGATCAGCAGCGGCTCGCTGGCCACCGACGACTGGAACACCTGGGCCGTGCCGGCAAACTGGCCGGTGACGCTGGCCGGCATGCGCAGTTGCTTCACCGCATCATCCACCAGTGCAGTGGCCTGGCCGATCGACGTGCCCGGGGCGAGGTTGAACGAGACCGTCACCGCCGGGAACGTGCCCTGGTGGCTGATGGAAATGGCCGTGCGCGAAACCGTGTTATCCGCCAGGGCCGACAGCGGCACCAACGTTGCCGGGCTGGCCAGGTTTGGCGTGGCCGTGGTGCCCTTGGCCGCCACCGCCGCGCTGCCGGTGGGCACATAAATGCCTTTGAGCGCCGTCGGGTCGCTCCAGTACTCAGGGGCGATTTCCATCACCACGTGGTACTGGTTGGCGGCGCGGTAAAGGGTCGAGACCTGGCGCTGGCCAAACGCGTCGTACAGCGTCTGGTCCACCGCCGACATGCCCACCCCAAGCCGCGCCGCCGTGTCGCGGTTGATCTGCACATTGGCCAGCAGGCTGTTGTCCTGCTGGTCGGTATTCAGGTCGGTCAATTGCGGCAGCGTGTGCAGCACCGCCACCACCTTGGGCACCCATTCATCCAGAGATTGCTGGTCATCGGCGGTCAGGGTGTATTGATACTGCGCGCCACTCTGCCGGCCGCCCACGGTGATGTCCTGGGCGGCCTGCAAGAACAGCTTGGTGCCCGGCATATCGCCCAGGGTGTGGCGGATCTGGCCGATCACATCGGTGGCGCTGTCCTTGCGCTGGTCGATGGGCTTGAGCAGCACAAACAACTGCGCACTGTTGACCGCTCCCCCGCCACCGCCACCGCCGCCTACAAACCCGGCAGCGGTTTCCACATTCGGGTTTTGCATGACCTTGTGGTTGATCGCGGTGAAGTCCTTTTGCATCGCCCCGTAGGAAATGCTCTGCGCCGCAATGATGCTGCCCTGCAGGCGCCCGGTGTCTTCCTGGGGGAAAAAGCCCTTGGGCACCAGCACGTACAACACTCCCGCGAGTACGATCACCAGCACCGTCACCAGGCCCATCAGGATCGAATGGTCGATCACCCAACCGAGGGTGCGGTCATAGAAGCGATGGAAGCGTGAGTCCGGGTGCTCGTTGCCCTCATGCACCGCTTTAGGCGCGCGCAGCAACACGCTGGCGAGCATCGGCGTGACCGTCAGCGAGATCAGCATCGAGATCACGATGGCCACCGACAACGACACCGAGAACTCGCGAAACAGCCGCCCGACAATCCCGCCCATCAACAGCAGCGGTATAAACACCGCCACCAGCGACACGCTGATGGTCAGCACCGTGAACCCCACTTCCCGCGCCCCGGCCAGGGCCGCTTCCACCCGGGTCTTGCCGCGCTCCAGGTGGCGCATGATGTTTTCCACCACCACGATGGCATCGTCCACCACAAAGCCGGTGGAAATGGTCAGCGCCATCAGCGACAGGTTGTTCAGGCTGTAGCCCAGAAAGTACATGGCGCCAAACGTGCCGAGCAACGACAGCGGCACCACCACGGCCGGCACCAAAGTACTGCGCCAGTCGCGGAAGAAACCAAAGGTCACCAGCGTCACCAGCAGGATCGACGCCAGCAAGGTCACTTCCACGTCATGCAGCGACGCCCGAATGGTGGTGGTGCGGTCCATCAGCAGGTTGAGTTTGATCGAGGCCGGGATCGAGCTTTGCAAAAACGGCAGCGACGCCTTCACCGCGTCCACGGTATCGATCACGTTCGCGCCCGGCTGCTTGAACACCACCAGCAGCACGGCCGGCTTGCCGTTGGACAGACCGAAGTTGCGCAGGTCCTGCACGTCTTCACGCACATAGCCCAGGTCCGAGATATGGATCAGCTCGCCGTTATGGGTCTTGACCACCAGCGGCCCGTAATCGTTGGGGTCAAGCAACTGGTCATTGGCGCCGATGCCATAGGAGCGGTCGCCCACCGCCACATTGCCCTTGGGCAAGTTGGCGTTGGACGCGCCGATCACTTGGCGCACCTGCTCAAGACTCACCCCGTACTGATTCAGGCGATCCGGATTCAGCTCAATGCGCACCGCCGGCAACGCACCGCCACCCACCGTCACATCGCCCACGCCAGTGGTCTGCAACAGGCGCTGCTCCAACACCGTCGAAGCGGCGTCGTACATCTGCCCCGGCGTGGCGCTGTCGGAGGTCAGGCTGATGATCAGGATCGGCGAGTCAGCCGGGTTGACCTTGCGGTAGGTCGGGTTGCCCGACAGGTCGCTGGGCAGGTTGCTGCGCGCGGCGTTGATGGCCGCCTGCACGTCCCGCGCCGCGCCGTCGATATCGCGGTTCAAGTCAAACTGCATAGTGATGCGCGTCGAGCCCAGGCTGCTGGCGGAGGTCATTTGCGTGACCCCGGCAATCTGGCCGAACTGACGCTCCAGCGGCGTGGCCACGGAGCTGGCGACGGTGGTCGGGTCGGCGCCGGGCAACGAGGCGCTGACGCTGATGGTCGGGAAGTCGACTTCCGGCAGCGGCGCCACCGGCAACAGGTTGAACGCCAGCACGCCAAACAGCGCGAGTCCGGCCGCCAGCAAGGTGGTGGCTATGGGGCGATGGATAAACGGCGCGCTGAGGTTCATCGCATCATGGCTCGACCGCCGCACGCCGGCTGAAACGCTCGCCCAGGCTGTGCATGGCGAGGAAGATCACCGGGGTGGAAAACAGCGTGAGCAACTGGCTCAGCAGCAGGCCGCCGATGATTGCGATGCCCAGCGGGTGACGCAGTTCCGAACCAATCCCCGTGCCCAGCGCCAACGGCACCGCACCGAACAGCGAGGCCATGCTGGTCATCAGGATCGGCCGGAACCGCAGCTCCGCCGCCTGGCGAATCGCAGCCACCGGGCTCAAACCGCCTTCACGCAACAGCTCCAGGGCGAAGTCGACCATCATGATGCCGTTCTTCATCACAATGCCGATCAGCAATACGATGCCAATCAAGCCGATGATGTCGAACTGCGTGCCGGTCAGCAGCAGCGCCAGCAACGCACCGAGGGCCGCCGAGAGCAAGGTCGAGAGGATGGTCACCGGGTGCACGAAGCTCTCGTACAGAATGCCGAGCATCAGGTAAACCACCACAATCGCCGCCAACACCAGGAACACCTGGTTCGACAACGACGCCTGGAACGTCGCCGCCGCGCCCTCCAGGTTGGCCTGCACCGACAGCGGCAGGCCGACCTGGGCTTCGATGTCCTGCAAACGCGTGACCGCCGCGCCCAACGTTTGGCCGGGCGCAAGGTTGAAAGACACGTCTGCATAGGGAAACTGCCCCAGGCGGTTGATGGTCACCGGCGTGCGCACCACTTCCAGGGTCGCCATGCTCGACAGCGGCGCCACGCCGCCCGAGGGAATGTCCACGTACAAGCCGGTGAGCAAGTCCGGCAGGTTGCGCGGCGGATGGTCGGTGGCGATCACCACGTGGTACTGGTTGAGCTGGGTGTAGATAGTCGACACCTGGCGCTGGCCAAAGGCGTCGTACAGCACATCGTCGATGGCTTGCGGGGTGATGCCCAGGCGCGAGGCGGTGGCGCGGTCGAAGGTCAGCTTGATCTGGTTGCCGAACTGCATGGCCTGGCTTTGCACATCGGTGAACATCGGGTCTTTCTTGATCGCGGTGAGCAGTTTGGTGGTCCACTGCTCCAGCTCATCCGGGTCGGTGGCTTGCAGGCCCAGGCGATAGCTGGTGGTGGACACCGTGGCATCCAGGGTCAGGTCCTGCACCGAGTGCAGGTACAGGCGGATGCCGGCGTCATCGGCATTGGCGTCCGCGAGGCGGCGGATCACGGCGGTGCTGCTGTCACGCTCGCCACGGGGCTTGAGGTTGATCAGCAGGTTGCCTTGGTTGATGGTCGGGTTGGTCTGGTCGATACCCACGAACGAGGACAGGCTCTGCACGGCCGGATCCTTGAGAATGCGCGCGGCCAAACGTTGCTGCTCAACCTGCATCTGCTGGAACGAAACGGTCGGCGACGCCTGGGAAATACCCTGGATCAGGCCGGTGTCCTGGTCCGGGAAAAACCCCTTGGGCATGATCACCAACGTGAACAAGGTGAGTGCCGCCGTGAGCACCACCGAGATCAGCGTGAGGGTGCGGTGTGCCAGTACCCAGTCCAGGCCGCGTACGTAATGACGGTTGATCCGGTCGAAGAAATCCGGCCGGCGCTCCTCGTGCTTGGACTTGAGCATGCGTGCGCACATCATCGGTGTGAGCGTCAGGGAGATCACCGCCGAAATCACGATGGTCACCGCCACGGTCATGGCGAATTCGCGGAACAACCGTCCCACCACATCGCCCATGAACAGCAGCGGGATCATCACCGCAATCAGCGCGATGGACAGCGAAATGATGGTGAAGCCGATCTGCTCGGCGCCCTTGAGTGCGGCCTGCAAGGGCGTGTCGCCCGCCTCCAGGTAACGGGTGATGTTTTCGATCATGACGATGGCGTCATCCACCACAAACCCGATGGCGATGGTCAGCGCCATCAGCGTCAGGTTGTTCAGCGAAAACCCCAGGGCGTAGGCCACTGCCAGGGTGCCGATCAGCGTCAGCGGGATGGTGACCGCAGGGATGATCGTCGCCGGGATATTGCGCAGGAACAGGAAGATCACGATCACCACCAGCAATATCGCCAGCCCCAGCTCGTATTGCACATCGGTGACCGAGGCGCGGATGGTCTGGGTGCGGTCGGTCAGCACCGCCACCTTCAAGGTGCCCGGCAGGCTGGCGCGCAACTTGGGCAGCAGTTGCTGCACGCGGTCGACCACCTCGATCACGTTGGCCCCCGGCTGGCGCTGGATATTCAGCACGATGGACGGCGTGTCATTGGTCCAGGCCGCCTGGCGCGGGTTCTCCGGCCCCTGGGTGGAACTGGCGATCTGCGACAGGCGGATCGGCGCGCCATTCTTGTAGGCGATCACCAGGTCGCGGTATTCCTCGGCCGATTGCAGTTGGTCGTTGGCCCCGATGGAATACGCCTGGAACTTGCCATCGATATTACCCTTCGCCTGGTTGACGTTGGCCGTGCCCAGTGAGGTGCGCAGGTCATCCAGAGACAGCCCGAGGCTGTTCAGCGCCGAGGTGTTGGCCTCCACCCGCACGGCCGGGCGCTGGCCGCCGCTGATAGTGACCAGGCCGACACCGGTGATCTGCGAGATCTTCTGCGCCAGGCGCGTGTCGGCCAGGTCTTCGACCTTGGTCAGCGGAAGCACGTCGGAGGTCAGTGACAGGGTCAGTACCGGCGCATCAGCCGGGTTGACCTTGCTGTACACCGGTGGGTACGGCAGGTTCGCCGGCAGGAAGGTGCCCGCCGCGTTGATCGCCGCCTGCACTTCTTGTTCGGCCACGTCCAGGGACAGCGACAGGTCGAACTGCAGGGTCACCACCGAGGCGCCGTCCGAGCTGGTGGAGTTCATCGACTTGAGCCCCGGCATTTCACCGAGCTGGCGCTCCAGCGGCGCGGTGATCGAGGAACTGACCACATCCGGGCTGGCGCCGGGGTATTGGGTGAAGACCTGGATGGTCGGGTAATCCACCTCGGGCAGCGCCGACACCGACAGCAAGTGATACCCCAACAGGCCGAGCAGCAGCACCGCGACCATCATCAGGGTGGTGGCGACTGGGCGTTCGATAAAGGGCCGCGAAATGTTCATGCTCGGCAGCTCCTCACTGGGCGACGACCTTCACCACAGAGCCATCGTCCAGTTTGTCGGCGCCCTCGGTGACCACCTGCTCGCCGGCCTTGACGCCGTTGTCGAGCACCGCCGACACGTCGCCGGTGGAGGGGCCGGTCTTGATCGTGCGCAGGCTGGCCTTGTTGCCATTCACCACAAACACAAAGTCGCCTTTGCTGCCGTGCTGGATCGCACGGGTGGGCACCACGGCGATCTGGCTCAAGGTGTCGGCTTTGAGCCGTGCGTTGACGAACTGATTGGGGAACAGCGCATTGCCCGAATCGTCGAACTGCGCCTTGACCTTGATCGTGCCGGTGCTGGTGTCCACCTGGTTATCCAGGGCCAACAGGCTGCCGGTGGCCAGCAAGGACTTCTTGTTGCGGTCGTAGGCCAGCACGGGCACGGCGCCACGGGCCAGGGCCTGGTCGATTGCTCCCAAGTCATCCTCGGGCACGGCAAACACCACGGTGGCTGGGCTCATCTGGGTGATCACCACAATGCCGGTGGTGCTGGCGGTGGTGACATAGTTGCCGGGGTCGACCAGCCGCAAACCGACCACGCCATCCACCGGTGAGGTGATGGTGCAGTAGCTCAGTTGCACTTCGAGGTTTTGCACATTGCCTTGGTCGGCGGCCACGGTGCCTTGTTGCTGCTGGACCAGGGAGGCTTGAGTGTCGAGGGTTTGCTGGCTGGTGGAACCGGCCTTGACCAGGTCGCGGTAACGGGCGAGGTCACGCTGGGCATTGCTCAACACCGCCTGGTCATGGGCCAGGGTGCCCTTGGCCACGGCCAGTTGCGCCTTGAGCGCGCGGTCGTCAATGCGGGCGATGACCTGGCCCTTGCTCACGTGCTGGCCTTCCTTGAACTCCACGCTGCTAAGAATCCCGTCGACCTGGCTGACCACGGTGACGCTGCGCGTCGGTGTCACGGTGCCCAGCGCGTCGATGTACACCGGCACATCCTGCAACACCACCGGCACCACCGCGACGGGCTCGCCGGGAGACGGTGGCTTGCCTTTATGGGCGCCTCCCATCAGGTGCATGCCCAGGCCGACCACCAGCGCGATGACCAACAACGCGCCAACACCCCAGGCGAACGTACGTCGTCTGCTTTTCTCCACGGTTTCTCACTCGAACGCCGAATACAGGACAGAACGGCAACCGGCAAAGGTCGCGTCGTTGCCCTGAACTCTAGCAGCCCGCCCTTCGCCTGCCTGTACTACCTTGAATGCGTTCAGCCTCAAGACAGACAATGTCAGTGTAACGCCCGTGATACGTGGGCTGCGGCGGGATTCTTGAGCGCTGCGCAAAGCCGGTGCTACCATGCGCAACCGCCAGTCTTGGCAAGGAAACTCCAGGTTTATGAGCAGCATTCGCGAGCGCAACAAAGAAAAAATCCTGCGGGCGGCCAGCGAGGAGTTTGCCGACAAAGGCTTCGCCGCGACCAAAACCAGCGACATCGCCGCCAAGGCCGGGCTGCCCAAGCCCAACGTCTATTACTACTTCAAGTCCAAGGACAACCTCTACCGCGAGGTGCTCGAAAGCATCATCGAGCCGATCCTGGCCGCGTCCACGCCCTTCAACCCCGAGGGCGAACCATCGGTCGTGCTGAGCAACTACATCCGCTCGAAGATCCGCATCTCCCGCGACCTGCCGTTTGCCTCCAAGGTCTTCGCCAGCGAAATCATGCACGGCGCACCGCACTTGAGCGCCGATCAAGTCGAGCAACTCAACGCCCAGGCCAAGCACAACATCGACTGCATCCAGAACTGGGTCGACCGCGGCCTGATCGCCGCCATCGACCCCAACCACCTGATGTTCAGCATCTGGGCGGCGACGCAGACGTACGCGGATTTCGACTGGCAGATTTCGGCGGTGACCGGGAAGGCCAAGCTGGATGAGGCGGATTATGAAGCGGCGGCGTTGACGATCATTCGGTTGGTGTTGAAGGGGTGTGAGCCGGACTGATAGATCGGGGTATGGCTATCGCAGGCAAGCCAGCTCCCACACTTGATCCGCGCCAGACACACATTGTATGAACACTGCGAGCCCCCTGTGGGAGCGGGCTTGCCCGCGATAGCGCCAGTTCAGACACATCCTGCCAAAAGCCCGCCAACCAGCACCACACACCGCGACCTAGCCTCTCAGAACCCCCATTGAAGAGAGGCCAAGGAATGCCTGATCTCCCCGCTTCAAAGCGCCTGCGCATCGGCCGCTATGACGAACCCAACCGCATCTATTTATTGACGACCAACACCCTGGATCGCGAACCCATTTTCCAGGACTTCAAACTCGGTCGCCTGGTGGTTCAACAATTCAGGATTGCCCAGTACCAGGGCCTGGCGACCTCCTTGGCGTGGGTCGTCATGCCTGATCATTTCCACTGGCTCATCTCACTGGAGAAAGGCTCACTTGCTGATTTGATGCGTCAAGTGAAGTCCAAAAGTACTCGCGTGGTGAATGCAGTCGCCGGGCGCCAAGGTCGACTCTGGCAACCCGGCTTTCACGACCATGCGGTGCGCCGTGAAGAAAGCCTTGAAGGCATCGCTCGATACATTGTGGCCAATCCATTGAGAGCCGGGCTGGTAAAGAGATTTGGCGACTACCCGCTATGGGATGCCATTTGGCTTTGACTTGAGACCGCGTCGTCTGCATCGCGGGCAAGCCCGCTCCCACATTGGCCGGTGTGAACACCATCAAACCCTGTGGGAGCGGGCTTGCCCGCGATGAGGCCCTTCCAGTCACCTTACAATCAAGCCGACACCCCCGCATCCGCCAACAACCCCACCCCCTCAATCGCCGTGATCGCGCACTGCTCATCAATGTCCGACGTATCCCCGCTGATCCCGATCGCCCCCAACACCACCCCTTCCCCATTGCGAATCAACACACCACCCGGGGCCGGCACGACGCTGCCCTGCCCCAGGCTGTTCAGCGCAGCGATAAACGCCGGCCGTTGTTGTGCGTCCAGCGCCAGCAGGCGTGAGCCTTTGCCCAGGGCGATCGCGCCCCAGGCCTTGCCGATGGCGATCTGTGGGCGCAGCAGGCTGGCGCCGTCTTCGCGTTGCAGGGTGATCAGGTGGCCGCCGCTGTCGAGCACCGCAATGGTCAGCGGCGCCGCGGAAATGGTGCGGCCGGCGTTCAAGGCCTGGCTGGCCAGTTGAGTGGCAATTTTCAAGGTTAAAGCGCTCATGGTGCCGTCCTTCTTTTGTTATTGGGAAAGCGGTGGAGGTCTGTTTGATCAGATGCTCGATCAAACAAATAGAACACAATGACATTTGTTTTTGTATACAATATTTTCGCACAAAGCTTCCATACGTCGAAAAAATGCCTTCCGACGAACGCAAAGGCCACCGAATAAAATGGATTGACCTGCGCCGCTCGCCGTGAATACACTTTGAACAGACACCACTTGTATACAATTACAAAACGCAAGAGGCACCAAAACCATGAGCAAAATGAGAGCAATCGAAGCCGCCGTTCTGGTGATGCGCCGTGAAGGTGTGGACACTGCCTTCGGTATCCCAGGCGCCGCAATCAACCCGCTGTACTCGGCTTTGCAGAAAGTGGGTGGCATCGATCACGTCCTTGCTCGCCACGTTGAAGGCGCCTCCCACATGGCCGAGGGCTACACCCGCACCAAGGCCGGCAATATCGGCGTGTGCATCGGCACCTCGGGCCCGGCGGGCACCGACATGGTCACTGGCTTGTACAGCGCCTCGGCCGACTCGATCCCTATTCTGTGCATCACCGGCCAAGCGCCACGTGCCCGCATGCACAAGGAAGACTTCCAGGCCGTGGACATCACCAGCATCGTCAAGCCGGTGACCAAGTGGGCCACCACTGTGCTGGAACCGGGCCAAGTGCCTTACGCGTTCCAGAAAGCCTTCTATGAAATGCGCTCCGGCCGCCCAGGCCCGGTGCTGATCGACCTGCCGTTCGACGTGCAAATGGCCGAGATCGAGTTCGATATCGACGCCTACCAGCCGCTGCCCCTGGCCAAACCATTGGCGACTCGCGTGCAGGTGGAGAAAGCCCTGGCGCTGCTGGACCAGGCTGAACGCCCACTGCTGGTCAGCGGTGGCGGCGTGATCAACGCCGACGCCAGCGAACTGCTGGTGGAATTTGCTGAACTCACCGGTATCCCGGTCATCCCGACCCTGATGGGCTGGGGCACCATCCCGGACGATCACCCGCAAATGGTGGGCATGGTCGGCCTGCAAACCTCCCACCGTTACGGCAACGCGACGATGCTCAAGTCGGACGTGGTGCTGGGCATCGGCAACCGCTGGGCCAACCGCCACACCGGTTCGGTCGAGGTGTACACCGAAGGTCGCAAGTTCATCCACGTCGACATCGAGCCGACGCAGATTGGCCGCGTGTTCACCCCGGACCTGGGCATCGTCTCCGACGCCGGTTCCGCCCTGACGATGTTCATTGAAGTGGCCCGCGAGTGGAAAGCCGCCGGCAAGCTCAAAGACCGCAGCGCCTGGTTGAACGACTGCCAGCAGCGCAAAGCCACGCTGCACCGCAAGACCCACTTCGACAACGTTCCGGTCAAGCCGCAGCGCGTATACGAAGAGATGAACCAGGTGTTCGGCAAAGACACCTGCTACGTCAGCACCATCGGCCTGTCGCAGATTGCCGGCGCGCAATTCCTGCACGTTTACAAGCCGCGTCACTGGATCAACTGCGGCCAGGCGGGCCCATTGGGCTGGACCATTCCGGCTGCTCTGGGCGTGGTCAAGGCGGATCCAACCCGTAAAGTCGTGGCGTTGTCGGGCGACTACGACTTCCAGTTCATGATCGAAGAGCTGGCCGTGGGCGCGCAGTTCAAACTGCCGTACATCCACGTGGTGGTGAACAACTCCTACCTGGGCTTGATCCGCCAGGCGCAACGCGGTTTCGAGATGGACTACTGCGTGCAGCTGTCCTTCGACAACCTCAACGCGCCGGAACTCAATGGCTATGGCGTGGACCACGTGGCCGTCGCCGAAGGCCTGGGTTGCAAGGCCCTGCGTGTATTCGAGCCGGGGCAGATTGCACCTGCGTTGCGCAAGGCTGAGGAAATGATCGAAGAATTCAAGGTTCCGGTGATCGTTGAGATTATTCTGGAACGCGTGACCAACATTTCCATGGGCACCGAGATCAACGCCGTCAACGAATTCGAAGATCTGGCACTGGTCGGCAACGATGCGCCGACTGCCATTTCCCTGCTCGATTAAGGAGAACCCTATGCCGCGCTTTGCTGCCAACCTGTCCATGCTGTTTACCGAACAGGACTTTCTCGCCCGTTTCAAAGCGGCCGCCGATGCGGGCTTCCAGGGTGTGGAATACCTGTTCCCCTACGAGTTCAGCTCTGCCGAGATCAAGGCACAGCTGGACGCCAATGGCCTGACCCAAGTGCTGTTCAACCTGCCGGCCGGTGACTGGGCCAAGGGCGAACGCGGCCTGGCCTGTCACCCGGACCGGGTCGAAGAGTTCCGTGCCGGGGTCAAGCTGGCCATCGCCTACGCCCAGGTACTGGGCAACACCCAGGTCAACTGCCTGGCAGGTATCCGGCCACAGGGCGTTGACGATGAAACCGTCGAAAAGACCTTCGTCGCCAACCTCAAGTACGCCGCCGAGAAGCTGCAGGCGGCGGGGATCAAGCTGGTGATGGAGATGATCAACACCCGCGATATCCCAGGCTTCTACCTGAACAACACGGCGCAGGCCCTGTCGATTCGCGAGCAGGTGGGCAGCGCCAACCTGTTCCTGCAATACGACATCTATCACATGCAAATCATGGAAGGCGACCTGGCCCGCACCATGGCCACCCACCTGGATGACATCAACCACATCCAGCTGGCGGACAACCCAGGGCGCAACGAGCCGGGCACCGGTGAGATCAACTACCGCTTCCTGTTCGAACACCTGGACCGCATCGGCTACACCGGTTGGGTCGGCTGTGAATACAAGCCGCTGACCACCACCGAGGCAGGCCTGGGCTGGCTCAAAACCCACAACGCGATCTAGAAGAACAAACACAAAACAAAATGTGGGAGCTGGCTTGCCTGCGATGCAGGCACCGCGGTGTTTCAGGCATAGCCAGTTGATGCCATCGCAGGCAAGCCAGCTCCCACATTGGGCCTGAGGCGTTTGGCAGGTCGCGACATACCGAATAACAAGAGGATTTTGATCATGGCTAAAATCGGATTCATCGGCACCGGCATCATGGGCCAACCCATGGCCGCCAACCTGCAGAAAGCAGGTCACCAACTGTTCCTCTCCGAGCATCACGGCAAGGCACCGCAAGCCTTGATCGACGCCGGTGCCGTGGCCCTGGCCAACCCGCAGCAAGTCGCCCAGGAAGCCGAGTTCATCATCGTGATGGTGCCCGACACCCCGCAGGTTGACGACGTGCTGTTTCGTAAAGACGGCGTGGCCGCAGGCCTGTCGCCAAACAAGGTCGTGATCGACATGAGTTCGATCTCGCCGACCGCCACCAAGGCGTTTGCCGCCAAGATCAACGAGACCGGCGCGCAGTACCTCGACGCGCCAGTGTCCGGTGGTGAAGTGGGCGCCAAGGCCGGCACCCTGAGCATCATGATCGGCGGCGAGCCGCAGACCTTCGAACGCGCCCTGCCGTTGTTCCAGGCCATGGGCAAGAACATCACCCGGGTGGGCGGCAACGGTGACGGCCAGACCGCCAAGGTCGCCAACCAGATCATCGTCGCGCTGAACATCCAGGCAGTGGCCGAAGCGCTGCTGTTCGCCTCCAAGAACGGCGCCGACCCAGCCAAGGTGCGTGAAGCGCTGATGGGCGGTTTTGCTTCGTCGAAAATCCTCGAAGTGCACGGCGAGCGCATGATCAAGGGCACCTTCGACCCGGGCTTCCGCATCAACCTGCACCAGAAGGATTTGAACCTGGCCCTGGCCGGCGCCAAGGAGCTGGGGATCAACCTGCCCAACACCGCCGGCACCCAGCAAGTGTTCAGCACCTGCACCGCGATTGGCGGCGGCAACTGGGACCACTCGGCGCTGATCAAGGGGCTGGAGCATATGGCGAATTTCTCGATTCGCGATAAATAACCCCGCCACACCCCCACCTGTAGGAGCCGGCTTGCCGGCGATGGGGCCAGCTGCATGTTGCACAAGGCTTGAGGCCGCCATCGCCGGCAAGCCGGGCTCCTACAGGGTTTCATCGTGTTTCCAATAATAAGAACCCCCGGGAGCCCGCTTATGTCGGTCGATCCGCAACACCTGCTTCGCGAGCTGTTTGCCACAGCCATCGACGCCGCCCACCCCCGGCAAGTCCTTGAACCCTATCTGCCTGCCGACCGCAGTGGCCGTGTGATCGTGATCGGCGCCGGCAAGGCTGCCGCCGCCATGGCCCTCGTCGTGGAAAATTGCTGGCAGGGCGAAGTCAGCGGCCTTGTCGTCACCCGCTACGGCCACGGCGCCCCTTGCAAGAAAATCGAAGTGGTCGAAGCCGCGCACCCGGTGCCCGATGCGGCCGGCCTGGCCGTGGCCAAGCGTGTGCTGGAATTGATCAGCAACCTCACCGAAGACGATCGGGTGATCTTCCTGCTCTCCGGTGGCGGCTCGGCGCTGCTTGCCCTGCCCGCCGAAGGCATCACCCTGGCCGACAAGCAAGCCATCAACAAAGCCCTGCTCAAATCCGGCGCGACCATTGGCGAGATGAATTGCGTGCGCAAGCACCTCTCGGCGATCAAGGGTGGCCGGCTGGCCAAGGCCGCGTGGCCGGCCACGGTGTACACCTACGCGATTTCCGATGTGCCGGGCGACCAGGCCACGGTGATTGCCTCCGGCCCCACCGTTGGCGACCCGAGCACCTCGGCACAAGCCTTGGCGATCCTCAAGCGCTACAGCATCGACGCCCCCGCCTCGGTGCGCAGCTGGCTGCAGAACCCGGCCTCGGAAACCGTCAAACCCGGCGACCCGGTGCTCGCGCGCAGCCACTTCCAGTTGATCGCCCGCCCGCAGCAATCGCTGGAAGCCGTGGCGGTGAAAGTCCGCCAGGCCGGCTTCAGCCCGCTGATCCTCGGCGACCTGGAAGGCGAAGCCCGCGACGTGGCCAAAGTGCATGCCGGCATTGCGCGGCAGATCGTGCAGCACGGCCAGCCACTGGCGGCGCCGTGCGTGATTCTGTCGGGCGGTGAAACCACCGTCACCGTGCGCGGCAATGGCCGTGGCGGGCGCAACGCCGAGTTCCTGTTGAGCCTCACCGACAGCCTCAAGGGCCTGCCGGGCGTGTACGCCCTGGCCGGTGACACCGACGGCATCGACGGCTCCGAAGACAACGCCGGCGCGATCATGACGCCGTGCAGCTATTCGCGCGCCGAAGCCCTCGGCCTGTCGGCCAGCGACGAGTTGGATAACAACAACGGCTACGGCTACTTCGCCGCCCTCGACGGGTTGATCGTCACCGAGCCGACGCGCACCAACGTCAACGACTTCCGCGCCATTCTGATCCTTGGGAACCCGACACATGACGCCTGACAAGAAGGTCAAGATCCTCGCCACCCTCGGCCCGGCCACCGACGGCATCGATGACATCCGCGAGTTGGTGGAAGCCGGGGTGAACATCTTCCGCCTCAACTTCAGCCACGGCGACCACGCCGACCACGCGCAGCGCTACCAGTGGATCCGCCAGGTGGAGCGCCAGCTCAATTACCCGCTGGGCATCCTGATGGACCTGCAAGGGCCGAAACTGCGCGTCGGGCGTTTTGCCGAAGGCAAGGTGCAACTGGTGCGCGGCCAGGCATTGCGCCTGGACCTGGACCCGACGCCGGGCGACCAGTGCCGGGTCAACCTGCCTCACCCGGAAATCATCGCGGCGCTGGAACCCGGCATGGACCTGCTGCTGGATGACGGCAAGCTGCGCCTGCGGGTGATTACCAAACATGCCGACGCCATCGACACCACGGTGCTCAATGGCGGCGAATTGTCGGACCGCAAAGGCGTGAATGTGCCGCAAGCCCTGCTGGAACTCAGCCCACTGACCGCCAAGGACCGGCGCGATTTGAGCTTCGGCCTGGAACTGGGCGTGGACTGGGTGGCGCTGTCGTTTGTGCAACGCCCGGAAGACATCCGCGAGGCCCGCGAGCTGATCGGCGACAAGGCCTTCCTGATGGCCAAGATCGAGAAGCCTTCGGCCGTGCAACGCCTGCAGGAAATTGCCGAGCTGAGCGATGCGATCATGGTCGCCAGAGGCGACCTGGGCGTGGAAGTGCCCGCCGAGAGCGTGCCGCAGATCCAGAAAGACATCATCAGCACCTGCCGCCAACTGGGCAAACCGGTGGTGGTGGCGACGCAGATGCTCGAGTCCATGCGCTTCTCACCGGCCCCGACCCGTGCCGAAGTCACCGATGTGGCCAATGCAGTGGCCGAAGGCGCCGATGCGGTGATGTTGTCGGCGGAAACCGCCTCGGGGGAGTACCCGCTGGAAGCCGTGCAGATGATGAGCAAGATCATCCGCCAGGTGGAAAACGGTCCGGACTACCAGACCCAGCTGGACGTGAGCCGGCCCAAGGCCGAGGCCACGGTGTCGGACGCCATCAGCTGCGCGATCCGGCGTATCAGCAGCATCCTGCCGGTGGCGGTGCTAGTGAACTACAGCGAGTCGGGCAGTTCCAGCCTGCGTGCCGCCCGGGAACGGCCGGTGGCGCCGATCCTCAACCTCACGCCGAACCTGTCGACGGCGCGGCGTTTGAGCGTGGCGTGGGGCGTGCATTCGGTGGTCAACGACCGGCTGCGCCAGGTGGATGAGGTCTGTTCCACGGCACTGGAGATCGCCCAGGCTCAAGGGATGGCGCAGCGGGGGGATACGTTGGTGATCACGGCGGGGGTGCCGTTTGGGCAGCCGGGGTCGACCAACTCGCTGCGTATCGAAACATTGATCTAGCGCCTGTTCGGGCCTCTTCGCGGGCAAGCCCGCTCCCACATTTGACTGTATTCACAGATCAAAAGGTGGGAGCTGGCTTGCCTGCGATAAGGGCAACTCGGTCTAACTGACTTCCTCACATGCACAATCACACCTGCCCCGACTGGGCCGAAGCCCTGCTCAATGGCTTCAGCCAGATATTCCTGCAGCGCCAGCCGCTGTGCGGCCTGCTGTGCCTGCTGGCGATCCTGATCGGCGCCCCGGCCTTGCTTGGCGGCGCGCTGCTGGGCGGTGTGGCCGGTTTGCTCACGGCCCAGCGCCGGGGTTACCCCAAGGCCGAGCGCCAGGCCGGGCTTTATAGCTATAACGGTGTGCTGCTGGGCTTGTTGATCAGCCAGCACTTCGCCTGGTCGGCGCTGTTGCCGCCGCTGATCCTGGCGTGCGGCGGGCTTTCGGCGATGCTGACGCGGCAATGGTTGAAGCATGCGACCCAGCCAGATGACCTGCCTGCCTACACCGCGCCCTTTGTCGGGCTGGGCTGGCTGTTGCTGGGGCCCGGCGCGCCCAGCGCATTCGCCCTCACCGAACCCGACACCCTGGCGGTGGTTGCCGCGCCCTTCACCGGGCTTGCGCAAGTCATGTTGCTGGACCAACCCTTGACCGGCGCCCTGATTGCACTCGGCCTGTTGCTTGCCAATCGTCGAGCCGCCTTGTGGGCCTTGGCCGGTGCCAGCATCGGCGTGCTGGTCGCCCTGTGGCTGGACGAACCTGCCAGCGCCCTTCTCGGCCTGCACAGCTACAACCCCGCACTGGCTGCGCTGGCCCTGAGTCAGACACGCCGGCAGCCCTGGCTGCCACTGCTCGGCATTGCCCTGGCGATCCTGCTCACACCTGGCTTTACCGCGCTGCACCTGCCCGCGCTGACCGCGCCGTTCATTCTCGCCTGCTGGCTGGTGCGCGCTGGCGCCCGGATGCTGCGCAAACCCCGCATGGACAGCCCCTTCGAATCCCCCTAGGCTTGCTCGATATTCGATTCAGGCGGGATTTATGGACAGCAACAACGACTGGCGCCAGCGGCTCTACGTCATGATTTTCCAGAGTGACACCACTGCCGGGCGGCGCTTTGACGGCATTCTGTTGCTGATCATCCTCGCCAGCCTGGTGATCGTGATGCTCGACAGCATCGACCAGATCCACCAGAACTACGCCGATGTGCTGGCCTACATCGAGTGGGGCTTCACCCTCGTCTTCCTGATCGAATACGGGCTGCGGCTGTATTGCTCGCCCAAGCCATTGCGCTACGCCTTCAGTTTTTATGGCTTGGTGGACTTGCTCGCCATCGTGCCCGGCATCCTCGCGTTGTATTACAGCGACGCGCAGTACCTGTTGATCATCCGCATCATCCGCATGCTGCGCATCTTCCGCGTGCTCAAGCTCAGCCCGTACCTCAAGCAGGCCAACTACTTGATGGCGGCGCTGCGCGGCAGCAAGCAGAAGATCGTGGTGTTCCTGGTCAGCGTGTGCACCCTGGTGACGGTGTTCGGCACCCTGATGTACGTGATCGAAGGCCCGGAACACGGGTTTACCAGCATTCCCAAAGGCATCTACTGGGCCATCGTGACCCTCACCACCGTGGGCTTTGGCGACATCGTGCCGAAGACGCCGCTGGGCCAGGTGATTTCGTCGCTGGTGATGATCACCGGTTATTCGATCATTGCCGTGCCCACCGGGATTTTTACCGCTGAACTGGCGAGTGCCATGCGCGGTGAACAGCTGCAACACGACTGCCCGGTGTGCAAGAAGGACAGCCATGAACCCAACGCCGCGTTCTGCTCCCGCTGTGGGAATAATCTTTTCAAGAAACTGGAATAAGCAAAGAGCGTTTTAATCTTTAAACGTCTATGCGGTGCCCGTTATAGTCGATGGCAAATTGCCCCCACTCAAGACACAACCTTCTCGAACAACAAGGAATGAGCAGTGAAAAAACTCGTTAGCGCCTCTCTCCTGGCCGCCGGCCTTGCCCTGGCGGGCGCCGTCCAGGCTGCCCCCGTCACACTGCTCAACGTCTCCTATGACGTGATGCGCGACTTCTACAAGGACTACAACGCCGCCTTCCAGAAACACTGGGAAGCCGAGCACCCGGACGACAAGCTGACCCTGCAGATGTCCTTCGGCGGCTCCAGCAAACAAGCTCGCTCGGTGATCGACGGCCTGCCGGCTGACGTGATCACCATGAACATGGCCACCGACATCAACGCCCTGGCCGACAACGGCAAGCTGGTGCCGGACAACTGGGTCACCCGCCTGCCGAACAACAGCGCGCCGTTCACCTCCGCCACCGTGTTCATCGTGCGCAAGGGCAACCCAAAAGCCCTGAAAGACTGGCCGGATTTGTTGAAAGATGGCGTGCAAGTGATCGTGCCTAACCCGAAGACCTCGGGTAACGGCCGCTACACCTACCTGTCGGCCTGGGGCTACGTGCTCAAGAACGGCGGCGACGAAAACAAGGCCAAGGCCTTCGTCGGCAAGCTGTTCAAGCAAGCACCTGTGCTGGACACCGGTGGCCGCGCCGCCACCACCACGTTCATGACCAACCAGATCGGCGACGTACTGGTGACCTTCGAGAACGAAGCCGAAATGATCGCCCGTGAATTCGGCCGCGATCAGTTCGAAGTGATCTACCCAAGCGTGTCTGCCGAAGCGGAGCCGCCGGTGTCGGTGGTCGACAAAGTGGTCGAGAAGAAAGGCACCCGCGCTGCCGCCGAGGACTACCTGAAGTACCTGTGGTCGCCGGAAGGCCAGGAAATCGCCGCCAACAACTACCTGCGCCCACGTGACGCGAAGGTGCTGGCCAAGTACACCGACCGCTTCCCGAAAGTCGAGTTCTTTTCGGTCGAGAAGACCTTTGGCGACTGGCGCACCGTGCAGAAAACCCACTTTAATGATGGCGGGGTGTTTGACCAGATCTATAACGGGCAGTAACTGAGCCCCCCCTGTAGGAGCCGGCTTGCCGGCGATTCACCCTTGAAGCTGGCGGCGCTGCCACTGGCCTCATCGCCGGCAAGCCGGCTCCTACAGTTTTTGCGTTACATCGGTGGGGTTACGCCATCCTTGCCCGCCGAGATGGCCTGGGCCGTCACCGTGCCGTCCGGCCCTTTCGCGGCAAACAACACCACCTTCACCCCCACCTTGAGCAAGCTGCGATCCCCCGGCTCCAGGTTCACGATCGGCACATCCTCCGGCACCACGATCTTCTGCTCACCGCCCTTGTACTTCACGGTCAACGTGCGGCCGTTGCTCACCACCAGGTCGCCGACGGTGCCGTTGGTCATGCTGCTGCCTTCTTTCAAATCGAACGCACGATGCCCGTCGCCAGTGCCGGCCATGGCCGGTGGGAATACGTGCACTTCCAACGCCGTGAGGGTGCCGTCGGCATTGGGCATGGCGGCGGAGCCGATGTAGCTGCCGGGCTTGATTTCATCGATCTTGGCCAGCGTAACGGCGCGTACTTGGGTGTCTTTGGTGAGGTGCACGGTGACGTCTTCGCCACTGTTGACCTTGACGTGGATCGCGTCGCCGTCGACCGCCGTGATGGCGCCGCGCACGCCCACACGCGGGGCTTCGGCGGCGTTGGCCAGGCCAATCGCCATGGCAGCGGCAAGGGTTGAGGCCAGGATCATCTTGTTCAGCGTGATTTTCATGAAGGTGGATTTCCTGTTTCGGCAGTTGTGGCTGAATGTATCATTGCCGTTCGACCCGAAAGTTAACGATTCAGTCATTAATTTGCGGCATGAGTGTTATCACTGCCAGCGGCCTACTGCCCACAGGGCGATGTCTTTACTCTTCCACGCCCTCTTCCTTCGCTTTTATGAGAACACCATGAACGCTACCTCACACGCTACAACCACCATGACCCGCGGGATGGTCATGCTGTTTGCGTTCTGCTGCGGCGCCATCGTTGCCAACATCTACTACGCGCAACCGATCATCGAGCTGATCGCGCCAGACATCGGCCTGACCCCGGCAATGGCCAGCCTGATCGTGTCGCTGACCCAGATCGGCTACGCCCTGGGCCTGTTTTTCCTGGTACCGCTGGGTGATCTGCTGGAAAACCGCAAGCTGATGATCACCACCACCGTGGTGGCCATTGCCAGCCTGTTGGGCGCCGCGTTCACCGAGCAGCCGAACCTGTTCCTGCTGGTGTCGCTGCTGATCGGCTTCAGTTCGGTGTCGGTGCAGATCCTGATTCCGTTGGCCGCGCACCTGGCGCCCGCCGAATCCCGTGGCCGGGTGGTCGGCAGCATCATGGGCGGCCTGCTGCTCGGCATCCTGCTGGCACGGCCGGTGTCCAGCGTGGTGGCGGATCATTTTGGCTGGCGTGCGATGTTCATGGCGGCCGCCGCCCTGATGGCATTTATCAGTGTCGTCTTGCTGCTGACCATCCCCAAGCGCCAGCCCGACCACAGCGCCAGCTACGCGCAACTCTTGCGTTCGCTGGGCACCCTGCTGGTGCGCCAACCGCTGCTGCGTCAACGGGCGTTTTACCAGGGCTGCATGTTCGCCACATTTAGCCTGTTCTGGACCGCCGCCCCCTTGGAATTGGCACGTAACCACGGCCTGAGCCAAAGCGAAATCGCGTTGTTCGCCCTGGTCGGTGCCCTGGGTGCCATTGCCGCGCCCATCGCCGGTCGCCTGGCCGACGCCGGCCACACTCACCGCGCCTCCTTGCTGGCGATGCTGTTTGCCGCGTTGAGCTTCCTGCCGGCCTTGGTTCACCCGCTGTACAGCGTGATTGGCCTGGCCGTCACCGGCGTGGTGCTGGACTTCTGCGTGCAGATGAACATGGTGCTCGGCCAACGCGCCATCTACGCCCTCGACGCCAACAGCCGCAGCCGCCTGAACGCGCTGTACATGACCAGCATCTTCATCGGCGGCGCCTTCGGCTCGGCGATTGCCAGCAGCGTGTATGAACACGGTGGCTGGCTGGGCGTGATGCTGGTGGGCAGCGCGTTCCCGCTGGTGGCGTTGTTGCGCTTTTTGAGTGCTTCGCGTCAAGCCGCCCCGGTCGCTGCCTAAACGCATACGTGTGGGAGCTGGCTTGCCTGCGATTGCGGTATATCAGTCAAACCGCTATCGCAGGCAAGCCAGCTCCCACAGGGCTCACCTCACGAACGCACCAACTTCTCTAACGCCGCGTCCGCCAGGAATGACGAGCGGCTTTTGACGTTGTGCTCGCGTACATACCTGTCGATGCGCTGGATGACATAACCGGGCAAGGTCACATTGACCTTCTCGGTCTTGCCCAGATAGGGCGAGATATCCAGCTCCAACATCCCCCAGCCCATCCCGGCATAGTCTTCGTGAGTGTGATGAGTCGCCACCGACGTTGGCAGCGGAATCGGCCCGCCTTCTGCCGCGATCTCTTGCAACAGGATGTGCGCGATTTCCACCGCAGCGTTGTAGGCCTCTTCGAAACTGTCCCCGGCGGTGACAGCGCCTGGAATATCGGGGATCTGAATGCCGGTGGCGGTGAAGTCATCGCCCCATTCGATACAGATTGGGTATTGCATAGCAGGCCTCGTGCAAATTAGATAACCCTAGAGTTATTTATTCAAACACAAAATGAGCTTGAAAGAGCCGTCGGTTGTTTTGCCGAATGTTGAACCCACCCCAACGGTTATTCCAACCTGGCATAGAGCCTATGCCCCCCACCCCGCTTCCGCGCCTCTCCTGCCGCGCTCATCATTCTCTCCAGCCAACCGGCTCATCTCCCGAGGGAATATCTCCATGACACTTCAAGCCACACTGGATGCCTTCCGCGCCGACTTCAAAGCCGGCAAGCCACCGTTCAACGCGCCTGCGCATATTCACCCGATCATGGAACGTGCCACCGCCGAGCTGATCGCTTCCGGCGCCGCACAACGGGCGCTGAAAGTGGGCGACAAGGCGCCGCTGTTCAGCCTCAAGAACGCCGACGGCGAGCTGGTGTCTTCAGCACAACTGCTGGAAAAAGGGCCGCTGGTGCTGACGTTCTACCGGGGCGTATGGTGCCCTTACTGCAACATGGAACTGGAGGCCCTCCAGGCCTTCTTGCCGACGCTCAAAGCCACTGGGGCGCAACTGGTGGCGGTGTCGCCGCAGACGGCAGCCAACAGCCGCAAGTCCACACGCATTACCGAGCTGGAATTTCCGATCCTCAGCGATCCCCACAATGACGTCGCCGCGGCCTTCGGCCTGCGCTTTGAACTGCCGGACTACCTGATCGAGCTCTATAAAGGTTTCGGCAACAACCTGCCGCTGATCAATGACGATCCCTCGTGGACCCTGCCCATGCCCGCGCGCTATGTGATCGGTCAGGACGGTGTGATCCGTTACGCCGAGGTCAACCCGGATTACACTCAACGCCCAGAACCGTCGGACATGCTCGACGCCCTCAAACGGTAACCAGAGGACACCCGATGGACCGCCTCACCGCCATGGAAACCTTTGTCCACGTGGTCGAAACCGGCTCGTTCTCGGCGGCCGCCAAACGCCTGGGCATCGGTCAACCGGCCGTCTCCAAAAGCATTGCGCAGTTGGAGGCGCGCCTGGCGGTGCGGTTGCTGTTGCGCTCCACCCGGGGCCTGACGCCCACCGAAGCCGGGCTGGCCTACTTCGAGCGCGCCAAGCACGCGATCGATGAGATCAACCACACCGAGGACATTGCCCGCAGCGTGGGTGCCGGGCTGTCGGGCAACCTGCGTGTGAGTGCCGGCGTGACGCTCTCGCGCCTGCACATCATTCCCCACCTGGCGCCGTTCCTGGAGCAGCACCCCGGCCTGAACATCGACGTGATGCTCGACGACCGCCTGCTCAATCTTGTGGAAGAAGGCATCGACGTCGCCCTGCGCATCGGCAACCTGAGCGACTCCAGCCTCACGGCGCGACGCATCAGCCAGAGCCCCGCAAGAATCTTCGGTACGCCGGCGTATTTCGCGCGTTACGGCGAGCCCCAAAGCCCCGCCGATCTTCTCAACCACCAAGCCGTGATCTATAGCCTGGGGCAGAGTGCGTGCTGGCCGTTCAAACAGGGCGAGCACGAACACCCCATCGTCGCGCACGGCCGCCTGCGCGTGACCTCCTCCGAAGGCATACGCGCCGGCGTGCTCGCCCACAACGGCCTGGCGATGACAGCGGAATGGATGTTCACCCCGGAAATTGCCAGCGGCGAAGTCAGGGCCGTGCTGACGGACTGGGAATTGCCCCCCCGGGATTTATGGGCGGTGCTGCCTACCGGCCGGTTGGCGAGTGCCAAGGCGCGGGCGTTTGTGGATTATGTAGAAGGCTTGCTGGCGTCGCCCAAATGAATCCCCCGGTGGTCTGTGCGAAATGTGTTGCCTGGTCTACCGCTATCGCTGGCAAGCCAGCTCCTACACAGGATTCGTAGCGCCCGAAAAGCTGTAGGAGCCGGCTTGCCGGCGATGGCGGTAGGTCTGTGCGGGAGGTGTTGCCTGGCGCACCGCTATCGCTGGCAAGCCAGCTCCTACACAGGATTCGTAGCGCCCGAAAATCTGTAGGAGCCGGCTTGCCGGCGATGGCGGTAGATGTTGCGCTAGAGGATACGGCCATCCCAACCGACGGTAACGTGGCGCGGCAGCGTTGAGCGGTGCTGCACCAACCACGCATCCAGCGTGTGCCCCACATGGGTCAGCACGCCGAGTTTTGCACCGGTCTGCTCAATGCTCTGCAAGGCCAGCGTCAGGTCATTATGGTTACGCGGCGCCTGCGGCTGGGGTGGCATGGAGCAGTCCAGCACCAGCACGTCCAGCGGTTCGCGTTGCAACCAGGCAAGCGTGTCTGGCGGCAGGCCGACCGTGTCGGTGAGGTAGGCGATGCGCCGCCCTTGCCCTTCCAGCAGGTAACCCAGGGTCAACTTGGAATGCTCCAGCGGCAACGCCGTCACCGTCAGCTCAGCAAACTGCCGCGTTTCGAACGCGGCAAAGGGTTGGCTGAAGTCCAAAATGCCCGGGTGTTTGTAGAGGTCAGATAACCCCTCCGGGTCCGCCGGCCCATGCACCGGAATCACCAGCTCTTGCCCCCAGCGCAAATGCAGCAAGCCCTGGGCGTGATCGGCGTGGTAGTGAGTCTGGAAAATCCCGTTGAAACTGCGCGGCGGGAAACGTTCGGTGAGGTCGGGCAAGCCGCTGTCGATCAACCAGCGCTGGTCGCCACACTCGATCAACGCGCTGCACGGCCGGCGGCGCAGGCTGGCATCCTGGCGGGCCAGGGTGCAGGCCACGCACTCGCAGCCATACACCGGGACTTGCCGCGCATCGCCGGTGCCCAGCAAGGTCAGGCGCATGCCGAATGCCCGTGGTTCAGGCAGCACAGCAGGCGCTCGACGCTGTGCTCCAGCGGCCCGGAGTTGTCCAGCACGAACAAACCCTCGCCATGGCCGGCGATCAGCTCGGCAGTGAAACGGGCATTGCGCGCCAGGCGCGCTTCGATATCCGCCAGCGACTCACGCCCCCGTGCGATCAAACGCTGGCGCAACACTGCCTGGTCAACCGTCAGCAGCAGCACCAGCGACGTCGGGTAGCGCGCGCGGGTCTGCCCCAGGTGCGCCCGCGAACCGTTGACCAGCACGTCCTCCCCCGCCGCCAGCCAATCGTCGATCTCACGCGGTATGCCGTAGGACAACCCATTGGCGTGCCAGCTGAGGGCAAACGCGCCCTCGGCCTCCATCGCGGCAAACTGCTCCGGGCTCACACCCTGTGCCGCCTCACCTACCGCTTCCGCCGAGCGGGTGATGACGCGGCGCACGATGCGACAACCGCGCTCGGCCAAGCGCGGGCGGGCGGCATCCAGCAGGCTGTCCTTGCCCGAACCGGATGGCCCGATGAGATAGATCAACCTGCCTGCCATCAAAACACCCTCTTCGCTTGCCGCCACACTTGTTGCACCACCGGCAGCCCTTCACGGCTGCGGGCCTGGACCAGGTCGGCGCGCAGGCCGATGGCAATTTCACCGCGATCGGCCAGGCCCGCCGCTTGCGCTGGTGCCAGGCTGATCATCTTGACTGCTCGCGACAGGTCGCCGCCGTCCTGCTGGTCGGCCAGCACAAACGCCGCCTGCAACAGGCTGGCCGGGTAATAGTCGCTGGAAAGTATATCCAGCAATCCCTCGGCCGCCAGGCCGGCGGCGGCCACATTACCCGAGTGCGACCCACCGCGCACCACGTTCGGCGCGCCCATCAAGACTTTCATGTTCAGCGCCTGGCAGCCCTTCGCCGCTTCCAGCGTGGTGGGGAATTCGGCGATGGTCATGCCGTAGCCTGCCGACTCCTCGACATGGGCCAGCGTCGCATCGTCATGGCTGGCCACCGACAGGCCGCGCTCCAGGCAATGCGCAACAATCGCCGCACGATAACGGTCGCTGTACTCCCGGGAGTTGGCCATCTGCAACACGATGAACGCGTCCATGGTTTCGTCGTTCAGGTGGTACTTGCCCATGTAGTACTCACGGTACTTGGATTCCAGCACGAACTGGCGCTGGCCCGGCGAGTGGTCCATCACCGAGACCAGGCGCACCAAAGGGTTTTCCACCAGGTCGCGGAACACGCTGAGGGTATCCGGGTGGCACAGCTCGCAGCGCAGGTGCAGATGATGCTCGGCGCGGGTCAAGCCAGCGTCTTCCGCCGATGCGATGGCGTCGAGCATCGCCGGCAGTTTCTTCATGCGATTGCCCTTGGGGTTCACATCGCCGATGGACACCGCGTCGAACACCGTGGTGATCCCCGCCGCGATGATCTGCGCGTCATGGCTGAGCACGGCCGAGATCGACGGCCAGTCCACGCCGGGGCGCGGGGTCATGTGTTTTTCCAGGTTGTCAGTGTGCAACTCCACCAGCCCCGGCAACAGGAAATCACCCTCCAGGTCCTGGGCCTGGGGCAACTGGCTGCGGCCTTCGGCGATATCGACAATCTTGCCGCCACGCAGCACCACCGAGCCCAGGAACATGCGATCGGCCGTGACGATCTGGGCATTACTCAGGATCTGTTCAGCGGGCATGGGCGTATTCCTCTTGGGCAACAGGTGTTGGGGTCATGTCGAAATGGCGGTCGGCAACCGCCTCACGGGCGGCGCGGTCGTGGAAGATGCCAATCAGCGCCGCGCCGGCCGCCTTGGCTTCGTTCATCAGTTCCAGCACCACCTGGCGGTTGTTGTCGTCCAGGGACGCGGTGGGTTCATCGAGCAGCATTACCGGCCAGGCCACCATGAAGCCGCGGGCGATGTTGACGCGCTGTTGCTCGCCCCCGGAGAAGGTGCCGGGCGCCAGTTGCCACAGGCGTTGCGGAATATTGAGGCGGGTCAACAGGTGTTCGGCGCGTGACTGCGCATTGGCTTTGGACCAGCCGCGCGCCAGGGCCGGCTCCATCACCACGTCCAGGCAAGCCACCCGTGGGATCACCCGCAGGAATTGGCTGACGTAACCCAGGGTCTGCTGGCGCACCTGCAAAATGTCACGTGGCTCGGCGCCGACCAGCTCCAGCCACTCGCCGGCATGGCGTACACGAATGCTGCCACCGGCCGGCAGGTAGTTAGCGTACAGCGTGCGCAGCAAGGTGCTTTTGCCGGCACCGGACTGGCCGTGCAGCACCAGGCATTCACCGCCCTGCACGCTGAACTCGACGCCGCGCAGCACGTTGAGCACCACGCCGTGTTGCTGGTGCAGGGTGAAGGTTTTCGAGAGGTCACGGACCTCGATCAGAGCATTCGTCATGGCTGCAATACCGAAGACACCAGCAGTTGAGAGTAAGGGTGCTGTGGATCGTCGAGGATCTGGTCGGTGAGCCCGGTTTCCACCACGCGGGAGCGACGCATCACCATCAAGCGGTCGGCCAGCAAACGCGCGACGGCCAGGTCGTGGGTGACGATCACCACCGCCAAATCCAGCTCACGCACCAGGCCACGCAGCAGGTCGAGCAAACGCGCCTGTACCGACACGTCCAGGCCGCCAGTCGGTTCGTCCATGAACACAAGACGCGGGCTCGACACCAGGTTGCGGGCGATCTGCAGGCGCTGCTGCATGCCGCCCGAAAAGGTGCGTGGCAAGTCGTCGATGCGCTGCGGGTCGATTTCCACCTGGCTCAGCCAATCAAGACCGGCACCGCGCAGTTGCTCGTAATTGCGCACGCCCTGGGCCATCAGGCGCTCGCCGATGTTCGCCCCGGCCGACACGCCCATGCGCAAACCGTCACGAGGGTTCTGCTCGACAAAACCCCATTCGGTGCGCAACAACGTACGGCGTTCGGCTTCACTGGCGCTGTACAAGTCCAGCCATTCGCCGTCCTTGCTGCGGTAGCCAATCGAACCCGCTTGCGGCGGCAGGCGACCGCTCAGCAGCGAGAGCAACGTGGACTTGCCCGAGCCGGACTCGCCGACGATGCCCAGCACCTCACCGGGGTACAGATCGAAACTCACGCCCTGGCAACCCTTCTCCGGGCCGTACAACAGGGACAGGTCACGCACTTGCAATAACGGCTGGCTCACTGGTTGTTCTCCTTCACACGTTGCGCGCAGTACCAAGTGTCGGAACACACAAAACTCTGGGTGCCCGCATCGTCGAGAATCAGCTCATCAAGGAACGATTCATGGCTGCCGCAGATGGCGCAGTTGTGTTTCCACTTCTGCACGTCGAAGGGGTGGTCTTCGAAGTCCAGGCTGGTGACCTCGGTATAAGGCGGCACGGCGTACAAGCGCTTTTCACGGCCCGCGCCGAACAGCATCAGCGCCGGGCTCATGTCGAGCTTGGGGTTGTCGAATTTGGGGATCGGCGACGGGTCCATCACGTAGCGCTCGTCGACCATCACCGGGTACGCATAGCTGGTGGCGATATGGCCGAAGGTGGCGATGTCTTCGTAGAGCTTGACGTGCATCACCCCGTAATCGTTGAGCGCATGCATGGTGCGGGTCTCGGTTTCCGACGGCTCGATAAAGCGCAGCGGCTCGGGGATCGGCACCTGGTAGACCATGATCTGGCCGGCCTGCAGGGGCGTTTCCGGAATGCGGTGGCGGGTCTGGATCACCGTGGCCTCGGGCGTGGCTTCGGTGGTGGCGATGCCGGCCGTGCGCGCAAAAAAGCGGCGGATCGACACGGCGTTGGTGGTGTCGTCGGCGCCTTGGTCGATGACCTTGAGCACGTCATCCTCACCGAGGATTGCGGCGGTCAATTGCATGCCGCCCGTGCCCCAGCCGTAAGGCAGCGGCATTTCGCGGCCACCGAACGGCACTTGGTAACCGGGGATCGCCACGGCCTTGAGCAAGGCGCGACGGATCATGCGCTTGGTCTGTTCGTCGAGGTAGGCGAAGTTGTAGGCGGCGTCATTCATGGCTCGAACCCTCGGCCGGTTGGCGCAGTTTGCGGATCAGTTCCAGTTCGGACTGGAAGTCCACGTAGTGCGGTAATTTGAGGTGCGACACAAAACCGGCCGCCTCGACGTTGTCGCAGTGGGCCAGCACAAACTCTTCACGCTGGGCCGGCGACACCACCTCTTCGTTGTATTCGCCGGCGCGCAACGAGCGGTCCACCAGCGCCATGCCCATGGCCTTGCGCTCGGCATGCCCGAACGCCAACCCGTAGCCGCGCGTGAACTGCGCCAGCTCCGTGGCCGAGCCGACGAACTGGTTGACCATCTCGCACTCGGTCACTTCGATGCTGCCCAGGCAAATGGGAAAACCCAGCTCTTCCGGGTCGATCCACACTTCCACGTCACCGATGCGAATCTCGCCGGCAAACGGGTGGTTGCGGCCGTAGCCACGTTGGGTCGAATACCCCAGCGCCAACAGGAACCCTTCGTCGCCACGGGCCAGCGCTTGCAGGCGCTCGGCACGGCTGGCCGGGTATTCCAGCGGGTCGCGGGTGATGTCGGCGACGCTGGCGTTGTCGTCGGTTTCATTCTTGATCAGGCCTTCCTTGGCAAGCAGGCCAAGCACCCGTGGGCAGGCGTCGATGCGTGCTTCGGGCGTGGTCTGCGGGCCGGGGTATTCACCTTCGGCCAGCAGCGCAAAATCCAGCAGGCGGTGGGTGTAGTCGAACGTGGGGCCGAGCAGTTGGCCGCCCGGCACGTCCTTGAAAGTCGCCGACAACCGCCGGCTCAACAGCATCTGCGAGGTGTCGATCGGCAGGCTCGGGCTGAAGCGCGGCAGCGTGGTGCGGTAGGCGCGCAGCAGAAAGATCGCTTCCACCAGGTCCCCCGCCGCTTGCTTGATCGCCAGCGCGGCGAGTTCTTCGTCGAACAGCGAGCCTTCGGTCATCACCCGCGCCACGGCCAACGGCAGTTGCTCGCGGATCTGGGTCACGCTCAGCTCGGGAATCGCGGTGTCGCCCCGGCGTTTTTTAGCGAGCAGGCGGTGGGCATTGTCGATGGCCTGTTCGCCACCTTTGACGGCTACATACATCAGATGCGCTCCTCTGCGACACGGCTGCTGCGCGGCAGGCCGATCAAGTGGTGGCCAGCGGCAAACAGCACGTCCAGGCCACGGGGGAAGGCTTCGCGGCGCTGGCGTTCGAGCCAGAACGCCTGGGGCACTGGCAGGTGCACCTGGCGCTGGGCCTTGATGCCCGGGCCGCGCCACAGCAGGCCGCGCCCGGACTCCAGGTCAGTGAGTTGCACGAGCACGGTGCAGGACTGGTCGGGGTAGCGGTCGTTGCCGTGGTCGAAGCCACCGAGGTCGAGCAGGTCGGGCTCACCGAGCAAGGCGAACACCGCGTCTTCGCGGTTGGCCGTGAACGGGCAGCCGCAGTGGAAGGCCAGGTTGGCGCGGATCAGCGGCGTGTCGAAGCTCGGCGCCAGCCACAGCGGTGTGTCCACATCCAGCAAGGCCAGGCACAACGCGTAGGTGGCAGGTGCCAGGCCATCGAGGTGGGGCGCAGACGCCAGGTGCTGGATCAGGCCGGGTTCGGCCAGGGCCTTAAGGGCCGCGCGAAAACCGCGCTGGGCGTCCAGTACCGGGTCGACGAAGGCCGGTTGCAACAGTTGCGCATTCATCAGTTTTCTCCTCGCACGAGGGTGAAGAACTCGACCTTGGTGGCAGCGGTATCGGCTTCCTTTTGCGCGCGGCGATTGGCCTGGGCATTGGCCAGCGCGGTGATCAGGTCGCTGAGCCAGATGCTCGGCTGGCTGCCTTGCAGGTGGGCATCGGCCAGGGCCGCCAGTTCGGCATGCACCTTGTCGCGCCCGGCCAGGTAGCTGTAGCCGGTACGGCCATCGGCCAGGCGCACCACGCAGCGGGTTACGCTCATCTCGCCAACGTTGAACGGCGCACCGTCGCCGCCCATACGGCCGCGCACCAGGGTCATGCCGACTTCGGGGGCGCGGATCAGGTGGTACTCGACGTCTTTCAACGCCGCTTCATGGGGTTGCAGTTCACTGAGCCGGGCGCGGGCTAACACGCCGATCCAATGCTGACGCGGGGACAAACTCATCACGGTCTCCATTCAGGTCACCACTTGGTACTGGAAGCGATCCGAGCGGCTGGTGGACTGTGCCAGCTCCACCGGGCGGCCGTCGCGATCGCGGGAAAGGGTAAAAACGGTGAGGGCCGGCAAGTGCCGAGGCATCATCAGCAGCGCGGCTTCATCACGGTTGGGCAAACGCGCACCGATCAGGCTTTGGGTGCGGGTCAGTGGCAGGTCACGTTCACGCAGGTATTGGCGCAGGGAGCCGCCGTTGTAGTCAGCCAGCAACGGCGCACGGCTGGCGCAGTAGCGATGGCGGATCAGGCTGACGGGCTGGTGGTCGAGCTTGCGCAAGGTCTGCAGTTCGATCATCGGCGCCATTTCGGCAATGCCCAGTTGCAGCGCTTCATCACGGCTGGCGTAGCAGTAGCGACGCTTGAGCAGCACCGCCTGCACGCCCACGCCCTGGGCCGACAACGACTGGCTGTAGGACGTCTCGGCGCCCATCGGGTAGATCAACGGACGGTCGAGCACCTGGGTGCCCTTGCCCTGGCGGCGCAACAGGCTGCCTTCAAACACCAGCTCATCGATGGCGCGACGCAGGGTGTGGCGATTGACGCCAAAGCGCTCGGCCATGTGCACCTCGCCGGGCAGGAAATCACCGGCGCTGTAGCTGCTCAGTTCACGGCGCAGGATATCCGCGAGTTCGCGGTACACCGGCTCTTCTTGTCTAGACAACTGCATGCTTAAAAAAAGCGCCCCGCGGGCACCCCTCCGGCGTCAGATGAACTGCTTGCGCAGGCGTTGGGACAGCACGTCGATACAGCTCACCACCACGATGATCACCAGCAGCACCGCGCAGGTTTGTACAAACTGGAAGGCGCGGATGTTTTCCCAGAGGATCACGCCGATCCCGCCCGCCCCGACCATGCCCACCACCGTGGCCGAACGCACGTTGGCCTCGAAGCGGTACAGCGCGTAGCTCACCCACAGCGGCATCACTTGGGGGATCACGCCGTAGATCACTTCCTGCAAGGCACTGGCGCCAGTCGCCCGCACCCCTTCAACCGGGCCTGGGTCGATGGCTTCGACGGCTTCGGCAAACAGCTTGGCGAGCACGCCGGTGGTGCTGATCCACAAGGCCAGAACACCGGCAAAAGGACCAAGGCCCACGGCGACCACGAACAACATGGCGAACACCATTTCGTTGATGGAACGGAAGGCATCCATCACCCGGCGCAGCGGTTGGTGGACCCACCAGGGGGTGATGTTGTCGGCGCAGAGAATGCCCAGCGGCACCGAGCAGACAATCGCCAGTACCGTGCCCCAGAGGGCGATCTGCACGGTGACGATCATTTCCTTGAGGTAGGAGCGCCATTCGTGGAAGTCCGGCGGGAAGAAGTCGGCGGCGAAGGTCGCCATGTTTCCGGAATCGCGGTACAGCGCCAGCGGGTTCATTTCCGCGCCGTGCCAGGCCCAGGCCAGCAGGACCAGGAACAGGCCCCAGCCGAGGTATTGGGGCCAGGTGCGTTTGCCGACGGCTTCAGCGTGCAGAGTTGTCATGGTTGTCCTCGATCTAAATGTGGGAGCTGGCTTGCCTGCGATAGCGGTCTGTCAGTTACAAATGTGTTGCCGACACACCGCAATCGCGGGCAAGCCCGCTCCCACAGGGGTTAGCCGTTTGCTGCAGTTTTCTTGTCTAGCTCAGAGATGCGCTGTTGCAGCTTGGCCAGGTCAGCGTCGATGTCGGCGAGCTTCTTGGCTTTGTCGGCGGCTTCGAGGTGGTCATCGGCGCTGATGATCGTGCGCTGCTTGAACAACTCCAGCTGACGGATCGGCAACAACTGGTCGTCGCTCGACGGCAGGAATTTGCCCAACTGCATGTTCTTGAGCACCGCCTTCTCTTCATCGGTGTCGCCGTAGTGGGCGAAGAAGTCGCGGATCTTGGTCTTCTCGCTGTCGCTCAGGGCCTTGCTCCACACCATCGGGTCAGCCGGAATCAGCGGGGATTTCCAGATCACTTTGAGCATGGCGGCCTTGTCTGGCTGGGTGACTTCCAGGCGGTCCCAGCTTTCGGTGTTGAAGGTCGCCACATCCAACTGCCCCTTGGCCACGCTCAAGGCGTTGACTTCATGGCTGGAGTTGAGGGTGCGCTTGAAGGCGGTGGCGGCGTCGACGTTGTTCTTGGCGAACACGTAGTAGCCCGGTACCAGGTAGCCCGAGGTGGAGTTCGGGTCACCGTTGCCGAAGGTCAGGTTCTTGGCGTTCTTGAGCATGTCGTCGACGTTGTTGATCGGGCTGTCCTTGCGCACGATCAGCACGCTCCAGTAGCCGGCAGCGCCGTTGGCGGCAGCGGTCTGGGCGAAGATTTCGCCGTTGGAGCGGTCCACCGCTTCCATCGCCGCCTTGTTGCCCAGCCACGCCACGTCGACCTTGTTGAAGCGCATGCCCTGGATCAGGCCGGCGTAGTCGGAGGCGAAGGTGGCGTTGATGGTCAGGCCGGTCTTCTTGTGCATGTCATCCAAAAACGGCTGCCAGATGCTCTTGAGGTTCTGCGAAGACTCGGTAGACATGATGCCGAAGTTGATGGCCTTGTCCGCCGCATAGGCATTGCCCATCGCGACACTGGCCAACAAGGCGGCAGACAAAAACACTTGGCCGATACGGTTGAACATGGAAGGCATTCCTGTGGGTCGTGAGGTGGGTTTCAAGCGCGTGCCAGGGCCAGCCGAGGCGTGGCGGCGGTGGCGCGGGACTGGTCGGAAAACATCAGGCTGGTGTCGACATCGGCACCGTACAAATCATTGAGGAAGTGGCTGCTCATGGCGCTGCCCTGCCCATCGAAATGAATGCGCCCACCCTTGAGCGCCACGGCACGCGGGCAATAACGCACGGCGTAATCGACTTGATGCAGGGTCACCACCACGGTCTTGCCGTCGCGGCGGTTGATGTCGGCGAGGATCTCCATGACCTTGCGCGCCGACTCCGGGTCCAGCGAGGCGATCGGCTCATCGGCGAGGATCACTTCGGCGCGCTGGGTCAATGCACGGGCAATCGCCACGCGCTGCTGCTGGCCGCCAGACAAGGTAGAGGCGCGCTGCTCGGCCAGGTCGGCGAGGCCCACGCGGGCCAGGGATTCGAGGGCAAACGCCTTCTCTTCGGTATTGAACAGGCCGAGGTTGCCACGCCAGCGCGGCATGCGCCCCAGACAGCCGAGCAGCACGTTGTCGAGCACGCTCAAGCGGTTGACCAGGTTGAACTGCTGGAAGATGTAGCCGATGTCCGCGCGCAACCGCCGTACCTTGCCGTTCAACCGTCCGCTGGCCTGCACCTCCCGGCCCAGCACCTTGACGCTGCCACCATTGCTCTTGTCGCAGCACGCCAGGCCCGCCAAGTGGCGCAGCAGCGTGGACTTGCCGGAACCGGAAGCGCCGATCAGCGCGACCATCTCACCGGCATCAATGGTGAGTTCGAGGTCGACCAGTGCGGATTTCTTCGCAAAGGTCTTGTTCAAGTGATCGACATGGATAGCGTGAGTCATGGGCTTCTCTGTCTTGTTTGAACAGCCAAAGGTGGCTGCGGTTGAGTTCAAACGACAGTAGGCGCGGGCTGTGTCAGCCCTATGACTTGCACATGACTGCAGGGGGTCGGTTCGATGAAGCTTTTATGAAAGGTTGAAAGGTCACCGCAGCCCGCTGTAGGAGCTGGCTTGCCAGCGATAGCGGTGGGTCAGCCACGCGGTTGCCAGCAGGTCTGCCGTCATCGCCGGCAAGCCGGCTCCTACAGGGGTTTTGCGTTGGCTTCGCGAGCGCGCAGTTTCGGGGTGACGAAGTCCAGGAATGCGCGCACTTTTAATGGCAGCGGGGCCTGGCCTTTGTGCACCAGGCTGATGGGCAGTGCAGTCGACTCATAAGGCTGCAACAGCACCTGTAAATCGCCCTTTTGCAGCGCATCCGCCACTTGATACGACAACACCCGAATCATGCCGACGCCCAGCGTCGCCGCTGCAATCGCCGCTTCCGCCGTGTTCACCGACAGCCGAGAATGCACGGGCACAGTCTGTTCTGATTTGCCGCTTCCAAATACCCAGGCGCCCACCGAGGCGAGCACGTCGAAGGTGATGCAACTGTGATCCGCCAGATCCTGTGGCTTGGCCGGTTCGCCGTGAGTTTTCAGGTAGCGGGGGCTGGCGCACACCACGTGCCGCACCGTGCCCACGGGCACCGCCTTGAGCGAGCTGTCGGGCAATTCACCAATGCGCACGGCCACGTCGCACTGCTCTTCCATCAAATGCACCACGCGGTCGGTGAGCATCAGGTTGACGCTGATCTCGGGGTACTGCGCCAGAAATTCCGCCACCACCGGCACGATGTGCAGGCGCCCGAAGACGATGGGCGCGGTCACCACCAACTCGCCTTTGGGCTGCGCGTATTCGCCAGTGGCCGCGCGTTCGGCTTCGCCGATCTCTTCGAGAATGCGCCGGCAAGCCGTCAGGTAGGAAGCCCCTACGTCGGTCAACGACAGTTGCCGCGTGGTGCGGTGCAGCAGTCGTGATTTCAGATGAGCCTCCAGCTCCGCCACCTTGCGGCTGACGGTGGCCAGGGGCATGTCGAGCTGGCGAGCGGCGGCCGACAAGCTGCCCGCTTCCACCACGGCGACAAACACGGACATCGACTCAAGACGGTTCATGGCGCCCTATCAAATTCTGGGAGGATGATTCCCGATCCTAGGGGATTATCGACATAAACGCGACTGCGTAAGGTTGGCCACTCTTTCCCTGCAACCCTATGGAGCGCGCCATGAGCACAGCCGAGAGTCACCCGCCGCGAGGCAAGATCATCATGATGGCGGTGATCGCCGGCGCGGTGGTCACCAACATTTATTGCACTCAACCGGTGTTGCCGCTGATTGCTTCGGACATGGGCGTGGCGGTGTCGACGGTCAATCTAGTGGCGGGCGCAGCCTTGCTGGGCTTTGCCACCGGGCTGGCCCTGTTACTGCCGATGGGCGACCGCTTCGACCGACGCAAGCTGGTGCTGGGGCAAATTGCGCTGGCGTTCTGTTTTGCCCTCGCGGCGGCGTTTGCGCCGAGTATCTGGGCGTTGATCGGCGCGTCGTTCGGCCTGGGCGTGGTGTGCTGCGTGCCACAACACCTGGTACCGTTCGCGGCGGTGATGTCCCAGCCCCACGAACGCGGGCGCAACATGGGCACGGTTGTCAGCGGGATCATGCTCGGGATTCTGCTGGGTCGTACGATCAGTGGCGTGGTGGGCGAGGCCTACGGCTGGCGCGCGGTGTATGCGATGGAAGCGGCGTTCATGATCCCGGTGTGGTGTATCGCAGCCAGGTTGCTGCCGCCGGGCGTGCCAAGCAGCAACCTGTCCTACCCTCGCCTGCTGGCTTCGTTGTGGCCATTGATGCGCGACAACAGCCCCATTCGCCAATCGATGATGGTGCAGGCGCTGTTGTGGGCGTGCTTCAACGCGTTCTGGGTGAACCTGGCGGGGTTGCTGGCCAACGGGCCGTGGCACCTGGGCAGCGCGTGGGCCGGGGCGTTCGGGATTATCGGCGCGGTGGGGGCGTTTGCGGCGTCGTATGGGGGCCGGGCGGCGGACAAGCTGGGTTGCCGCACGGTGATCGGGGCCAGCGTCGGCATCGTGACATTGGCCTTCTTGTTGCTGGCGGGCGCGCAAGCGTCGCTGATCTTGCTGGTACTGGGGGTGATTGTGTTGGATATCGGCGTACAGGCGGGGTTGGTGGCGAACCAGACCCGGGCGTTTGCGGTGGACCCGAAGGCCCAGGGGCGCATCAACAGTTTGTACATGACCGCCACCTTTGTGGGTGGGGCGATTGGCGCGACGGTGAGTGGCGGGTTGATGGCGCAGTTTGGCTGGGTGGGGGTGGTGGAGTTGGGGGTTGTGCTGGGGGTGCTTGCGGGATGTATCCATTGGCTCGGCGGACTCAAGGGATCGCACACACTCCAGAGCGAATAACCTTCAATTGTAGGAGCCGGCTTGCCGGCGATGGCGGTGGGTCAGCTGAAAAATATCGGGCTGACAGAAAGCTATCGCTGGCAAGCCAGCTCCTACAGGGGGTTGCGTTTCACGCTGGGAATAAAAAGGCGACCCGAAGGTCGCCTTTTTTATTGCGCGTACTGCTTGCTCAAGCCGGGCGGTACGCCCTGTACGCTGGTCTCTTCCCACGGGCCGTTCGGGCTGATGGAGCGGCTCCAGCCGTTGCTCCAGCGGTAGTAGGTGCGCTGGCGGTAGAAGGTGTCGGGCTGCTCTTCGAGCACGTACACCTGCATCTTGCCGTCCCAGTGGCTGGCGGCACCCGGGGGTGGCGCGAAGGTCGGTGACGAGGTGGGCACCGGCTTCGGTGCTGGCGTGACCGGGCCGGACGGTTTGGTGCTTGGCTGGGTCGACGGCCCCGACGGCGGGATCGCCGGACCGGTGGGCGACGGAGGCCGGTGGACCGCACAAGCGCTCAGGCCCACGATCAGGCTGAGCAGGGTAAGGCGTGCAAGTGCGGTCATAGGCGTTTCCTCGAAATTACTGATCCGGACTGTCGATGGTCAGCTGCTGCAACGCAGTGGTGCTGCTGGCCAAGGGTTGACTGCGGCCGATCCACTCGCCAGCGGTCGGAAGACCTGCCCGGGATAGGCGTGCAACCAGTTGGACTTCGGGGAAGTTCGACAGTTTCAACTGCGGCATCATCGCGTCGGCATCGCCCAGTTCGACGGTGATCGGCAGTTCGGCGACGGTGACGCGTTTGGCCGCCAATGGCGCAGGCGGGCCACTGACGGCGCGGGCGAAGATAAACACGCTGTCGGTGGGCAGGGCCTTGGCCTTCACGTCGGCGGATAAATCCACACGCACTTTCATCAGCGCTTTTTGAGCGACGGTGCCGCCGCTTTCCTTGAGCTTTTCGGCAGCCCGGTCGATACCGCCTTGCAGCGCTGCGCGGGAATTGTCCTCCGGTGGCAGTTGGGCCAGCAGGCGGTTCCAGTAGTCGATGGCTTCCTGGTAACGCTGCCCCTCAAAGGCCGCAATGCCCAACAGACCCAGGCTGGTGACTTCTTTCGGGTCCAGCTTCAACGCTTCGTCGGTCAGCGCCTGAACCTTGGGCGACCACTGTTTGTTGTCGGCAAAGTACTGGGCCTGGGCCCACTGGCCGAGCAGTTCCGGCTGTCGACCGGCCAGGGCCACGGTGCGCTCGAAGACTTTGGCGGCATCGGCGGAACGGTCCTGGGCCATGTAGGCGCGACCGAGGAAGTACAAGCCCTCGGCCGAGTCCGGCTGGGCCGCGGCGGCGCGCTCCAGGCGCTGGGTCATGTCTTGCATGGACACCGGCGGCTGGGAGAATTCGCGGGTCAGCTCGACCTTGTCGCTCGCCCCGTAATGCAGGTACAGCGCAACGCCAAGCACCGGCACCAGAAACGCCGCCAACAGTGGCAACGGTTTGCCCAAGCGCGACTCGCGGGGTTTTTCCACGCCTTCGGTGTCGGCCAACAGTTCGCGGGCGGCTTCGGCGCGGCCGGTGTCGAGTTGCGCGGCGTTGAGCACGCCTTCGTCCTGCTGCACTTGCAACTCGGCCACACGTTCCTGGTACAGCGCCACGTTCAGCGCGGTGCGGTCCTCTTCACGTTGGGCGCGGCGGTCGCGCAATACAGGGATCAACAGGAAACTCAGGGCAATCAGGAGCAGCAACCCTGCTGCAAGCCAAAAATCAATCATCAGTCTTGGTGTCCAGCAATTGGTCGAGGCGTTTGCGTTCATCGAGGGAGAGCGCGTCGGAACCATCAGTCGGCGCGGTGCGGCGGCGGCGCACGATCACGGCCATCACCACCACACCGGCCAGCAACAACCCGGCGGGGCCGAACCAGAGCAACGCGGTCTTGCCGGTGAGGGCCGGTTTATAGCGCACGAAATCACCGTAGCGGTCGACCATGAAGTCGATGATCTGCTGGTTGTCCTTGCCCTCCCCCAGCATGCGGAAGATCTCTTTGCGCAAGTCGGCGGCGATCGGCGCGTTGGAGTCGGCGATGTCCTGGTTCTGGCACTTGGGGCAGCGCAGTTCCTTGGTCAGGTCACGGAAACGCTCACGCTCGGCATCGTTGGCGAATTCGTAGGTGTCGATGGCGGCGTGGGCCACGCCCGCCAAACCCAGCGCCAGCACGGCAGCGGCTAACAGACGCTTCATGGCTTGGCCTCATCGACCAGGGCCTGGTACTTGGCGGCCAGTTGCTCGCGCCACACCACTTCGTCGATCACGCCCACGTACTTGTCGCGGATCACCCCCTTGGCATCAATGAAGAAGGTTTCCGGGGCGCCGTACACGCCGAGGTTCAAGCCGAGGTTGCCGTCTTCATCGCGGATATCCAGTTGGTACGGGTTATGGAATTCGGCCAGCCACTTCAACGCGGCAGCGTTGTCGTCCTTGTAGTTGATGCCGTAGATCACCACGCCCTTCTCGGCCAGCTTGTTCAGCACCGGGTGTTCGACGCGGCAGGAGATACACCAGGTGCCCCACACGTTGACCAGCGCCGGTTTGCCCAGCAGGTCGGCCTGGGTCAGGGTCTTGTCGCCCTGCACCGTTGGCAGGCTGAAGGCCGGGAAGGGTTTGCCGATCATCGCCGAAGGCAACTCGGCCGGGTCCAGGTACAGCCCGCGATACAGGAACACCGCCACCACCAGAAACATCGCCAGCGGCACAACCATCAACCAACGCTTCATACCGCCGCTCCCTGCAGGCCGAGGGCTTCACGCACCCGGCTCTTGACCTTGACCCGATAACGCCGGTCCAGCGCGGCGAGCAAACCGCCGAAACCGGTGAGCAAACCACCGAACCAGATCCAGCGCACAAACGGCTTCACATGCACGCGCACGGCCCAGGCGCCGTCGCCCAGGGGTTCGCCCAGTGCCACATAGAGGTCACGGGTAAACCCGGCGTCGATACCGGCCTCGGTCATCATCGAACTCTGCACGGTGTACAGGCGTTTTTCCGGGTGCAGCACCGCCACTTCCTTGCCGTTGCGCACGACGCGCACGGTGCCTTTGTCGGAGGTGAAGTTCGGGCCTTCGAAGTGCTTGGCGCCTTCGAAGATGAAGTGGTAACCGGCCAGGTCCATGGACTCGCCCGGCGCCAGACGCAGGTCGCGCTCGGCGCTGTTCTGGCTGGACAGCACCACGCCCAGGGCGCACACGGCGATGCCGATGTGGGCGACCTGCATGCCCCAATAGCTGCGGGTCAAGCCAGGCAAGCCTTTGATCAGGCCTTTGTGACGGGTCTTGTCGAGGATGTCGCGCACGCCAGCCAGTAACACCCACGCCGCCAGCAGGAAGGTAGCGAGCACCGCCCAGTTGAAGTCGCCGTAAGCCACACCGGCGATCACCGCCAGGGCCACGCTGCCCAGCAGCACGGGCATGAGCATGCCTGCCAGCCATTTCACCGGGGTGTCTTTCCAGCGCACCAGCACGCCGACTGCCATCACCACCATCAACAGGCCCATCAGCGGGATAAACAACGCGTTGAAGTACGGCGGGCCGACGGACAGCTTGGCGCCGCTCAAGGCATCCAGCACCAACGGGTACAGGGTGCCGAGCAGGATCATCGACGCGGCCACCACCAGCACCAGGTTATTGCCCAGCAGCAGGGTTTCCCGCGACCACAGGTTGAAGCCGACCTGGCTCTTGACCACTGGCGCACGCAGGGCGAACAGGGTGAGTGAGCCGCCGACCACAAACAGCAGGAAGATCAGGATGAAGATGCCGCGCTCCGGGTCGGACGCGAACGCGTGCACCGACGTCAATACACCCGAACGCACGAGGAAGGTACCGAGCAAGCTGAGGGAAAATGCCGCAATCGCCAGCAACACGGTCCAGCTCTTGAACACACCGCGTTTTTCGGTGACGGCCAGCGAGTGAATCAGCGCCGTGCCCACCAGCCAGGGCATGAAGGAGGCATTTTCCACCGGGTCCCAGAACCACCAGCCGCCCCAGCCGAGTTCGTAGTAGGCCCACCACGAGCCCAAGGTGATACCAATGCCGAGGAACGCCCAGGCGACAATGGTCCACGGTCGCGACCAGCGCGCCCAGGCAGCGTCAAGACGCCCGCCGAGCAACGCGGCGATGGCGAAGGCAAAGGCCACGGAGAAACCGACGTAGCCCATGTAGAGCATCGGCGGGTGCACGATCAGGCCGATGTCTTGCAGCAACGGGTTGAGGTCGTGCCCGTCCGCCGGGATCTGCGGCAGGATGCGGCTGAACGGGTTGGAGGTCATGATCAGGAACAGCAGGAAACCGATGCTGATCATGCCCATCACCGCCAGCACCCGCGCCAGCATCACTTGCGGCAGTTGGCGCGAGAACACCGACACGGCGAAGGTCCAGCCGCCGAGGATCAACGCCCACAGCAGCAACGAACCTTCGTGGGCACCCCACACGGCGCTGAACTTGTAGTACCAGGGCAAGGCGCTGTTGGAGTTATTGGCTACATAGGCGACGGAAAAGTCGTCGGTCATGAAGGCGTAGGTGAGGCAGCCGAAGGCGAACAACAGGAACGCAAACTGGCCCCAGGCAGCCGGTTGCGCCAGGCTCATCCACAGGCGGTCACCGCGCCAGGCGCCGAGCAACGGCACCACGGCCTGCACAATGGCAAAGCACAGGGCGAGGATCATCGCCAACTGGCCGAGTTCTGGAATAAACAATGCGGACGTCATGGCTTAGCCCTCCTTGGCTGGCGTTGGTGCGGATTGGCCGCTGTCTTTGAGGGCCTTGGTCACTTCAGGCGGCATGTATTTTTCGTCGTGCTTGGCCAGCACTTCATCGGCCACCACCACGCCGTCGGCGTTGAGTTTGCCCAGGGCGACGATGCCCTGGCCTTCGCGGAACAGGTCCGGGAGGATGCCGCGGTAGGTGATGGTCACGGCCTTGTTGAAATCGGTAACCACGAAGGTCACGTCGAGGGAGTCGCTGGAGCGTTTGAGCGAGCCCTTCTCCACCATGCCGCCGGCGCGGATGCGGGTGTCCAGTGGGGCTTCGCCATTGGCGATCTGGGTAGGGGTGTAGAACAGGTTGATGTTCTGCTGCAGGGCGCTCAAGGCCAGGGCCACGGCAATGCCGACGCCGGCCAGGATGGCAAGGATGATCAACAGACGCTTTCTACGCAGCGGATTCACTTTTCGGTCTCCCGGCGCAGACGACGCGCCTCTTGTTGCAAGTAACGCTTGCGGGCCAGGATCGGCGCGGCCACGTTGAGGGCCAGCACCGTCAGGCAGATGCCATAGGCCGTCCAGACATACAGGCCGTGATGGCCCATGGCGAGAAAATCACTGAAAGACGCAAAGCTCATCCACGGGCTCCCAGGCAGGTTTGCACTTCGGCCTTGACCCAACTGGCGCGGGCTTCACGCTTGAGCACTTCAAGGCGCATGCGCATCAGCAGCACGGCGCCGAAGAAGCAGTAGAACCCCAGCACCATCAGCAGCAACGGCGCCCACATTTCCACGGGCATGGCCGGTTTTTCGGTGAGGGTGAAGGTGGCGCCCTGGTGCAGGGTGTTCCACCACTCCACCGAGTACTTGATGATCGGGATGTTGATCACGCCGACGATGGCCAGCACGGCGCAGGCCTTGGCGGCGCTGTCGCGATTGCTGATGGCGTTGCCCAGGGCAATCAGGCCGAAGTACAGGAACAGCAGGATCAACATGGAGGTGAGTCGCGCATCCCACACCCACCACGAACCCCAGGTGGGTTTGCCCCAGATTGCACCGGTGACCAGCGCCACGGCGGTCATCCAGGCACCAATGGGCGCGGCGCATTGCAGGGCCACGTCGGCGAGTTTCATCTTCCACACCAGGCCGACGATGCCGCACACGGCCAGCATCACGTAGCAGGACTGGGCCAGCATCGCGGCGGGAACGTGGATATAGATGATGCGAAAGCTATTGCCTTGCTGGTAGTCCGGTGGCGCGAAGGCCAGGCCCCAGACCAGGCCGATGCCAATCAACACGGCGGCAGCGATGCTCAGCCACGGCAGCAGCTTGCCGCTGATGCCATAAAACCATTTGGGCGAGCCGAGCTTGTGAAACCAGGTCCAGTTCATTGCTGTTTCCATCACGGTGGCTTCCTGTCTATGCAGGAGGCTCAGGGTCTTTACTGACTAAGACATAACGCTTGGTCAGACCTCATTATTCGCCGACGCTGATCTTCAGGCCGGCCGCTATAGCAAAGGGTGTCAGGGTTACCGCCAGGGCGGTCAGGCTACCAAGCCACAGGAGGTAACCGGTCGCCGGCATGCCCATGAGCGCGGCTTGCAAGGCGCCGCTGCCCAGGATCAACACCGGGATATACAAAGGCAGAATCAGCAGGGCCAGTAACAGGCCGCCCCGCTTCAAACCGACGGTCAACGCTGCGCCCACCGCCCCCAACAGGCTGAGCACCGGCGTACCGAGCAACAAGGATAGAAGCAACACCGGCAAGCATTCGACGGGCAAGCCCAGCATCATCGCCAACAGTGGCGAAAGCAAGACTAGCGCCAAGCCGGAAAAAACCCAGTGTGCCAGCACCTTGGCCAGCACCAGAAGTGGCAAGGGGTGCGACGAAAGGACCCACTGTTCGAGGGAGCCGTCTTCGAAATCACTGCGAAACAGCCCGTCCAGCGAGAGCAGGACCGATAAAAGCGCCGCCACCCACACCAGCCCCGGGGACAAGGTTTGCAACAGTTTAGTCTCTGGGCCGACCGCCAGCGGGAACAGCGCGATGACAATCGCGAAGAACACCAATGGGTTGGCCAACTCAGCCGGGCGACGGCACAACAGCCGCGCTTCGCGGGCAACCAACAGGGCGAATACACTCATGCCGACCACCTTCCCAGGTCCAGGTCACGGTAACCGGCAGGCGTGCGATTGAGGGTGTGATGGGTGGTGAGCAGCACCAGTCCGCCCCTTTCGCAATGCTGGGCCAGGTGTTCTTCGAGCTGGGCGACGCCTTGCTTATCCAGGGCGGTGAAAGGCTCGTCGAGAATCCACAGCGGCGGGCCCGGCAGGTACAAACGCGCCAGGGCCACGCGTCGCTGTTGGCCGGCGGACAACGTGTGACAGGGAACATCCTCGAAGCCCTTGAGGCCGACAGCAGCCAGGGCTAGCCAGATGGCCTCGCGGGACGCGGGATGATGCAGGGCGCTGAGCCAGCTGAGGTTTTCTTCGGCGGTGAGCACGTCCTTGATACCGGCGGCGTGGCCGATCCAGACGAGGTTGCGGGCCAATTGCGTGCGTTGTTCGTTGAGGGGCTTGCCGTTGAGCCGCACTTCGCCGGCCGTCGGCTGCATCAACCCCGCCAGCAGGCGTAGCAAGCTGGTCTTGCCGCTGCCGTTGGGGCCGCTGACCTGCACCATGTCACCGCCCGTCAGCCGCAGTTCGAGGTGCTCGAACAACAGGCGCAGGTCGCGTTCACAGGAAAGCGCTACGGCTTCAAGAAGAGGGCTGGTCAAAAGATCGCGGGCCTTTACGGTTCAAGTCGGCGGTGCAGCGGCCGTTAAAGAGAAATGCACAATAACGGCTTTGGCGACCGATTTTAGAGAGCTGGATCAAATAGTTGTGAGGTTTTTACCGCTCTCTTTGCAGACGGGCGGCATTATACATGCGATGCCCTACTCTAAAGAGGGCAATTTCCTTCGAGACGACGCGCACGATGACCGGTGAGATCAACCTTCCTACGCTGCCGCCAGCACCCGTGGCCGGGCCTGCCCCGCTGCCCCCGACCGGTGAGCTGCTGAAACTGCTGGAACCGCAGATCGGCTTGATCGACCCCGGAAAAACCGTGAACGCCGAGGTACTCGCGCTTAAACAGGGTGGTGATGCGTTTCAGCTGCTGCTCAAGTTGACCCTCGAAGGCGGCCGCCAGACCCTGGTGCAAGCCAGCAGCGCACAGCCATTGCCGCTGGGCAGCAACGTGGCCGTGAGCCAGACGCCGACGGGCAACCTGACCATCACCTTGCAGCAAGCCTTGAGCGCCAACGTGGCCGCCCTCACCCGCATCGACACCACACAAATGCCAGTGGGCACGCTGTTGCAGGCCAAGGTGCTGACCACCCAGATGCTGCCCCAGGGCACCACGCAACCGGCGATCTACCGTTCGCTGGTGACCGTACTCAGCAACGCCTTGGCCGGTGCGACCTTGACCGTGGAAAGCCCGCAGCCGTTGCGGGTGGGCAGTTTGCTCAGTGCTGTGGTGCAAGACACCCAAACGTTGAATTTCGTGCCATTGAGCGGGCTCAAGGACCAACTGGCCGTGGCGCAGCAACTCGCCACCCAGCAAAGCCGCCAGGGTTCGCTGGACGTGGTGTTCACCGCCTTGCAGAACCTGCCCGCTGATGACACTACCTCCAGCGACCTGCGCGCGGCCGCCGCGCGCTTGCTCGCCGCGCTGCCCGACCTGTCGCAGGTGAGCAACCCGAAGGTGCTGGCACAAGTAATCCAGAACAGCGGCGCGTTTCTCGAAGCCAAATTGCTGGCCGGGCAAAACCCGCAAATCCCGCCGCTGGACATGAAGGGCGCGTTGCTGCGCCTGGTCGCCGATCTGCTGCCCGCGCTGCCTACCGGCACCAACCTGAATGCGATCCTCGCCGCCAACACCCTGGCCCAGGTGCTGCCCAACTTTGTGCGCAACCCGCTGAACACCCTGGGCCAGGTCAGCGCCCGCCAGACACCGGCCGGCTTTCCGTTGCCGGAGCGGCTGATGGCCAAGCTGGAAGGCGAAGGCGACCTGGAAAACCTGCTGCGCCTGGCCGCCGGGGCCATCTCGCGCCTGCAGAGCCACCAACTGTCGAGCCTGGAACAAACCGGCACCACCGCCGACGGTCGCTTACAGACCACCTGGCAACTGGAAATCCCCATGCGTACCTTGCAGGACATCGTGCCGTTGCAGGTCAAGTTCCAGCGCGAAGAGCCGGCGCCAGACAAGGACCAGCCCGAACGCAAAGACAAAAAGGACCCCAAGCAGATGCTCTGGCGTGTGGAGCTGGCCTTCGACATGGAGCCGTTGGGGCCGTTGCAGGTTCAGGCACAACTGACCCAAGGCAAGCTGTCCAGCCAGTTGTGGGCGTCCCGCCCGTTTACCGCCAGCCTGATCGAAAGCCATTTGGGCAGCCTGCGCGAACGCCTGGTGACCTCGGGCATCAATGTCGGCGACCTGGACTGCCACCTCGGCACGCCGCCACGTGGGCCGCGAACTGGCTTGGAGCAACGCTGGGTGGATGAAACCGCATGAAGAACGCCACCCCACCGCGCCAGGCGATCGCCCTCAAGTATGACGGCCAGCAAGCCCCCACTCTCACGGCCAAGGGCGACGACGCCTTGGCCGAGGCGATCCTGAAACTGGCGCGGGAAAATGAAGTGCCGATCTATGAGAACGCCGAGCTGGTGAAGCTGCTGGCGCGCATGGAGTTGGGTGACAGCATCCCGGAAGAGTTATACCGCACGGTGGCGGAGATCATCGCGTTTGCCTGGACGTTGAAAGGCAAGTTCCCGGTGGGGTATGACCCGGACGCAGGGCCGGTGGAGCGCGATGTGACGGCGCGCGGGGACGATTACTGACTTCTCACAGGCATACACAATTCCAACTGTGGGAGCTGGCTTGCCTGCGATGGCGGTGGGTCAGTCACCTTATGTATGACTGAAGCACCGCCATCGCAGGCAAGCCAGCTCCCACAGTAGATCTCTGTTGTCAGTTGAGGACTTCACTCAGGGGGATGAAATTGACCCGGTCGCCCACCGTCAGCGTCGTGCCTTCCAACACCTCCACAAACCCTTCTGCCCACGCCGCGCTGCGCAGCACGCCGGAGCTCTGGTTGCGGTAGATGATCGCCTTGCCCTGCTCGATGCGACCGCGCAGGTATTCGCGGCGGTTGCCCGGTTTGGGCCATTCGAAGCCCACCGGCACTTCAAAGCGCAGCGGCGCCACGTCCTGCACACCTTGGCGGCGCAGCAGGTAAGGCCGCGCCAGCAAGGCAAAGGTCACCAGGGTCGACGCCGGGTTGCCCGGCAGGCCAATCACCGGCACACCGCGAAAGTGGCCGAAGGTCAGCGGTTTTCCGGGTTTGATCGCCAGTTTCCACAGCGCCAGCTCTCCCTCTTCGCGCAGGGCGATGCCGAGGAAGTCCGCCTCGCCCACCGACACACCGCCCGTGGACAGGATCAGGTCAACGTCAGCCAGACCGCCGAGGCGTGTGCGGGTCTTTTCGAGATCGTCGGGCAGGATGCCGGCGTCGATCACTTCGCAGCCCATACGCGTCAGCCACGAGCACAACACACGGCGATTGCTGTTGTAGATCTGGCCCGGGCCGAGCGGCAAGCCAGGTTCGATCAGCTCATCCCCGGTGGACAGCACGGCCACGCGTGGGCGGCGCACCACGTCAAGACGGTCATGCCCAAGGGACGCGGCAAGGCCAAGTTCGACCGGGCCCAGGCGCGTGCCGGCCGTCAGCACCAACTCGCCGACGGTGGTCTCCTGCCCTTGCGGGCGGATGTTCTGGTCCAGCTGCAACGGCTCGCTAAAGCTCACGCGCTCGTCGGCGTGGACCACGGCGTTTTCCTGCATTTCGACGCAGTCTGCGCCTTCGGGCACCGGGGCACCGGTGAAGATCCGCGCACAGGTGCCGGCAGCCAGGGGTTGCGGTGCCTGGCCAGCGAAGATGCGCTGGCTGACCACCAGCGGCTCGCCGTTCCAGTCCGCCAGGCGCAGGGCGTAGCCGTCCATGGCGCTGTTGGGCCAGGGCGGCAGTTCGAGGGTGGACACCAGATCCTGGGCCAGTACCCGCCCATCGCAATCGGCCAGGGGCAGGCGCTGCTGTTCGCGGATCGGCGCGGCGTCGGCCATGTCCAGCAGTTGCTGCAGCGCCTGTTCCACCGGCATCAGGGCGCCGGTCTTGCCGGGCTTACCCACGGGATTCACAAGGTTCGGCCTGCTTGAGGTGCGGCACGAAGTTGCACGGGCGATGGCGGTTGTCCAACTGTTCAGCGAGGATGCCATCCCAGCCGGTGCGCACGGCATTGGTGGAACCCGGCAGGCAGCACACCAACGTGCCATTGGCCAGGCCGGCCAGGGCGCGGGACTGCACAGTGGAGGTGCCGATATCGGCCACGGAGATCTGGCGGAACAGCTCGCCAAAACCGTCGACCTGTTTGTCCAGCAGGCAGCTCACGGCTTCGGGGGTGCTGTCGCGCCCGGTGAAGCCGGTGCCGCCGGTGATCAGCACCACTTGCACGATGTCTTCGGCGATCCAGTGGGCCACCTGGGCGCGGATCTTGTAGAGGTCGTCCTTGAGCAATACACGCTCGGCCAGGGTGTGGCCGGCAGCGGTCAGGCGGTCGACGAAGACCTGGCCCGAGGTATCGGTGTCGAGGGTGCGGGTGTCGCTGACGGTCAGTACAGCGATGTTCAGGGGTACGAAGGGCGCATCAGCCTTGGCTTTCATGGCTCGGTCCGGTTGTCGAAGGAACAGCCCGATGTTATATCACAGGGCCCTCTTTACCTGCCGCAGCGGAACCGTCATGTCTTCAGATTCTTCAGCCCTGCCCTGTTCGATTTTGCTACTGGCCGGAGGGCGTGGACAGCGTATGGGCGGCCAGGACAAAGGCTTGTTGCACTGGCGCGGCCTGCCGCTGATTGCCCATCTGCAGCGCCTGGCGCGGCCGCTGACCGATGACCTGATCATCTCGTGCAATCGCAACCATGCGCTTTACGCGCCGTTCGCCGACCAGTTGGTGAGCGATGACAGCCCGGACTTTCCCGGGCCATTGGCCGGCATCCGTGCAGGACTGACTGCCGCGCATCATGGGCATCTGCTGGTATTGCCGTGCGATGTGCCCAATATTGATGTGCACCTGCTGACCCAGATGCGTGAGACGGTGCAGCGCAACCCGCTGCTGCCGCTGATGGTGCGCCATGGCGAGTTCTGGGAGCCCTTGATCTGCATCATCCCCACCCACCTGCGCGACGCCGTGGAAAGCGCCTGGGATGCGGGTGAGCGCAGCCCGCGCAAGATGCTTCTGCAACTGGGCGGCGTCGGGCTTGAATGCCCGGCAGATGATCCACGCCTGGCCAACCTGAATACACCCGAGCTGTTGCACCCAGGGTTTGGCGTGTCAGAATGAGCGTCGGACAAGGAACTTTGCCGACGTCTTATACGTCACAAGGTCAGCACTCAAAAAAGTATTCTCTCGGAGACACACTCATGACTCAACGGACCATCGCCGCTCTCATGCTTGCACTGGGCCTCGCTACCCTTGCCGGTTGCGCCTCGCCAACAGTGATCACCCTGAATGACGGTCGCGAAATCCAGGCCGTCGACACTCCTAAATTCGACAAGGACTCGGGTTTCTACGAGTTCGAACAATTGGACGGCAAGCAGACCCGCATCAACAAGGATCAGGTTCGCACCGTTAAAGACTTGTAAACCTCAGCGTTTACTACCAAGGCCCGCCTCGCGCGGGCCTTGTCGTTTCTGGCGGTTACCAGTCGAGGGTGATTTGGCTGCGAAAGCTGCGCTCGTGCCCGGTCACTGGGTCGATAAAACGCACACCCTGGGCCAGCAGCTTGAGCGGGTTGGCGTAGTCGTCCACGGCGTCCTTGATCACGTCGGGGTAGAACGGGTCATTGCAGATACTCGCCCCCAGCGCGGTCATGTGCACGCGCAGCTGGTGCTTCTTGCCCGTAACGGGAAACAAGCCATAGCGCCATAGATCACCGTGTTTCTCGCGTACCTCCACGGCCGTTTCGGTGTTGCTGGCGCCCTGACCTTCCTGCATGCGGAAAAACGGTTCGCCATCCACCAGGCGGCTTTTGTGCACTAAGGGGAAGGTCAGGCCTGGCAGAGCCGGGGCAATGGCTTCATAGAACTTGTCGATTTTTCGCGTGGGAAACAGTTGCTGATAGGCCGCGCGGCTGGCCGGGTTGGCCGAGAACAGCACCAGGCCTGCGGTATGCCGGTCGATACGGTGCAGCGGCACCAGCGAAGGGTTGTCCAAACGGCGGATCAACCGGCGCAGCAGGGTTTGCTCGACGTATTCCCCGGCGGGCGTCACGGGCAAAAAGTGTGGCTTGTCGGCGACGACCAGGTGCTCGTCGGCATACAGGATGGACTCCTGCACCGGGATCACTTTTTCATTCGGCACTTCACGAAAATAATAGATGCACAGGCCTTCCTTGTAGGCCAGGTCCTGGCCAATGGGGCTGCCGTTGATGTCCAGCACCCGCCCGCGGGCGATGCGGTCCAGCCAGTGTTCACGGCTGATGGCCGGGAAGTGTTCACACAGGCAATCGAGCACCAGCGCCCAAGGGCCCGGCGGCAGGTACAAGGTGCTGGCTTGGTGCTCGGAGGCGATAAACGCGGAAGTGGACATGCAGATGCTCGAAGCCTTGGGAAAACCGGCGGGCATTATCCCGCAGGGTTCAGGCCTTGGCCAATTGCGCGCGCAGCACCGGCGAAGCACTGGCAGCCTCGGTGAACTCCTTGAGCCAACGCAGCACGTCCACTGCTTCCCAGCGGCCTGGATCATAGAGCGCGTATAACAGGCCCTGATAACCCACTACATCCAGTTGCTTGTGGTAACCGGCGCGCTGGAACAGCGCCTCGATCTCGGCGAAGCAGGTGTTGAAATGCACTTTGTTGAAGGGCGTCTTGCCTTCCGTGACCAGGCCATCGAGGCGCAGCTCGTTCACCGCATCGCGTACGACATCGGCGGACATGCGATTGACGCTGCTTTTCAGTTGTTCAACATTCACCACGGGCGTTCCCTCTATTCAATCGCTGTACAAACATACAGTAACTTAATATTTGGAAACCTGCCATCGCATAACACTCAACGAAGGAAGGCAACGACCTGTTGTGTGTCGAAAGGCCAATCCAGTTCCGCACCGGTGTCTGCCCGGCGAAGCACCGGGATACGCAGGCCGTAGGCTTCGGTCAGATCGTCGGGGTCGGTAATATCCACCAACTCCACCAGCAACCCGTGTTCGACGAGCGGCATGATTTCGGCTTCGGCGATCTCACAAAGATGGCAACCCAGGGTGCCGAACAACTGGCATTCAGGAAGCATGATGAATGGACCTGATCGGAAAACAGGCACACATTCTAAGCCCGGTTGCAGCCTCACGCCCACCCCATAAACCCTGACCCAGATCACCATGGCCTATAACTGATTCAGCGATTCTCACGGCTTTTTTGCCTGCCCCCTTGCAATGGAGATGCCTGTGTTTGCCAACCTGTTGATCATCCTGGCCTCGTCCCTGGTAGTGATTGCGCTGTTTCGCCGGCTGCAATTGCCCCCCGTGCTGGGCTACCTGTGCGTGGGCCTGGCCGTGGGGCCCACCGCCCTGGACTGGGTGAACGACAGCGAAGAGCTGCCCGACCTCGCCGAACTCGGCGTAGTGTTCCTGCTGTTTTCCCTGGGGCTGGAGTTTTCCCTGACCAAGATGCTCGCCCTGCGCCGTGTGGTGTTTGGCTTGGGCAGCCTGCAAGTGGTGGGCTGCGGGGTATTGCTGGGCGTGCTGTTGATGATCCTGGGCGTGGCGCCGGGCATCGCCTTGCTGTTGGGAGCGGGGCTGGCGTTGTCGTCCACGGCCATTGTCAGCAAAGAGCTGACCAGTCTTGGCGAGATATTCAGCAGCCATGGGCAGAACGCTATTGGTGTGTTGTTGTTTCAGGACGTAGTAGCCGTGTTGCTGTTGACCCTGGTGCCGGTGTTTGCCGGCACCGGTGAGCAGGCCTGGTATTGGGCATTGCCGTTGACCCTGGGCAAGACCGTGGTGCTGTTTGTGGGCCTGCTGTTAGCCAGCCGCTGGTTGTTGCCACGGTTGTTCCATGAAGTGGCGGCGTCCCACTCGGCCGAACTGTTTGTGCTGTTGGCCTTGGTGATTGTGTTGCTCACGGCGTGGCTCACGCATTTGCTGGGCTTGTCCCCTGCCCTCGGTGCCTTCCTGGCTGGCATGCTGCTGGGGGAAAGTCATTATCGCCATCAGATCGAGGCGGACATCCGGCCCTTTCGCGACATCCTGCTGGGGCTGTTTTTTGTCAGCATCGGCATGCTCATCGACCTGCAACTGTTTGTCAGCCACAGCCTGCTGATCCTTGGCCTGACCCTCACCTTGATGCTGGTCAAGGGCTGCGTGGTGGCGGCGCTGGTCAAGCTGCGCGGCAGCGACAGTGAAACCGCCTGGCGCAGCGGCCTGGCCCTGGCCCAGGGCGGCGAATTCTGTTTTGCCTTGATGGCGCAGATGCAGCAAAGCCGCTTGATCCCCGACGAATTCAACGGCCTGCTGCTCGCCGCGACCTTCTGCTCGATGTTGCTCACGCCGCTGTTATTGCGCGCTGCACCGAGTCTGGCCCTGCGCCTGCACCGCACGCCCAATCAGCAAGTCCAACTGGACGAAATCACCGCGCTCAACGCCGAGCTGCGCGGGCATGCGGTGATCTGTGGCTATGGCCGCGTCGGGCAATCCATCGGGCGCTTTCTGCGGCGCGAACAGCAAGCCTTTATCGCACTGGACGACGACCCTGAGCGGGTGCAGGACGCTGCCACTGAAGACAGCAGCGTGCATTACGGGGATTGCCGTCGCGGCGCTCTGCTCAGCGCGGTGGGCCTGGAGCGCGCGCGACTGGTGGTGATCGCGGTGGACAACAGCGATGTGGCGTTGGTGGTGCTCAAGGAAGCGCGGCGGATCAACCCTGACGTGCCGATCCTGGTGCGCACCCGCGATGACAGCCAGTTGGCTGAACTGAAAGCAGCGGGCGCCAGCGAAGTGGTGCCCGAGCTGTTGGAGTCGAGCCTGATGCTCGCCTCCCACGCCTTGATCCTGCTGGGCCTGCCGGACCAACAGGTGCAGGCGCGGGTGGACGAAGTGCGGCATAACCGCTACCGCCTGCTACACGGTTTTAATCCATCGGCCGAACCGCCGATCAATCCTGACTGACCGCACCGATTTTATGGATCGACAGGTCCGCACCGTAGTACTCCTCTTCCTGGCTCAGGCGCAGCCCGTGCAGGCGTTTGATCACACCGTACACCAACAGGCCACCGCCGAGCGCCACCCCCACACCCAGGGCGGTGCCGATCAACTGGCTGATCAGGCTGACGCCGCCCAGTCCACCCAGCGCGGTCTGGCCGAAGATGCCGCAGGCGATGCCACCCCACACGCCGCACAGGCCGTGCAGCGGCCACACACCCAGTACGTCGTCGATCTTCCAGCGATCCTGGGCTGCAATAAAGCACCACACGAACAGCCCACCCGCGACTGCGCCAGTGACCAGCGCGCCCACCGGGTGCATCAGGTCGGAACCGGCACAAATTGCCACCAGCCCGGCCAACGGACCGTTGTGCAGGAAGCCCGGGTCGTTGCGCCCAATGATCAACGCCGCGACCGTGCCACCCACCATCGCCATCAACGAATTGACCGCCACCAGGCCACTCACGCCATTGAGGGTTTGCGCGCTCATCACGTTGAAACCGAACCAGCCGACAATCAGTATCCACGAACCCAGGGCCAAAAACGGAATACTCGACGGCGCGAACGCCACCAGTCGGCCTTCGCGATAACGTCCGTTACGCGGGCCCAGCAGCAACACCGCCGCCAGCGCCAGCCAGCCGCCCATGGCGTGCACCACCACGGAACCGGCGAAGTCATGGAAGCTGGCGCCGAACGTCGCCAGCAGCCAGGCTTGCAGGCCGAAGTTGCCGTTCCACACCATGCCTTCAAAAAACGGGTAGATAAACGCCACGATCAACGCGGTGGCACACAGTTGAGGAACAAAACGTGCACGCTCGGCAATGCCCCCGGAAATGATCGCCGGGATCGCCGCCGCAAAGGTCAACAGGAAGAAGAACTTCACCAGGCCATAGCCGTGGTCGGCACTGATCACCGCAGCCGGTTGCATGAAGGTCACGCCGTAGGAGATCCAATAGCCTATAAAGAAATAAGCCAGCGTGGAGATGGCGAAGTCGCTGAGGATCTTCGACAAGGCGTTGACCTGGTTTTTCTGGCGAACCGTGCCCACTTCCAGGAACGCGAAGCCGGCGTGCATGGCCAGGACCATGACCGCGCCAATCAGGATGAACAGGGTATTGGAGCTGTGGACGAGGGTGTCCACCGCACTTTGCAAATTTTCCATGGAGGTTGGCAGGCCTGCATTAAAGGCAAAAAGCACCAAAGCGGTTCAAGCCAGGGTTGCACGCACTAAATTGGCACCTGCGGCCCCACCCCTCTTCAGAGGGCGTGAACCGCTTTAGCGCAGCGATCAACTCAATAGGCCGTTGCCGACAGGGTTTTTCCGCGAGTTTCAGTTATTTAGGGTAAGGTTTTTGAAGGCATTGCCTCATTCCGCCCAGATTCAGCGCAGGCCCCGAGGCGTGCGCACCAAGGCAAAGCAAAAGCTGTACCAGACAATTGCACTGAACCTTCACCGATACCGGTGACTCGAAAACACACGTAGCAAACAGTCGCACAGACCCAGACACACAGATCAGCCAATCACGGAGATAACCATGGCCAGAAAAACTGCAAAAACTGCTCAAGAAATACTGCTGGCGGATTTTCAAACCCTGGTCAGTGACACCGAAAAACTGCTGGACGACACCAAAGTGCTGGCCGGCGACCAAGCCGACGAATTGCGCACCAAGATCCACGACAGCCTGCTCAAGGCCCGTGAAACCCTGCAGCAGACCGAAGATTCCCTGCGCGAACGCGGCCAGGCAGCCGTCACCGCCACCGAAGATTACGTGCAAGCCAACCCTTGGCAGTCGGTGGGCATTGCCGCCGGCGTGGGCTTTCTGATCGGCCTGCTGGCTACAAGGCGCTAACCATGTCTATCGGCGAAACCGGCTCGTCTACGGGCACTACTTCAAGACGTCTGGGCGCGGCCGTGCTGGGCTTGCTGCACAGCCATGTCGAACTGTTTGGCATCGAGTTGCAGGAACAGAAGGCACGTACGGTCAGCCTGCTGCTGTTTGCCGGCCTGGCGTTGGTGTTCGCGCTGCTGTTGCTGGTGGGTTTGTCGACACTGGTGATGATTTTGGTGTGGGACACCGGCTACCGGCTCACGGGGATCATCTGCCTCTGCGTGTTCTATAGCCTGGCGGCCGCGTTCTGCGGGGTGCGCTTGAAGGCGGCGGTGTTCGATGAGTCCACGCCGTTCCACGCCACTCTCGAAGAGCTGGCCAATGATCGGGAGCGCCTGCTGCCATGAGCCTGACTGAAATGCCACAGAACACTTCACGACGGGAAATGCGCAAGGCATTGATCCGCCTGCGCATGGAAATGCACCGCCAGGAGATCCGCCACGAGTCCCAGCAACTGGTGGCGCCGCTGACCAAAGTGCGCAGCATGGGTCAGAACTGGCAGGACAGCCTGGGCATCAAGCACGCGCCGCTGTGGGGCGTGGCTGCGGTCACCCTGCTGGGTTTCTTCACCGGCAAAGGCGCCAAGGGCGGGAGTATCAGCAGCCTGACACGCCTGGTGAGGCTCGGAGCAGGTCTGATCCCGCTGATCAAACTGGCCATGCAGGGCAGTTCACGCAAAGGTTGAGCCCTGCTGGCTGCATTCTTGCAAACAGAATCGGCTCGGCCCTCATCATCGAGGGCCGGGCCTTTTTTTCGCCGACTCTTTTAAGGAGGCCCCGTGATTGACGGGCAACCGCTCGCCTGCTTCCAGCCGTTCATCGATACCGCCACCGGGCGCATTGCCGGTGTTGAGGCGCTCGGCCGCCTGCGCCAGGCCGATGGCCGCTTGCAGTCTGTGGGCCCCTTGTTCGCCGACCCGCGCACGCCAGGCGCCACTTTGCGACGCCTTGACCGGCAGATCCGCGACAATGCTTTAAGCCGTCTGCATGAGGCCCCCGAAGACTGGTTCCTGAGCCTGAACATTTCGCCGCGCTGGATCAACCGGCTGCGCCCCGGCCAGGCACTGCCCAGCTTGAAGCAATTGCAGGCCCATGGCGTCGACCCGCAGCGCATCGTGTTCGAGATCACCGAGCTGGGCGGCGACATCCAGCGCCTGGCCGACGTGGTGGCGCGCTATCGCGAGGCCGGCGCGCGCATCGCCATCGATGACTTTGGCGCCGGCTATTCGCAACTCGACCGCGTGCTGGCGTTGCAGCCAGACATTCTCAAGCTGGACATGCGCCTGTTCCAGGAAGCTGCCCGAGGCGGGCCGAGCAGTGAAGTGGTACGGGCCCTGGCGCAGATGGCCGAGAAAACCGGCTGCTGGATCATTGCCGAAGGCGTGGAAACCGAGGCGCAATTGAGTTTCGCCCTGGAATGCGGCTCGCGCTATGTGCAGGGTTACCTGTTCGCCCAGGCACAGCTGGACTGGTTCGATGCAGACGCCTTTGTGCCGCGCTTCGCGCAACTGCGTACCGCCTACGTGCAGCAGAAGCTTGCAGAGCGGGGGCGCGTGATGCAGTTACGCCTGCAGTTGGCCGAACTGATGAAAATTCTGCAGGCCTGGGCACAGGGCCAGGCACCTCTGGCTCAACTGCCCCAATTGCCAAACTTCCCCTGGCTGCTGCGCTTTTACCAATGCGACCGGCATGGCACCCAACTGACGCCCAACTTCGAATGGCGCCAGGATGCCTGGCAGGCCGACAGCCGCTACCTGGGCCACAACTGGTCGTGGCGCCCCTACTTCTATCACCTGCTCGCGGAAGGCTGGGAGGAACGGCGCCTGACCCTGTCGTCGACCTATCGCGACGCCACCACTAACAGCTACTGCCTGACCGCAGGACAATTCTTCGATAACGGTCAGCGTTTGCTGTTAATCGATATCGACGCGGCCGGGCTGTAGATTTTCGCTTGCCCCGCCACGACGGAACCGGGAAGCTGGGCGGTGTCATTCACCGCACGGAGAGTAACCGCCTTGGATTGGCCCACCCTGCTTACCCGCGAACGCCTCGGTAAAACCCTGCACAGTCCGGAAGAACTGGGCCGCAGCCCGTTTCACAAGGACCATGACCGCATCATTTTCTCGGGTGCGTTCCGCCGCCTGGGCCGCAAGACCCAAGTGCACCCGGTGTCCAGCAATGACCATATCCACACGCGGCTGACCCACTCCCTGGAAGTCAGCTGCGTGGGCCGCTCCCTGGGCATGCGCGTGGGCGAAACCCTGCGCAGTGCCCTGCCCGACTGGTGTGACCCGAGCGACCTGGGCATGGTGGTGCAGTCGGCCTGCCTGGCCCACGACATCGGCAACCCGCCGTTCGGGCATTCCGGCGAAGATGCCATCCGCCACTGGTTCCAGCAGGCGGCCGGGCGCGGCTGGCTGGATGACATGAGCAGCGCCGAGCGCAATGACTTCCTCAATTTCGAAGGCAATGCCCAGGGTTTTCGCGTGCTGACCCAGCTTGAATATCACCAGTTCGACGGGGGTACGCGGCTGACCTACGCCACGCTGGGTACCTACCTGAAGTATCCCTGGACCGCTCGCCACGCCGACTCCCTGGGCTACAAGAAACATAAGTTCGGCTGCTACCAGAGCGAGTTGCCGATCCTTGAGCAGATCGCCCATAAACTCGGCCTGCCACAGCTGGAAGAACAGCGCTGGGCCCGGCACCCGCTGGTGTACCTGATGGAAGCGGCCGACGACATCTGCTACGCCTTGATCGATCTAGAAGACGGCCTGGAAATGGAGTTGCTGGACTACGCCGAGGTCGAGTCGTTGCTGCTCGACCTGGTCGGCGATGACCTGCCCCAGACCTATCGACAACTGGGCGCGCAAGACTCTCGTCGACGCAAGCTGGCGATCTTGCGCGGCAAGGCCATCGAGCACCTGACCAACGCGGCGGCCAGGGCGTTTGTCGAACAGCAGGACGCGCTGTTGGCCGGCACGCTGCCGGGTGACCTGGTGGAGCACATGCATGGTCCTGCCAAACGCTGCGTGCTGGACGCCAAGGACATGGCCCGCAAGAAGATCTTCCAGGACAAACGCAAGACGCTGCATGAGATCGGCGCCTACACCACCCTGGAGATCCTGCTGAACGCTTTTTGCGGGGCAGCACTGGAGCAGCATGGCGGGCGCACGCCTTCCTTCAAGAACCGCCGTATCCTCGATCTGCTGGGCAATAGCGCGCCAAATCCGGCGTGGCCGTTGCATGCGTCATTCCTGCGTATGATCGACTTCATCGCCGGCATGACCGACAGCTACGCCACCGAAATGGCGCGGGAGATGACCGGTCGCTCCAGCCCTCAATAACAGGTTCGATCGAGCTGCATGTTGCCTGAAAGGAATCGGCCTACGAAGGGAACAGAGCAGCCTGATCGAATTCGTACAAGTACCCGAAGAATAATCACGCACGCTTTTGGCGGACATGACGATTATTCCTACGTCACGCTATCAAAGCTTGACCCCTACGTGTGCTCCCTATGCCAAGACATCTTCTGAGTATCCTGCTGGTGGAGGATCATCCCTTTCAGCTTCTAGCGACCCAATGCCTACTCAAAAGCTTCGGTTTCGACAACCTGACCCTCGCGGAAAATGCCGAACAGGCGATCCTTCTGATGACCCAGGCTGGCTCGCCCTTCGACCTCATGTTGTGCGACCAATGCCTGCCCGACCTACCGGGGCTGGAGTTGATCGAAATCGCTGGTCGTCGTCAGTTCATCCTTGCAGCCATTCTCCTGAGCGGATTACCCGCGACAGAGTTGTCAAACCTTAGCAATCAGGCACTGCACCGGGACTTGCCACTACTGGGCTACCTCTCGAAGCCGCTGAATAAAGATGAACTTATCGGGTTAGTCAGTCGATTACCGGCATCGAAAATGTAGGAAATTAAACATAACTGCTCTACGAAGAATCACGTTACGACCTGCGCCACCGCTCTAGCGCACTCAACGCACCGCATATTTCTCAATTATTTACATCTCGCTTCACAATGCCTTACCGACCAGTAGGCCGACACCTTTTTTTGCGTAGGATTTTTCCTGTTTTATATCCACTCCCCTTCTGGCTCATGCTCCCCCTTAAGCTTCTGAGCTAATGTGCCGTCTTTATTTGCACTTGCCTGGAATATGACCATGAATTCAGTTTTTATTATTGATGACCACCCTGTCATTCGACTTGCTATCCGAATGCTATTGGAACATGAAGGTTATAAAGTCGTCGGGGAAACGGACAACGGGTGTGATGCGATACAAATGGTTCGGGAATGCCTGCCGGACCTTATTATCCTGGATATCAGTATTCCAAAGCTTGACGGTCTCGAAGTGCTCTGCCGATTCAACGCAATGAACACGCCCATGAAGACCCTGATCCTGACCGCCCAATGCCCTACGCTGTTCGCAACGCGCTGCATGCGCTCTGGCGCTGACGGCTACGTCTGCAAGGAAGGCGACTTGAGCGAACTGCTGAGCGCCATCCGTGCCGTGTTATCAGGTTACAACTATTTCCCAAGCCAGGCATTGAACGGCAATGGTGCCGAGGGCGCCGACGGCCATGAACTTGAACTATTCAAAACAGTGAACGATCGAGAACTCATGGTATTGCAACTCTTTGCACAAGGACGAACCAACAAAGAAATCGCCAAAGGTATGTTTTTAAGTAACAAGACCGTCAGCACTTACAAGAAGAGACTCATGCAAAAACTAAAAGCCAAATCTTTGGTAGAACTTATCGAGATGGCAAAACGAAACGCGCTAGTGTGAGAACGTGGATGCCCAGCCGTATAAAGGACTATCTAATTATATTGAGTGCCGGTTTGTGCTTCAGCACCACCGTACCCGCCAGCCATCAGTCAGGCCCGGAACACTTCACCCTATTAAGCCGTGCGGGTGCCGTTCAACTGGACACTCAACTGGACAAGACTCAGCGTCAGTGGTTGCAGAACAAACGCGAGCTGGTGCTTGGCACCGCCGCACCTGATTATCCTCCCTTCGATCTGACCTCAAGCGGCCATGACTATGAAGGCCTCACCGCCGACTATGCAGGCCTTCTGTCCAAAGCGTTGGCCTTGCCCGTAAAGGTCTTGCGCTATCCCAACCGGGAGGCGTCGATACGTGCCCTTGAGGCGGGTGAAGTCGATTTGCTGGGCTCCTCGAATGGCTTTGAAGCCGCCAATCCGAACCTCAGCCTGTCTCAGCCATACGCGGTGGATCAACCGGTCCTGGTGACCCGCGAGGGGGAAACACGCAGTTTGAGCGATGGGTTGGGCGGACTCCGCTTGAGCCTTGTCTATCACTACCTGCCGATCAGCGAAGTCAAAAAGTTATACCCGCAGGCCAATATCCGCACCTATCCCTCCTATCAAAACGCCCTGAATGCAGTGGCGTTTGACCAGGCGGACGTTTTCCTTGGCGATACGATTTCCACCCACTACATGATCAACAAGGGCTACCTGAAGAACATTCGCATGGCCAACTTCGGCAAACATGAGGCCTACGGTTTCAGCTTTGCACTGCGCCAGGACCAGCACATCCTTTTGAGCATTGTCGACTCGGTACTGGCTGCCGTGCCCATCAATGAGCGGGAAACTATCGCCAAGCGCTGGAGCGCCGGCAGCGATATCCTGCTGACGGATAAAAAGCTGCAGCTGACGCCGCGCGAAGAGCGTTGGCTGAAGGATCACCCAGTGGTCAACGTCATTGTGAACGAGACCTTCGCGCCACTGACATTCTTCGATGCAGACGACACCTTTCGCGGGATTACCGCCGACTTGCTGGAGTTGATTCGCCTGCGTACCGGATTGCGTTTCCAGATCCAGCGCAGTCGTGAAATCAACGGCATGATCGATCAGGTCAACCGGGGCAAAGCCGACATCATCGGCGCGATCGCCCCAAGTATCGAACGAGAGGCCCAGCTGAATTTCAGCCGTCCCTACCTGGAAAACTCCTACGTGCTGCTGACGCGCAAAGAGCCCAACGCCCCCTCGAACCTGGAGCAGATGGCGGGCAAACGCCTGGCAATTACCCAAGGCAACCCGCTGGAGCACATCCTGCAACGGGACTTCCCGCAGATACAGCGGGTGGAAGCCAGTGACACCTTCAAGGCATCGGAACTGCTCGCACAAGGGCACGTCGACGGTGCCGTGAACTCGCTGGTGATCGCCAACTACTTCCTGTCTTCCCAGGTGTTCCAGGACAAACTGCAGATCAGCAGCAGTATCGGCACGCTGCCTGCCACCTTTGCGCTGGCGACGTCACGCCGCGCCGTCGAGTTGAGTTCGATCCTGGACAAGGCGCTGCTAAGCATCGCCCCGGATGAATTGGGGGTGATCAACAGCCGCTGGTGTGGCTATACCGCCGCCTCCGACAGCTACTGGCGCAACTACCATCACCTGATAGCCCAGATCGTCATCGGCACTGGCCTGCTGCTATTGATTTCCCTGACCTGGAACGCGTATATGCGCCGCCAGATCAAGCATCGACAAATGGCCGAACGGGCCCTCAACGATCAGTTCGAGTTCATGCGCGCGCTGGTCAATGAAACGCCGCACCCGATCTACGTACGCGACCGCAAGGGCTTGCTGCAGACCTGCAATGACAGTTACCTGCAAGTGTTCGGGGTCAAACGCGAAGACGTGATCGGCAAAAGCGTGATCCAGATGAACATGGCCCTGGAGACGGAAGCTGCGCAATACCATGCTGATTACCAGCGGGTCGTGGCCGAAGGCAACCCGCTGATCCTTGATCGCGTACTGCATATCCACGGGAAAAAACTGACGATCTATCATTGGATCCTTCCCTATCGCGACTCTGTCGGCGAGGTACAGGGCATCATTGGTGGCTGGATCGACATCAGCGAGCGGCGCCAACTGTTTGATGAGTTGCGTGCCGCCAAGGAGCGAGCAGATGAGGCCAACCGCGCCAAAAGCACCTTCCTCGCGACGATGAGCCACGAAATCCGCACCCCGATGAACGCAGTGATCGGCATGCTCGAACTGACCCTCAAGCGAGCCGACCAGGGTCATCTCGATCGTCCTGCCATCGAAGTGGCGTACAACTCGGCCAAGGATCTGCTGGAGTTGATCGGCGATATCCTCGACATTGCCCGTATCGAATCCGGGCGACTGAGCCTCACGCCAGAACGGGTCAACCTGCGAGAAGTGATCGAGTCCGTAGTGCGGGTCTTCGACGGCCTGGCCCGGCAGAAAACCCTCAGCCTGTCGCTGGAGTTCAACCCGCAGCTTGACGACATCGCCGTGCTGATCGACCCCTTGCGCTTCAAGCAAGTGCTTTCAAACCTGATCAGCAACGCCATCAAGTTCACTGAACGTGGCCAGGTAAGCGTCAAGGTCGCGGTGCATGCGACCGACCTGCCACAGCAGATCGAAATGAAGCTGGTGGTCGAAGACACCGGTATAGGTATCAGCCGTGAAGACCAGCAACGGTTGTTCGCGCCCTTCGCCCAAGCCGATAACTCAGGGCATCTGGCAAGAAGCGGCGCCGGCCTGGGGTTGGTGATCTGCCGCAGCCTGTGCTCGATGATGGGGGGGCAGTTGAGTCTCAACAGCGTGCCAATGGTCGGCACCCAAGTGCATGTTGGCTTGAAAATGACCTGCTTGCAGCCGGTACCGGCCGTCGATGAGCTCAAGCCCGAACCCTGCACAAAAGCCCCGGTGCTCAATGTGTTGGTGGTGGACGACCATCCCGCCAACCGCTTGCTCATGTGTCAACAGTTGGGGTACCTGGGCCATCAGTTCACAGCCGCCCAGAACGGCGCTGCCGGCTTCCAGGCCTGGCGTCAGGACCGTTTCGACCTGGTGATCGCCGACTGCAACATGCCCATCATGAACGGCTACGAACTCAGCCGCTCGATTCGTGAATACGAGCAACGCGAACAGCTGACGCCCTGCGTGATAGTGGGGTTTACGGCCAATGCGCAGCCGGAAGAAAAACTGCGCTGCATTGAGGCGGGCATGAACGACTGCCTGTTCAAACCCATCAGCCTCACGGCGCTGGAGCGGCAACTGGCACATATTGTTCCGCAACCCGCCAACCAGCGGCTGGACCTTGGCTGCCTGGATGCACTGACCGATGGTGATCCGCACTTGAGCAGGCGTTTGCTGGAGGAACTGCTGACCAGCAGTCGCCAGGATCGTCAGGAGCTGGTGACCCTGCGGGCCCGACAGGCGCCACCACAGGACATCATCGAACAGGCCCACAAGATCAAGGGCGCCGCGCGCATCGTCCAGGCGACCACACTGGCCGCACAGTGCGAAGCGCTGGAGCAAGCCTGTGCCAACGGCGATGACCGTTCAATGATCGATGCCGCGGTGAAGTCCCTGGAAACGCTTATGCAGGAACTGGAACGCATGCTCCATCTGCAGCTTCAGGAACTCAACAGCCAATAAAAGGCAGGGGCCAGCCCCTGCCTCATCGATCAGCAGTCGGTCAGTTTCAGGAAAATGGCCGCCAACTGTTCGATACCGGCTTGATCCTGAGGGGTAAAGCGCGCCAACGACGGACTGTCCAGGTCAAGGACGCCAATCAACTTGCCGTCCTTGACCAACGGCACCACCAGCTCGCTGTTAGAGGCGCTGTCGCAGGCGATATGCCCAGGGAACGCATGCACGTCCTCTACCCGCTGGGTTTGCCGCGATGCCGCCGCCGCGCCGCACACGCCACGACCGAAAGGAATACGCACACAGGCGATCTGGCCCTGGAACGGCCCGAGCACCAACTCTTCATTGCGATTGAGGTAAAAGCCGGCCCAGTTCAGGTCGTCCAGCTGATTGAAGAGGAACGCGGAAAACTGTGCGCTGTTGGCAATGAAATCCCGCTCATCCGCCAGCAGTGATTCCAACTGCGCGCACAACATGGCATAGCCATCCAGGCCCGTGCCGGCGTGTTGTAGATCGATCATGGTTGACGCTCCAGCAATTTGAGGCCCACCCAGTAACGGGCGAATTGGTAGGCACACCGGCCGTTGCGATTGCCGCGCCCGGTGGCCCAGCGCACAGCAAGGATGTCGAGAGCCTCGTCACGCTGCCATTGCAGGCCGGCCTTGCTCGCCAGCTCGCCGATCCAGTGCTCGACCACGTCCAGGAAGTGTTCCTGGGTGAACGGGTAGAACGACAGCCACAGGCCAAAACGGTCAGACAAAGCGATCTTGTCTTCCACCGCTTCGCTTGGGTGCAGCTCGCCATCCACGCGCTTCCAGTTGTCATTGTCGCTCTGGTTTTCCGGCACCAGGTGACGACGGTTGGAGGTGGCGTACAGCAATACGTTTTCCGGTGCCTGCTCGAGGGAGCCGTCCAGCACGCTCTTGAGCACGCGGTAGTCGCCTTCGCCCGCTTCGAATGACAGGTCGTCGCAGAACAGGATAAAACGCTGCGGCAGCTTGATCAGCTGTTCCACCACTCGCGGCAGGTCGGCCAGGTGGTCGCGTTCGATTTCGATCAGGCGCAGACCGGCCTTGGCGTGCTGGGCCAGCAAGGCGCGCACCATCGATGATTTGCCGGTGCCACGCGAGCCCCACAGCAGCGCGTGGTTGGCGGGCAGGCCGTCGATGAATTGTTGGGTATTACGGGCCAGTTGCTCGCGTTGCTTGTCCACGCCGATCAGGTCGGACAGGCGCATGTCCAGGCTCACTTCCAGTGGCAACAGGAAGCCGGTGCGACCTTCGCGCTGCCAACGGGCGGCGAGGCACTGGTTCCAGTCGATGGCTTGGCGCGGCGCAGGCAACAAGGGTTCCAGGCGAGCAAGTACCGCGTCGGCCCGCTCAAGAAAGGCATTCAATCGAGAATCCACGATTATTCCTCTGGCAAGTTCTTGCAAAAGATGGCGTATTGGCAACCCTGCGGCAGACCGCATGAGGCTGCGTAAAAAAACGATTCATGCCGGCCAAGCCAGAGCCTGTGGATGTTCAGCTATGCTTGCCGGGCGAAGGGAAACGTGAAGTGGTTCAACACTCGATGGATATCAAGTTCGCCCACCGCTTGTCTTATAAACAAGCCAGATTGACTGTGCTGGTCGGTTTCGTCTTGGGAACCTTGCTCAGCCTGATCCAAATCGGTATCGATTATGCCAGCGAAGACGCATCCATCAACCGTGAAATTCGTTCGCTGATCGAAATCAGCCACAATCCCGCCTCACGCATTGCCTACAACATTGACGCCGAGCTAGCCCAGGAACTCACCTTGGGCTTGCTGCACTCGCCTGCGATCACCCACGCCCAACTGATCGATAACAATGGCGTGGTACTCGCCGACGTTGACCGGCCACGCAAGGAAAGCTCCTACCGCCCCATCAGCGACTTCCTGTTTGGCGCCAGCCGTCACTTTGAAGACCGGCTGTTCCTCAGCCATATGCCCAACGACTCCCTCGGCGTATTGCGCCTGGATGTGGACACCTATGCCTTTGGCAGCCGCTTCCTGCATCGTGCGGAAATCACCCTGCTCAACGGTTTTGCCCGTAGCCTGCTGCTGACCGGGATCCTGTTGGGCCTGTTCTACGTGATGCTGACCCAACCGTTGGTGCGCATTATTCGCGCCCTGAGCACCAGCAAACAGGCTCATCTGGATTGCCCGCCCGGGCACGAAAACGATGAGATTGGCGTATTGGTGAACGTCGCCAACCAGCAATTCGAAAACATGGAGACCGAAATCCAGCAACGCCGCCACGCCGAGGACCGCCTTACCGAATACCTGGGGCAACTGGAAGACATCGTCTCGGCGCGCACCCTGGAACTCAAGGCCAGCAACCAACGCTTGAGCCAATCCAACGACGAGCTGGAAGCGGCCAAGATGACCGCCTTGGGCATGGCCCAGGCGCGGGCGGCGTTCCTGGCCAACATGAGCCATGAGATCCGCACGCCCCTCAACGGCTTGCTGGGCATGATCGCGCTGTCGCTGGACAGCCCGCTGAATGCCGAGCAGCGCCAGCAACTGTCCATCGCCCACGACTCCGGCAAGGTGTTGGTGGAGTTGCTCAACGATATCCTCGACCTGTCCAAGTTCGACGCCGGGCAGTTGGAGCTTGAGCGCATCCCGTTCGACCTCGGTGCCCTGGTGGAAGACACCGCCAACCTGCTGTCACAGAACGCCGCACCGAGTGTCGAGCTGACCTGCCTGATCGACCCGCAATTTCCCGCCCAGGTTATCGGTGACCCGACACGCGTACGGCAGATCGTCAGCAACCTGCTTTCCAACGCCTTAAAGTTCACCCGCTTCGGCCGCGTCGACGTGCGCCTGAGCGCCCATGACGGCCAGGTGAAAATTGAAGTGTGTGACACCGGCATCGGCATTGCCCAGGAAGCGCAGGTCAAGATTTTCCAGCCTTTTACCCAGGCCGGTGCGGGCATCACGCGCCAATTTGGCGGCACGGGCCTGGGCCTGGCGCTGACGCATAACCTGTGTGAGGCGATGAAGGGACGGCTGAGTATCAGCTCGGAAGTGGGCTTTGGCAGCCAGTTCTGTGCAGACCTGCCGCTGCCCACCCATCTGCCGGCGGCTCGGTACGCGCCCCTGGCGGGTGAGGTGATCGCTATTACCAGCGCTGACAGTGGCCTCACGGAACTGCTCACCACCCTTCTGCCCCACTGGGGGCTGACACCGCGCTGCTATTCGCGCCAAGAAGATGTGAGCGGCCCGCCCCCCGACCTGCTGATCACGGATTGCCCCGAGTGCCTGTTCCGCCTGCGCCCGACCAGCAGCGCCCCGATCCTGCTGGTCACCGCCTACGGCAACTTCATGCCGAGTGAAGAAGTCGCTGCTTTGGCGCCGTTACAGCAGCAGGCGCGCCCCTTGAGCCGCAATGCGCTGTACCAGATCCTGCAGCGCAACCTGCGCAGCGATACGCAATTGATCCTCGACCCCATCCAGATGGAATCCCCGCCATTGGCGCACCGGGCGCGCATCCTGCTGGTGGAGGACAACGCGGTCAATCAACTGGTGGCCAAGGGCATGCTCGGCAAGCTGGGCTGCGAAGTGATCGTGGCGGCGCACGGCGGCGAGGCGCTCAAGCGCCTGGAAGAGCAGCGCTTCGACATGGTGTTGATGGACTGCAACATGCCGGTGATGGACGGCTACGAGGCGAGCCGGCAGATCCGCCGCAGCGGGCGCTGGCCGGACCTGCCCATTGTCGCCCTGACCGCCAACGCGCTGTCGGAAGAGCGCGAACGCTGCCGGGCGGCCGGGATGGATGATTACCTGGCCAAGCCATTTCGCCGTGAGGAACTCAATGCGTTGCTGGACCTTTGGGTGCCTAGGACGACAAGCCTTTGATCTGCGCCAGCAATTGATCCAGGCCATTGCGCAGGGCATCGGCCTGGTTCAGGTCGACGCCACTGTCACAGAGCAAGCGGGTCTTCAGGCGATGGGCTTGGTCGTGCAACCTGACGCCCCCCTCGCTCAACCCCAAGTGCACTTCGCGCTCGTCTAACGCGCTGCGCTGACGCTTGACCCAGCCCAACTGCTCAAGACGCTTGAGCAGTGGCGTCAGGGTGCCGGAGTCGAGCATCAGCCGCTCACCCAGCGCCTTGACCGTAGGCTGCGCGGGCTTTTTGGCATGCCATTCCCACAACACCAGCATTGCCACGTATTGCGGGTAGGTCAGGCCCAGCTCATCCAGCATCGGCTTGTAGGCGCGGGTCACCGCCCGTGAAGCGGCATAGAGCTTGAAGCACAGCTGGTCGTCCAGGGCGAGGGACACGGTCGGGGCGGCGGTCATTTGAGCAGGGCTTCGATCTCTTGGGTCAGGTCCTGGGGCTTGGTGGTCGGGGCAAAGCGCTTGACCACCTGCCCGTCGCGACCGATGAGGAACTTGGTGAAGTTCCACTTGATGCCCTTGGAACCCAGCAACCCCGGCGCCTGCTTCTTGAGCTGCACGAACAGTGGGTGGGCCTCGCTGCCATTCACGTCGATCTTCTTGAACAGCGGGAAGCTGACGCCGAAGTTCAGCTCGCAGAATTCGGAAATGGCCCCTTCGTTACCCGGTTCCTGCTTGCCGAACTGGTTGCAGGGAAAGCCCAGCACCACCAGGCCCTGGTCTTTGTATTGCTGCCACAGTTGCTCAAGACCCTTGTACTGCGGGGTGAAGCCACACTTGCTGGCGGTGTTGACCACCAGGATGGCCTTGCCGGCGAAATCGGCCAAGGTCTTTTGCTCACCCTTGATGGTGGTGCACGGGATGCTCAGCAGGTTGTTGCTCATGGCAATGCCTCGATAGAGAGAAGTGGGGTAAACATAGTAGGCAATTCAATTGCGTGCAATTTAATTGACTGCATTGATACCCCATCATCATCCCCTGTAGGAGCCCGGGGGGGGGGGGGGGGGGGGGGGGGGGGGGGGGGGGGGGG